>NZ_AUGA01000024.1:0-145729 GCF_000426785.1 Bradyrhizobium sp. th-b2
ATGTCGATGTGGAAATAGCCGATCGGATAAGCCTTGAACTTTTTCTTCGGAGGCTTACTGCCTTCGACCTCCGGCAATCGACTGATGCCGTGGCGCTGGAGACAGCGATGCAGGGATGATCGCGTCAGATGTGGGATGGTCGGCTGAAGCGCATAGAGGCAATCGTCGATTGCGGCAATAGCGTATGCCGCCGGAAAGCAACAATGATCGCCTCCTCCTCGATGGAAAGCACGGTCGATTTGGCTTCCGTTGGGCCTGTCGGGAGATCGGCGACTGTCTCGCGCCCCTTCCACTTCGCGACGGTCTTTTGGTTGATCCCGTAGCGCCTGGCGAGCGCTCTCAGGCTCTCTTGACTATCTTGTATTGCTCGACGGATTGCCTCCGTCGTGGTGGCGCAGCCGTGTAAAACCTGTCCCATAGCGCATCCTTCGAATCGTGCGATAAGAATGCACCATCAAAGCTTGGGACTAAATACCTAGGCCGGGACGACAGCGGTGAATTTGGCGTCGTCGCAGAATCATTCCTGCGTTCGTTCAGCGGGACGACATCGGTGAGCTTGGCTCACGCCCTACTCCGCCATCTCGGCCGGTGCCGCAGCTGGCCCGGCGAGCGGGCGCTCTTCCATCGTGATCATGCAGATCGAAGCCGTGGTCAGCAGCGCGGCGGCGGCGCCGAACACGTAGCGGAACGCCGTGATCATGTCGGCCATCGGGATCGCGCTCACGGCGCCTGCGGCCGCAGCATGATGCTCGCCGTTGAGCGAAATATCGGGGCCCAAGGTCATCAGCAGGATCGTGGTGAAGGCGGCGACCGTGAAGGAAGCCATCATCGCGCGGAAGAAGTTCATCGCGCCGGTCACGGTGCCGACCTGCGGCCGCGCCACTGCGTTCTGCAGCGACACCACGCTGATCGGGAATGTGGTGCCGAGCCCGAGTGCGAACACGCTCATCAACAGCAGCAACCCCCACAGCGGCAGCGTCGTCACCGCCATGCCGACGGCGCAGATCGCAGCGACCGAGGTGCCGACGATCGCGACGCGCTTGTAGTGCCTGGCCTTCGCCATCGTCCGTCCGGCGATCGCCGCACCGAAGGTCGAGATCGCCGCGAGCGGGATCAGCGCAAGGCCGGCCTCGCTGGCGGTGAGGTGATAGACCACCTCGTAATACAGCGGCAGGTGCACGGTCAGGCCAACCATGGCGCCAAGCGCACAGCCGCCCGCGCCCATCGCGAACGGCACCACCGAGCCGCCGAGCAGCGACAACGGCAGGAACGGCTCGTCGGCCCGGCGCGCATGCCAGACGAAGGCGCCGGCGAGCGCGATCGAGGCGCCGATCATCGCCGTGATGGTCGGCGACAGCCAGGACAGACGGGTGCCGCCCCAGGTCAGCACCAGCATCAGCACGACGGCCGAGGCCATCAGCAGCACGCCGCCGAGCCAGTCGACCTTGCGCTTGCGGTGGAACACCGGGATCTTGCTCATCTTCGGCAGCAGCAGCGCCAGCGCCGCCGCGGCGAGCGGCAAATTGATCCAGAAGATCATCGACCAGTGCAGATGCTCGGCGAACACGCCGCCGACGACGGGGCCGAGAATGCCGCCGGCCATCCAGACGCTGGAGAAATAAGCCTGATAGCGGCCGCGCTCGCGCGGGGTCACCACGTCGGAGATCACGGTCTGGACAACCGGCATGATGCCGCCGCCGCCAAGCCCCTGCAGGCCGCGGGCAACGATCAGCATGGTGATGTTGGGCGCGATCGCGCACAGCACCGAGCCGACCACGAACAGGCTGAGCGAGGTGATGATCATGACGCGGCGGCCATAGATGTCGCTCAGCGTCCCGAACACCGGCGCCACCGCGGTGGAGGCGAGCAGATAGGCCGTGATCACCCAGGACAGATTGGTGACGTCGTGAAACTGGCGTCCGATCGTCGGCAGCGCAGTGGCGACGATGGTCTGGTCGAGCGCGGCCAGGAACATCGTCAGCATCAGGCTGATCACGATGGTGCGGACTTCATCCGGATTGAGCGGTGCCGGCGGCGCCAGCGGCGGCGCGTCGCTGAGTTCGATCACCTCGCTCGGGAGGCGGGACAGCTCTTCGGCAATGTCGTCGGGCAATGTCGCTTGGTCGGCAGGAATCCGGCTCTGCCGTTCATACTTGTTCATTTGAGGCGTAATGCTGCTGCGCGGGCTGATCCCGCGATGGAATCATTCTCTGCTTCGCAATTTATGCAGCAAATCGATGCTGAGGCAGGCACCCCAGCGCATGGGTGCATCCCGCCGCGACCTTCTCGCGATGACGTGATCGCGGCGCTCGTTGCGACGTCACGCCTTGGTCGTCTTGCCCAGCGCTTTCGGCCGCTTCTTCAGCCGTGCTTGCTTCGGCAACAATCCCGGCCAGCGCACGATATGATCCTCGAGATCGGCGTCGTTGACGTCGATCTCGGTGCCCTGCACCCGCCCGCGCACCGAGACGCCGGCTTCATGAACGGTGTTGGGATCGCCCGAGATCAAAGGGTGCCACCAATAGAGGTCCCGCCCCTCGGCCACGAGCCGGTAGCCGCAGCTCGGCGGCAGCCAGTTCAGGGTCCGGACGTTTTCGGGCGTCAGGCGGACGCAATCCGGAACCTGGTCGGAGCGGTTCGGATAGTCCTTGCAGGTGCACAGGCCGGCATCGAGCAGCTTGCAGGAGATATGGGTGAAATAGATCTTGCCGGTGTCCTCGTCCTCGAGCTTCTCCAGGCAGCAACGTGCGCAGCCGTCACACAGGCTCTCCCATTCGGCGTTAGACATCTGTTCCAACATCTTGGTTTTCCAGAAGAATCCCTCCTGGTCCGACGGGCGTTTGGGCGGTGCGGTCATGATATCCCTGACATGGCGGTGCAGCTCTTCTTGGGATGCCGGCGCCGGCTCCGCAAGGGGGTGCACCTGCGGGGTCGCAAAAGCCGGTGGGCAGCGTTAGGGCTTTCATTAAATTCACCAGCCGCGCCATTGGTTTATGGCAGCCGCTCGGATAGAACAACGAACGAGTCCCCAACGACGCAAAAGCGCCTTGGGATTGCCGCAACATCGAAGCAAGACGCTGGCCTGTGCCCGTTTTGGGCAGGCGCAGCGCTGTCGAACTGATCAAGGGTCCGGTCCGCCAGATCATGCCGTCGCATTGGAAACAGAAGGTCCGGAACTTCTTCCTGGACCTCGATGCGCGTATCGACTCGACGCTGTTCTCGTCGGGCAAGGGCCTGCGCGAGCTTTACGAACGCTATTCCACCTTCATGGACCGCTTCTATGTCGGCCGCTGGAAGCGCTGGGTGTTCATCGAGCCGCTGTCGGAAGCCGCGACCATCGGGCTCGGCGGCATGATCCTGATGCTGACGCTCGCGATCCCCGCCTTCCGCGAGACCGCCGACGAGGATTGGCTGAAGAAGTCCGATCTCGCGGTGACGTTCCTCGACCGCTACGGCAACCCGATCGGCAGCCGCGGTATCAAGCACAACGACTCGATCCCGCTGGAAGATTTTCCGGACAATCTGATCAAGGCGACGCTGGCGACCGAAGACCGCCGCTTCTACGACCATTTCGGCATCGACTTTCCGGGCCTCGCCCGCGCGCTCGTCACCAACGCGCAGGCCGGCGGCGTCCGCCAGGGCGGCTCGTCGATCACCCAGCAGCTCGCCAAGAACCTGTTCCTGAACAACGAGCGCACCATCGAACGCAAGGTGAAGGAAGCCTTCCTCGCGATCTGGCTCGAGACGCGCCTCACCAAGAACGAGATATTAAAACTCTATCTCGACCGCGCCTATATGGGCGGCGGCACTTTCGGCGTCGACGGCGCGGCGCATTTCTACTTCAACAAGTCGGTGCGCGACGTGAACCTCGCGGAGGCCGCGATGCTCGCCGGCCTGTTCAAGGCGCCGACCAAATACGCCCCGCACATCAACCTGCCCGCGGCACGCGCTCGCGCCAACGTCGTGCTCGACAATTTGGTCGATGCCGGCTTCATGACCGAGGGCCAGGTGTTCGGCGCCCGCCGCAATCCGGCGGTCGCGGTCGACCGGCGTGACGAGAATTCGCCGAACTACTATCTCGACTACGCCTTCGACGAGATGCGCAAGCTGGTCGACACCTTCCCGAAATCCTACACCGAGCGCGTCTTCGTGGTCCGCACCGCGATCGACATGAACGTGCAGAAGGCGGCCGAGGAAGCGATCGAGAATCAGCTCCGGCAGTTCGGGCGTGATTATCACGCGACGCAGGCGGCGACCGTGGTGTCCGATCTCGACGGCGGCATCCGCGCCATGGTCGGCGGACGCGACTACGGTGCGAGCCAGTTCAACCGCGCCGTCGACGCCTATCGGCAGCCCGGTTCGTCGTTCAAGCCCTACGTCTACACCACGGCGCTGCTGAACGGCTTCACGCCGAACTCGAAGATCGTCGACGGCCCGGTCTGCATCGGCAACTGGTGCCCGCAGAACTATGGCCACTCCTATTCCGGCTCGGTGACGCTAACGCAGGCAATCACCCGCTCGATCAACGTGGTGCCGGTCAAGCTTTCGATCGAGCTCGGCAAGAACATTGGCGGCCCGAAGGCCGGCCGCGCCAAGATCATCGAGGTCGCGCGCCGCTTCGGCCTCAAGGCGCCGCTGCCCGACACGCCGTCGCTGCCGATCGGCTCCGACGAAGTCACGGTGATCGAGCATGCGGTGGCGTATGCGACCTTCCCGAACCGCGGCAAGGCGGTGACGCCGCATTCGGTGCTCGAGGTGCGCACCGGCGCCGGCGACCTGGTGTGGCGCTGGGACCGCGACGGGCCGAAGCCGCGGCAGGCCATTCCGCCGAATATCGCCGCCGACATGGCCGGCATGATGAGCCACGTGGTCAGCGAAGGCACCGCGCGCCGCGCCGCGCTCGACGGCATTCCGACCGCGGGCAAGACCGGCACCACCAACGCGTATCGCGATGCCTGGTTCGTCGGCTACACCGGCAACTTCACCTGCGCGGTCTGGTACGGCAATGACGACTATTCACCGACCAACCGCATGACCGGCGGCTCGCTGCCGGCGCAGACCTGGCACGACATCATGGTCGCCGCGCATCAGGGTGTTGAGGTGAAAGAACTCAACGGCGTCGGCATGGGCCAGAAGCTGCCGCCGCAGCCGGTGCAGGCCAATGCCCAGGCCAACGCCGCGCCGCGCATATTGGAGACCAAGCCGGGTCCGCCGCCGGTGCTGACCAAACGCGGCGCCGACATCCTGGTGCGGGTCGAGAAGCTGCTCGACGACGCGGCCAAGACCGCCAACAAGACCACACTGAACGAGCCCTCGAAGGCCGGCAAGCCGGAATCCTCGAGCGCGCTGGCGTTCCCCGAAAATTACATTGCCGCGGCCGGGCCGGACGGCGCGACAACAATTCCTGCGCCACGCAAGAACTGACGTGCGGCTCCTCCTCACCACCCTGCTGGCCCTCGTCATCGCCACCGCCGTCGGCCTCGGCCTGACCTACGCGACGGCGACGCGCGGCACCGATCTCGGCACCTTGAAGATCGGCGCCTGGACTGCGCGGCCGAAAAACGGCACCTCCGACGTCGACCCCTATTCGCGCGCCACCATCGCGCGCAGCGGCGAATTGCCGATCGGCACCGGCGACGGCATCGCGTTCTCGGCGACATCAGACGACAAGAACAAACCGCTCGACGGCCGCTGCGACATCGTGGTCAGCGGCGTGACGCCGGCGGCGCGGTTCTGGACGCTGACGCTGTTCGACCGCAAGGGCCATCTGGTCGCCAACTCGCTGCAGCGCTACGGCTTCACCAGTCAGGAGATCATGCGCGCCTCCGACGGCACGTTCGAGATCCACATCGCCTCGCGCTCGCGCGCCGGCAACTGGCTGCCGACCGGCGGCATCGAGCGCTACGCGCTGATGCTGCGCCTCTACGACACGCCGGTCGGGGTCGCGACCCGCACCCAGCGCGACGCGCCGATGCCCTCGATCGCAACCACGGGCTGCCCATGATCCGGCTGCTGTTCACCATCCTCGCAGGCGTGCTGCTCGGCGGCGTGGTGCATCTTGTCAGCGTGCTGGCGCTGCCGCGCATCGCCTCGCAGGACGCCTATTCGCGGCTGACGCCGATGACCAAGCTCAACGAGGTGACGCAGCTGCCGCTGGCCGACCCGACCCACTCGCCGATGCCGCTGATGGATCCGGCGTTCGCGATGGCGATCTGCCGCTACGATCTCTCCAGCGCGCCGCTGAAGCTCACCGTGCCGGTCAGCCAGGCCTACACGTCGGTGTCGTTCTACACCCGCAACGAGGTCGCCTATTACGCCATCAACGACCGCTCCGCCGGCAAGAAGGTGATCGAGCTCTATTTGATGACCGAAGCGCAGCACAACGAGCTGCCGGAGGACGAGGAAGTCACCGCCGCCGACCGGCTGATCATCGACTCCCCGACATCAACCGGCCTGATCCTGCTGAAGGCGCTGGCGCCGGAGCCCGGCCTGATGCCGCAGGCGCAGGCCTCGCTCGCGGCCTCCTCCTGCAAGCCGCAAACCGAGCCGGTCGCGGCCAAGCAGGAGGCGCCGCCGCCGCTGCCCGCGCCGGCACCACCGCCCGCGGCGCGCAAGCGCTAGCTCGCCGCCAGCGCGTGCCGGCCGCAGCGGCAGGTCTCGTAGTCGACGGGATCGTGGCTGTTGACGATGGTGATGCTGGCGCCGTGCACAGCCTTCAATTGGCGCAGCCGCTCCTGGTTCTGGATGCGCGTCGCGCGATCCATGTCCGCGCGCCGCTGGAACATGCCGAGCACCAGCGGGATCCGCGGCCTGGCGTCGAGCTGGGCGTGATGGAAATAGGCATCGCCGGCGTGTAGCAGCCACCTGTCCTTGTAGCGCACCGCGATCCCGCAATGGCCGAGCGTGTGCCCCGGCAGCGGGATCATCAGGATATCCGGCTCGCGGTCGCCGAGCGCGCGCACGCCCTTGAAACCGAACCAGTCCTCGCCATCGGCGTCGTAGAACGCCCAGTCCGGCCCGTGCTGCCACTGTGCCGTGATGTAGCGTCCTTGCGGCGGCGCGACCTGATGCGTCACCGCCATGTCGTATTCGTTGCGATGGACATGCACCTTGGCCTTCGGAAAGTCCGGCACGCCGCCGGCATGGTCGCGATCGAGATGCGTCAGCAGCAGATGGCGCACGTCATCAGGCGAGAAGCCGAGCGCCTTCACCTGCTGGACGGCGGTCTCGGCTGGATCGAGCCGCGGCGTCGTCTGCCGCACCCATTTGCGTCCGAGCCGCGGCGGGTCGGCGATATCGCCGAGCCCGATCCCGGTGTCGACCAGCACGAGGCCGTCATTGCTCTCGACCAGCAGGCAGTGACAGACCATCCGCGCCCGCTGGAAGATGCTGCCGCTGCCGTTCACGAGCCGCTTGCCGATCGGGCACATGGTGCCGGTGTTGAGATGGTGGATGCGCATGACCAGTCCTCCGCTGAATTCAGCGCAGGCTTGCCACCCGCCTTTCCATAGGTAAAATATTGTCTCTCTATCTATACGATAGGATGTATCTATGGATATCCGCGAACTCCGCTATTTCGCCGCGGTCTACCGCGAGCGCAACCTGACCGCCGCGGCGAAGCGCTGCTTCATCTCGCAGCCGTCGATCTCGGCGGCGATCACCAATCTCGAGGCCGAGCTCGGCACCACTCTGTTCATCCGGCACAAGAAGGGCATGGCCCCGACCGAGTCAGCCGCGCAGTTTCACGGCATCGCCCGCAAGATCATCGACGAGGCGGACGCGGCGCGGAACCTGTTTCGCAAGCCCGCGACGCGGCAGGCGCTGACGCTCGGCCTGTTGCGGACGCTCGATCAGGCCCGCACCATCGCGCTGCTGAAGCCGTTGACGGGCCATGCCGACCTCGCGCTCCGGCTGGTCGGCGCCAATGAGAAGGCCGACGCGCGGATCGTCGCAAAAACCATGATCACCGCCGGCGAGCACTTCATCCCGCTCTGGAGCGAGCGCTATGTCGCGGCATTGCCGCCGTCGCATCCCCTGACGTTGAAGGAGACGCTCCGGACCACCGACTTCGCCGGCGTTTCGATGATCGATCGTTGCCATTGCGAGCAGCAGGAATTCTTCAAGCGCACGTCACCGCCCCGCAGACCGGTGGCGATCGCGGAATCCGAGGAATGGGCGATGGCGCTGGTGGCGGCCGGGGTCGGGGTTGCGATCGTCCCCGAAGGCGTGGCGCGCGGCAATCCTGATGTCGCGGTGCGGGCGCTCGATACCGACGTGACGCGCCAGGTCGGCCTCGCCTATCCCGCGGCCCACCCGCCATCGGATGCGCTGAAGGCGTTCATCGCGAGCCTGCCGCAGCAACCGAGCAGTCGCCGCGTCAGATCAACAACGAGGAAAGCGAAGCGGGCCTAGCCCTTCGTCACCACGGCCTGGCCGGCAACCGGCGCGGACACCAGCGGCGCATTGGCGGTGAGCCGGGCGAGTTCGTTGATCTGGCGTTCGGCGTCCGCGGCCATGCCGTCGGGCGCCTGGATCACCAGCCGCTCCAGCGCCCAGCGATAGGACGCGATCCGCCGCTCCAGGCTCTGCCCGACCCATTGCACGATCAGCGTGTTCTCTTCCATCCGCGCGACCGCATCAGCGCGCTCGCGCGGCGACACGTCCGCGATCATCTTGAGGCTGGCATTGCGCTTGCGGTCGAGCTCGATCACCTGGATCGCGACGGCGAAGAACGGCTCGAACCGGGTGATGTCGTCGCGGACCTCGTCGATCAAGAGCGAATAGCGCGAGGCGAATGAACGATGCGGCTCGTCGATCAGATTGCGGCCATACGCCGTGCGGTCGAACACGACCCTCTGCCGCCAGGGCGCAGGCAGCGGCTGGTAGTCGCCGAACACGCTCTTCCACGCCGGACGCGACAGCGGCGGCTCGATGAATTGGTAGGCGAGATCGCGCAGCTGACGTTCGTGTTCAGTGAGCTGGAATTGCGAGGCGTTCTTGCCGACGCTGCCGTTCGCCTCCGCACCCATCCAGCGATGCATGTCGTCGTTGCGGAAATCGGCGCGGGTGCGGCCGAAATCGCCGCCGCTGCAGCCCGCGAGCGCCGAGCCCGCCAGCAGCAGGATCAGCGCCGGGAATGGCCGCCACGCGGCGATCCGCTGCACAAGCTCCGGCATTGCACGATGCCCGCGATCAGGAGCGACGTCGGCGACGGCGGCCCTGCGCAGTGCCCTGCTCCGGTCCGCGATCACCACCGGTCTCCTCCGTCGTTCGCTCGATCCGGACGACGGGAAGGATCAGCACGGTCCCCATGCCTTCGCCGGCAGCACCGGCCATGCTCGGCCGCCGCGCAGCCGCATCCGCCGGAAACTCAACGATGGTGCCCATGTTCCGCTCTCTCTGGCCCCGCACGGACATGATTTGCCCCGCGCCTGCCGAGTTAAGAACGCGCATGGTTAATGACATCTTAAGCCGCCGATACGGACGGTTACGGATATGGCGCTGTGCCTTAATGGACACGCGCAAATGCGAGCATTCGCCTTCACGGCTTGTTTTCCTTAACCGGCTCTTAAAACAGCCTGCGTAGGCTCGCTGCCACAAGGTTTTCAAACCGATTCCTTACTGGCAAGTCGCGTACGCCCGAGATGAGCGCAGCTCCGTTATTTCCTGGTTTCGATGGGCTGATGACGCTCTCCCGCCGCGAGGGCGTCGACATCCGCCCCACTTTGCTGCGCGTCCTGACCGACCTCTATGTGCAGGCCAGCGCACACTCGGCGGACGAAGAGCGCCAGTTCGTCGAGCTGACCTCGCGCCTGATCGACGAGGTCGACGACGCGACACGCGCCGCCGTGCGCGCGCGGCTTGCGATCTATCCGGCAACGCCCGCTGGGATCATGGACAAGCTCGGGCTACGGCGCGGCGGTCCAGACCAGCCGATGCCGGCTGCCGGTCCAATTCCCGCGCCGTCACCGTCAGCGCTGCCCGCCAAGATTCCGACCGAAGCCGAGCTGCGGATGGCGGCGAGCCTCGCGATGCGGCCGAACGATGCCGCCGAGATCTCCGACATGTTCTTTGCCGCCAACGCGAAGGAACGCACGCAGATCCTGCACAATCTGCAGGAGACGCCGCTGAAGGCGGCGGCGCGGATTCCGGCCGCCCGCGCCACGCGGGCGATCCATATCCTGGAGATGGCGGCGTTTGCCGAAGACATCGATAATTTCACGCTCGAACTCGGCGAGGCGCTGATCCTGCCGTCGCGGATCGCTGCCGACGTGGTGAATGATCCCGGCGGCGAGCCGCTCGCCTGCGCAATGCGGGCGCTCGATGTGTCGAGCGCCGCGTTCCAGCGCATCCTGATGTTCCTCAATCCGGAAGCTGGCTCGTCGGTCAACTATGTCTACCGCCTGTCGCGGCTGTACGATCATCTGAGCGAGCGCTCGGCGCTGGTGATGCTGGCGGCGTGGCGCGGCTCGACCATGGCGGTGGCGCGCGCCAAGTATCGCTCGTCGCTCTACGACGATGAGCGCCATCGCGTGCGTGCAGCAGCCTCGCAGACGCGATCCGCGGTGCAGCCCGGCAGCGCGCCCGCCGTTCGCAACCAGAAGTCCGGAAGTTAGCCTTTCGCCAGATCGAGAAAGTGCCGCCCGGCGCGGTCCTCGGTCTCGACGATCCAGGCGTCGGGATCGAAGCGCAGCTCCTTGGTCAAGCGTTCCTCGACCGACGGCTCGGACACCGGCTGCGGTGCCGCCGGCACGAACAGCCGCTCCGCCGGACGGCTGTCGTCATAGACCGTCTGCGGCGCCGGCGCGTACAACATCGCGTTGCCGTCCATCAGCGCCACCTTGACGAAGACGGCACCGGCCTCCTCCGCGCCCTTCTTGCGGATCGCGCCGAACACGCCCTCGGTCTGGCAGCGGCGCAGATAGGCCGCCACCCAAATACTTGTTTTCAATCGCATGCGCAGACCTATAGGCCAGCGGCGTGACGCCGTCCAATCGCCGCACGCCAAACGGCGGGTTGACCGTCGCGCCGGCCGCTCATATCCTCAGCTTGCGGTGCAAGCCGCGCCCGGGTCCACGGGAAGGGTTGAACCCACTTGCAACATTGAAGCGGCAAATCAAGCCTTTGTGCAGCCGGTTTTGTGGACCATCGGCGTGATGCACGGAGGTTTCCATGGACCGATCGCGCGCGCGATTGAATCTCGAACATCTGAAGAAGCAGGCCAAGGAGCTGATCCGCCTTTACCGGCGGCAGACGCCAGAGGCTTACGCCCGTTTCCGCCACGCGCTTCCGGCCGCGGCCGGGCGCAGCGACGCCGACATCGCCGCACTCAATCTGCGGCTCCACGACGCGCAGTCCTGCGTGGCACGCGATCTTGGTTTTGCGTCGTGGCCGGACCTGCGGCGTTACGTCGAGACGCAATTGCCGCCCGGCAAAAGCAGGGACGATCGCGTGCGGCGATGGCTGCAGCTGGTCTATGCCGCCGACGTCGACGGCACCACCAATCGCGCCAATCCGCGCGTTGCGGTACGGATGCTCGCAGAGGATCCCGGTCTTGCCGCCGATGATCCCTATCTCGCCTGCGCCATTGGCGATGAAGAAACGATACGGCGCACCGCAGCCGATGATCCGGCATGGGTCAACCGTCCCGGTGGTCCGCTCAAGCTGCCGCCGCTGGTCGCGGTCACGCATTCCAGCCTGCTGCAGATTCCGGAATTTCAGCCGCGGCTGCATCGCTGCGCGCGCCTGTTGCTGCAGGCCGGTGCCGATCCGGACCAGCACATCGGCAGCCGCTGGCCGCCGGGATCGCTCGCTGCGCCCGATGACAGCAATCCGCTGTCGGCCCTGTATGGCGCCGCGGGGCGCAATCACGATCTCGAGCTGACCAGGCTTTTGCTCGAAGCGGGCGCCAATCCCAACGACAATGAATCGCTGTACCACTCGCTGGAAGGTTTCGTGACGACCGGCGTGTTGCTCGCGCATGGCGCACGGATCGCCGGCACCAATTCGATGTACAAGGTGCTCGACGACGAGAACGTGGCGGCGCTCGAATTGCTGTTGCAGCATGGCGGAGATCCAAACGAGCCCGCCCGCAACGCGCCGTTGACCGATTGCGGCTCGCCGCTGATGTGGGCGATCCGGCGGCGGCGGTCGCGGACGTGCATCGCGGCCTTACTCGACGCGGGCGCCGACCCGCACATCACGACACCGGACGGTCTCAGCGCCTACCGTTACGCCCTGCAATTCGGACTGACCGAGGTCGCCGAGCTGCTGCGGGAGCGCACCGGTGCCGAGACGCTGGCCGATGACGAACGCTTCGTCGCAGCGTGCAGCAGCGGCGACGCGCGTGAAGCGCGGCGGATCCAGGCCAGCCGGCCCGACCTTCCCGGCGCGCTTTCACCACAGCAATTGCGCCTGCTTCCGGAGCTCGCCGCGGCAGGCGGCGACGACGCGGTGCGGCTGATGGTCGAGCTGGGCTGGCCCATCACGGTGCGCGGCGGCGACTGGGATGGCTCGGCGCTCAATCACGCCGTATTCCGCGGCAACGCCGCGCTGACGCGCTTCCTGCTCGAGCACGGCGCGGAGTGGACCGAGCAGCACGGCTTTGGCGACAACGCGTCCGGCAGCCTGTCGTGGGCCTCCTGCAATGAGCCGGTCAGCGGCGGCGATTGGGTGGGCTGCGCGCACGCCCTGCTCGATCACGGCATGCCACGCGCCGTCCCGGATCGCGACGATCCGGAATGGGTGCTGCTTGCCGGCCGGAAGAAGCTGTTCTCCGACGAGGTCAGGGACGTTCTGCTGGGCGAAGCTGTCTGACGACAGTTCAACGCGTCGAGGAGAGACGTCATGGCCGGATGACACCCGGCCATGACGAGAGGACAAAGCCTAGTCGATCGAATGCCCAATCATCACGCTGAGTTCGTGCACCAGGCGATCGGACATCTGCCCGGTCACCGGCAGCTTGCGGGCGCGCTCGAACTTCGCGATTGCAGTCTGCGTGTCCGCGCCGATCGTTCCGGTCGGCTTGAGCTGGCCGTAGCCATATTCGGTCAGCGTACGCTGGACCGCCGCGATGCGCTTGCCCGCCGGGCTCAGATGCGACGTCGGGATCGGTGCCGGCGGACGAATGACGCTCGACGGTGCGGCGGCCGGCGGCGCGGCGGTCGACTTCATCACCAGGCTCGCCATCGGATCGACCGGCTTCGCTTCAACCGGCTTGGGTTCGGCGGATCTTGCTTCAACGGATTTGGATTCGACTGGCCTCGCTTCAACCGCTTTGGTCTCCACCGGCTTCACCTCGACCGGCCGGGGCGGCTCCAGGGCAGCGGCGGCCTCCGCCGGGCGCGGGCGCGGCAACGGACTGGCGGCCGCTACGGGCGGTGCCGGCGGCAGCGTCACGACCGAACCGCCGAACATCGGCGACGGATGGCGGCCGGCCTGCAGGAACAGCGCATTGATCAGGATTGCAACGATGGCGGAAACGGCCAGCACACCCGCGACGAGATCCTTCGGACTGTGCAGCAGCAGACGCAGCACGAGGCCACGTTCCTCGGCCGCGATGGCCACTGCCTTGGCGCCGCGGCGACGGCGCGGCGTTTCATCGTCATCCAAAGTCTGTCTAGGCACTCTTCTTCACCTGATGGGTTTGCTCTTGTAATCCGGACCGCAGCGCGGGCTTCAGGGTCGAGACATTGCTGGACGGCTCGACGGCGGCCGGCGGGGTGAACGCCAGCGGCAGCGCGACTGACACAATTGTGCCCTCGCCGACCTTGCTCTCCAGGTTCATTTCGCCGTTATGCAGGCCCACCAGTCCCTTGACGATGGACAGGCCAAGGCCGGTGCCTTCGTGGCGGCGCTGATAGGTCTTGCCGGCCTGGAAGAACGGATCGCCGATCCGCTTGAGATCGTCTGCGGCGATGCCGACGCCGGTGTCCGAGACACACAGCAGCAGGCGCGATCCCTCGACGGCGGCCGATACCGTCACCTTGCCGCCGCGCTCGGTGAACTTGATGGCGTTGGAGACCAGATTGAGGACGATCTGCTTGAACGCGCGCGGATCGCCGTTCACGATCGGCAGATCGTCGGGCACCCGGGTGACGAGGTCGACACCGCTCTCGCGTGCCTTCAGCGCCACCAGATTGCAGCAATTGAGCAGCGCCGGCCGCGGCGCAAACGGCTCCGGCGAAATCTCGAAATTGCCGGACTCCATCTTCGACATGTCGAGGATGCCGTTGACGACGGACAACAGATGCTGGCCGGAGTCGTTGATGAGCTGCGCGTATTCCTTGCGGCGGGCCGCATCGAGCCCGAGCACGTCTTCCTGCGCGATCATCTCGGAGAAGCCGATGATGGCGTTGAGCGGGGTCCGCAGTTCGTGGCTCATGGTGGCGAGGAAGCGCGTCTTCGAGGCATCGGCCTGCTCGGCCGCGTTGCGCGCCTGTTCCAGCGCCTGCTCCTGCACCTTGCGATCGGTAACATCGCGGATCACCGCGACGACCTCGGCATCGGTGGCGGTCTGCTCCAGCGGACGGCAGCGCATCTCGGCCCAGATGAATTCGGCGGTCTCGCCGCGCGCGGCGTCGCGGCGCACCCGGAACTCGACGCTGCGGGACTCGCCGCGTGCCGCGTCCGACAGCGCGGTGAGATAGGCCGGGCGATCGGCGACATGAACGCGGTCGAACAGGCCATGGCCCAACAGCCGCGATGCCGGCACGCCGAGCATGATCTCGGCCCCAGGCGAAATGAAGCGTACCGCGCCGTTGCGGCTGTGCCGCGACAGCACGTCGCTCATGTTGTGCGCGAGCAGGCGGTAACGTTCTTCCTCGACATAGAGCAGCGCCACGCTGGTGCGCGCCAGCGATTCTGCGCCGAAGGCGAGCCCGGCCGCATAGAAGATCGCCGACACGACGCCGAAGCCGATCAGCGTGCCGTTGGTCGCGACCGCGGGATCGGCGACCGGCAACAGGTGATAATGGCCGAGCACGCTGAGCAACGCCGCACAGATCATCGCGAGCGCGAACGCAAAGGCGACCACGCGCCGCGAGGCCGACAATGCGGCCTCGATCGGAATCACGACGAGCCAAACCGTGGCGAACGACGCGATGCCGCCGGTGGACGCCGCGATCATCATCACGAGACCCGCGAGCGCCAGCGACGACAGCACATGCGCGCCTTCATAGCGGCCGGTGCGCGACAGGAACCATGACAGCAGGATCGGCGCGATCAGCCAGGCAAATGCCGCGACCTCGATCGCTGTGGGCGCACCGCGCATCGCCAGGAAGGCCGGAAAGGAAGCGAGCGCCGCCAGGCTGCCGAGCAGCCGCGGCGCCATGAAGGCACGATGGCGCGCACGCGTCAGCGCATCATATTGCGCCGACGGATGCAGCAGCGCATCCAGGCAATCGCGGATCAGACTCAAACTACTCACAGCACTCGCGCTTCGGCTTAGTCGTCAGACAGACGCGCCGGAACGCCTCCTTGGTGATTGCAGGTCAACGTGTCAGAGCGAACTTAAGCGAACGCTAAGGCAATGCGGCCTGCTGCCAAACACCGTGCATTGGCGAGGCTTTGACGCAGCCATTCACCGCCCATTTGTCGGGGATGGTGAACGACTGGTTTCCGGATACGACGATCTATGGTTTCGAAAGGGTGGACGCAGCGCATTCTGCGCATCCGGCGCTCATCAGCCGCCATCAATCGAATATTTACGGCGAATCAATTGAGGCGAATTTTCCGCGATTTTTCGGCGGATTTACCTCAATGCAGATACTTCCGATTTATCGACCGCTGCTAAGCCTGAGGGCAATTGCGGCATCGACCGCCCAAGAAGCAAAAGACAAGATAGACGACCGGGATCGCGCCATGTTCTTCCTGCTGCGTTTGGCATTCTGGCTCGGGCTTGTGCTCGTGCTGCTGCCGAGAGACAAAACACCCGAAGCGGACAAGGTGCCGCAGATCAACGCGTCGGACGCGGTGTCGGCCGCGACGGCGACGATCAACGACATGGGCCAGTTCTGCAAGCGCCAGCCGTCCGCCTGCGAAGTCGGCGGCCAGGCCGCGACCGCGATCGGCCAGCGCGCAACCGACGGCGCGCGCAAGCTCTACCAGCTCATCACCGACAAGAAGCCGCCTGATCACACCGGCTCGATCGGCGGAGACGATACCGCGTCAGCCCTTGCCACATCCCGCGACACGCTGACAGCGGACGATCAGACGATCGAATTCCGCCTGCCGCCGACGCCGTAGGCGCAAAATGAGAGCGTTTTCGAGCGAAGTGGGTACCGGTTCGCGTCAAGAAAACAGGTCGAAACAATAATAGCCGCGGAACCGGTTCCATTTTCGTCGCTTTCGCGGCCCGCCTTCCCTATATAAGCCGTTAAGGATAGGACGCTGGCCACGATGACGACGATCGACGAAATCAGGGACAATTTTGCGCTGCTGGACGAGTGGGACGACCGCTACCGCTACGTCATCGAGCTCGGCCGCACGCTCGAGCCGTTGTCGGAAGCGGAGCACTCGGCCGAGAACAAGGTGCAGGGCTGCGTCAGCCAGGTCTGGCTGTCGAAACGGGTCGAGCGCGATGCCAATGGCAAACCCCGCCTGATCTATGTCGGCGACAGCGATGCCCACATCGTGCGCGGCCTGGTCGCGATCGTGCTGACGCTGTTTTCCGGGCATACGCCGAAGGACATCCTCGCCACCGATGCGCTCGCGCTGTTCGACGAATTCGGCTTCCGCGACCATCTGACGCCGCAGCGTTCCAACGGTCTCCGCTCGATGGTCGATCGCATCCGCAACGATGCGCGCGAGGCGCTGGCGTCCGCGGCGTAGGCTCCTACTTCCGCTTCCGGGTCTGCTGGCCCAGTCCCATCTTCTTGGCGAGTTGCGACCGCGCCACCGCGTAGTTCGGCGCCACCATCGGATAATCCGCCGGCAGACCCCATTTGTCGCGATATTGCTCCGGCGTCATGTTGTACTGGGTGCGCAGATGGCGCTTGAGCGACTTGAAGCGCTTGCCGTCTTCGAGACACACCAGATATTCCGGCGTGATCGACTTCTTCATCGACACCGCAGGCCTGGCCGGCTCGCTCGGCGTGTCGCTGCGCCCACTGGACACCCGCAGCAAGGCGGCGTGGACCTGGCTGATCAGGTTCGGAATTTCCGAGGCCGGCGTCGGATTGTTGCTGAGATAGGCCGAAACGATGCTTGCGGTCAGCTCGACCGGTGTTTTGCCTGAGATATCGGACATGGCTCAATCTTCCCCGTGCTAGCGACGGCCCGGCGCCCACCGGACAGTATCCATGTGCAGCAATACATAAATGGAATCGCGTACTACTTGGCGAATATGAGCGGATTGCAGCAAGCCTGACAAGAACGGCCGAATTTTAGGCTTCACGCCGGCGGCTCGCAAGTATTGGCGCGGATCTACGGCCGCTGCTCGAGATGCGACCTGAGCTCGTCGATCGAGGCGAACCGCATCATGCCCTCGGGCATCTGCGCTTCGATCGATCCGTCCGAATAGAGCGAATAGGCCATGCCGTCGACGACGCCCGATTTGAGCACGGTGACCGGGGGCTGCTCCTGCGGCGCCGGCGGATGGCCTGATGACGGCGACGGCGCGGCGGCGGCGGCCGACTGGGTCTCGCCGAAGGTGGACGGCCGGGGCGTACGCCGCGGGGCGACATCGACCGATCTCGGCCGCTCGGCCTTCGGCCAGGCATCATCGAAGGTTGCCGGCGCAGGTTCGGCCGCAGCGGCCGGATTCGGACGCAGTTCCGGCGACAACAGATCCGGCGTGAGCGGCTCGGCAGCGCGCCCCTGGGTTCTGTCGCGCTCCTTCCGCGAGGACGAGAACAAGAGGTTGCGCCGCTTGGGCGGCCCTTCGCCGTCCGCGGGCGTTGCGCCCGGCACGGGCGGCGGCACCTCGCCCGACGCGCCACGCTGGGGGATTTCGTCGTGCCAGGGCGGCGGCGCCGCGGGCGCGGATGGCTGGACCGATGGAGCCAGCGGCGGAGGCGCCGCGACCTTCGGCTCACGCGACGGCGGGAACACCGGATCGTCGGCGGCATTACGCGGGGAAGTTGAAGACGGCGACGGGCCCCCGGACCGGATACCCGCGGCAACAACCGCGTCGAGCCGTCCGCCCATGGCCTGGAGCTCGCGAACGACTGCGGCGAGGCCCAGGACGATCGCGCCCGAGCATACACCGGTCACGCCGACCAGGATCATGGTGCTGCCGAAGCTGAACTCCTTGTCCTGGATTCCCAAGCCGACCGCCGCCAAGCCTGCCAAAACCAGGCCCGCACCGACGACCAACAGACCAACCTTCATCGAACTAACCCCCGGGAGACCCGACCGAAAATCGGCGCGAGCCACCGACGCCACGATACCGTCATAGTGCCCACACCGCCAACCGCCAATTGTAGGCAGAGTTCCCTAACATCCCGCTTAACCGGCGCGGCGCACGGCTGATCGCGCTCCAAACGACTGCGCCGCAGCACAGCTCCCGTAAATTTACTGACGACGAATTGCTGCCAATATATTGCAATGCATCTGGGAAATTACGCCACAATTACCAATTACTTGGAAACGGAACTGCGCTATGGATGCCGGGGAATGAGGCCCTAGAGCGCCAAACAGGGCCACAGGCACGCCGGTACCACTAGCTATGTCATCGATTACGACGTCTGCATTCGAGGCGCCTGCGCGGCGCTCGATGGAGAAGACCTGCGACGATCTCGCATTCCTCGTCCTCGGCGTGGTCGCCGTGGTCGCCGGTCTCACATTCCGCGATTACGGCCTGGGCTGGGACGATTACACCCACGCTGAATACGCCGACCTGCTGTTGCGCATGTACGGGTCCGGGTTCAAGGACACCGGCGCGCTGTCGTTTGCCAACCTCTATATGTACGGCGGCGGCTTCGATATGGCCGCTGCCCTGCTGCACAAGATCATCCCGCTCGAACTGTTCGAGACGCGCCGCCTGCTCGGCGCGATCGTCGGCGTGATCGGCCTCGCCGTAACCTGGCGCCTGGCGCGCCGCGTCGGTGGTCCGCTGGCGGGACTTGCGGCGCTCTTGCTGCTGGCGCTGTGCCCGACCTTCTACGGCCACATGTTCATGAATCCGAAGGATGCGCCGTTCGCCGTGGCGATGGTGATCCTGATCATGGGCCTCGTCCGCCTGATGGAAGAATATCCGGCGCCCTCGCCGCGCACGATCCTGATCGTGGGCTTAGGGGCCGGCCTGTCGATCGGCTGCCGCGTCCTCGGCGGGCTCGCATTGATCTACGCCGTCGTCGGCTTCGCTCCGCTCTGGATCGAGGAACTCCGCAAGCAGGGCGCGCGCGAGGCGACCCATCGCTTTGCCCATGTCATCTATGTGCTGCTGCCGGGGCTTGTGTTCGGCTATCTCGTGATGGGCCTGATCTGGCCGTGGTCGATCATGGAGCCCGGGCATCCGTTCGAAGCGGTGACCTATTTCTCGCACTTCTTCGAGAAACCGTGGAAGGAGATGTTCGACGGCGCGCTGGTGTCGGTGCCGGACATGCCGTGGTCCTATCTGCCCACTTTGTTCGCGCTGCAGCTGCCCGAAGTGATGCTGGTGCTGCTGACCGCAGCCATCGTCATCACCTTCATGTCACTGTCGCGCGCCGAGGTGCCGGCGAAGCGCAAGTCGATCATGCTGATGCTGACGCTGGCGGCGACGCTGCCGCTGGTGATCGCGATGGTGAAGCGGCCGGCGCTCTACAACGGCATCCGCCATTTCATCTTCGTGATCCCGCCGATGGCGGTGCTCGCCGGCGTCGCATTCGCCCGCGGCATGGACTGGCTCGGCGAGAACCGCCGCGCCTGGCAGCCTGCGGCGCTCGCCGTGTTCGCGTTCGGCCTGCTGCTGCCGCTCAGCGAAATGATCCGCCTGCATCCCTATCAGTACACGCACTTCAACCACATCGCCGGCACGGTGCGGACCGCGGACAACTTCTTCATGCTGGACTATTGGGGCCTGGCGCTGAAGCAGGCCTCCGACGGGCTGCGTGAGCAGCTGGCGGAGCGGCAGGAAGTGCCGCCGCAGCATCGCAAGTGGAAGGTCGCGGTGTGCGGACCGCAACGCCCCGCGCAGGTCGCGCTCGGGCCCGACTTCACGATCGGCTGGGACAGCAATGCCGCCGACTTCGCCATGACGCTCGGCGAATTCTACTGCAAGGGCCTCACCGCGCCTGTGATGGTCGAGATCAAGCGCGACGACGTCGTGTTCGCCCGCGTCTACGACATCCGCGGCCGCAGCATCTCGAGCCTGCTGGCGATCCCGGCGCCGTAGCGTACGATACCGGGACCGCCTAGAGCGTTTTCGAGCGAAGTGGACACCGGTTCGCGTGAAGAAAACGCGTCAAAACAAAAAGCTAGAGCTTCGGTTCTGATCCAATCAGAACCGAAAATGCCCTAGCCTCGCGTGGCACGCTTTGTCGTGCCGGCCTTCGAAGCCGAAGCCGTCGCCTTCCGCGCTTGCTCGATCAGCAGCTGCGCAGCCGGATGAAGCAGCCGGCGCTTCAACGTGACAATGGCGACCGGCAAGGGCTTTCCGAGCGACACCGGCAAGCCCGTTAGCGACCAGCGTTCGGCATTGAACTGCAGCAATGAAGCCGGCACCGGTGTAAGATACTGACCGGTCGCCATCAGCTGCATGCGCAACTGCATCGAATAGGTCGTGACGCCCAATCGCGGCACCGGAAGTCCCTGCGCGCTGAACGCGCCGCTCACGAGGTCGCGCACCGCCGTACCCGGCGGCGCAAGAATCCAGGATTCATCGGTCAGATCCCCGAGGGTGAGCTGCCTGCGCCGGGCGAGACGATGGTTCGTGCCGGCGGCAACCACGATTGGCTCGTCATAGAGAACGTCGACCTTCAGATCGTCGTCGCGCACCGGGCCGACCTTGCGCTCGCGCAACTCGCGAAATTCCATCGCAGCCGTATTCGCCTCGAGAACGTGAACGACAATGCGCGGATATTGCTCGGCGAGTCCGGCAATGACGGCCGAAAGAAGCCCGCCGGAGATATAGGATTCCGACGTTCCGACCCATACCTCGCCCTTGCCGGGATCGGACAGAAACTCGATGTCCTTGATGCCCTGCGCCAGCGCGTCGAACGCCTCGGTGCCGCGCCGGAGCAGCGCCTCGCCATAGGCGGTCGGCGACACACCGCGCGGTGAACGGTCGAGCAAGCGGACACCTAGCGCGGCTTCGAGATCCGCGATGGCCTGCGAGATCGCCGGCTGGGTGAGCCGAAGCTCCGCAGCCGCCTTCGCCATGCTGCCAAGCTTGGTGACCGACGCCAGCACATGCAGGTCGCGCAGACGAAGCCGGCGGCCGATACGCTGTTCCCAATCCGTGAGTTTCCCAACCATCAGATATTATTATACCCCTATGCGATATTTCGCCATTCTGATTATAGCCCTGTCGCAGCAAGGTGACGGCCGTTGAGCACCAACATGCTCGCCCCTCTCGACGGAGACCGCCATGACACCGACTTCGAAATTCGCGCGCGTCACTTCCGCGGCCGTGAGCCTCGGCTTCCTCGCATTGTCCGGCCTGCACGCACAAGGCACGGCTTCTGCGCCCGCCTATGTCGTCAACGAGGTCGACGTGACCGATCAGGCGGGCTTTGCCACTTACGCCAAGCGGCAGGGCGAACTGATCGACAAATTCGGCGGCCGCTTCCTGGCGCGCGGCGGGAAGGCCGAAGCCGTCGCCGGAACTCCGCTGCCGCATCGTATTACGATCTATATCTTCGACAGCCTGGCAAAGGCGCAGGCCTGGCACGATGCGCCCGAGCAAGCCGAGCTCGCGGCGATCCGCGACAAAGCCGCGAACTTCCGGTCCTTCATTGTCGAGGGCTGCTCGGCCTGCAAGCCGCCGGCCAGCTGACGATGACCCGGGGCCGTCGACCAGACGGCCCCGTTGCGCGGGAGCAGCACAATGTCTGATCTGAAGCCCCTCGCTATCGAGAGACTGACGGGCGACAGCGCAATATCCATTGCGGCGATCGAGCGGGAGTTGGGTTTCGTGCCTGACCTGATGCGCGTGCTCTCGCATTCGCGGGCGGCCCTGCGCGGCTACCTCGCACTGCGCGCCGCCTTGAAGGGCGGAGTGCTGCCGGCAGCCTTGCGCGAACGGATCGCCATTGCGGTCGCCAACACAAACGGTTGCAACTCCTGCCTTGTCAACCACCGCCACCTTGCGCGTTGCGCCGACGTCAGCGATCAGGAGCTCGATGCGGCAACAGCATTCGGCTCGCGGGACCGGGCTGCGGCCGCGGTCTTGCGGTTCACCAAGGCTGTGATTGCTGCGCGCGGCGGTGTCGATGCCGTGGAGTTCGCGGCCGTCCGCGACGCGGGATTCGGCGACGCCGAGATCGTCGAGATCGCTACGGTGATCGGCGCGAACATGCTGGCGAACTTCGTCAACAATCTCGCACATTCCGCGCGAAACGCCGCCGACGCATGACTGCCACCCCGCCCGTGCCTTGCTGGGGGAAGCACACGGGTCTATCCTTCCCAGACAACCAATATTCACGGGAGACCCCACCCATGTCGCCGGCCGAAGCACGCTTGAAGGAAATTCCGTCCGGCATGACGGACGCGGAGTGGCAACAGCGGGTCAATCTCGCCGCCTGCTACCGGCTGGTCGCGCTCTACGGCTGGGATGATCTGGTCGATACCCACATCTCGGCACGCGTGCCCGGACCCGAGCATCACTTCCTGATCAACCCCTACGGGCTGATGTTCGACGAGATCACCGCCTCCAGCCTGGTCAAGGTCGACCTCGACGGCAACCAGCTCTCGCAGAGCGACTACAGCATCAACCCGGCCGGCTTCACCATTCATTCGGCGATCCACGAGGTGCGCGAGGACGCCGGCTGCGTGCTCCATCTGCACACCGTCGACGGCACCGCGGTGTCGTCGAGCCCGGAGGGACTGCTGCCGCTGAACCAGACCGCGCAGCTCGTCACCCACGACCTCGCCTATCACGACTATGAAGGCATCGCGCTCGATCACGACGAGCGCCCGCGCCTGCAGCGCGATCTCGGCGGCAAGAACCACATGCTGCTGCGCAATCACGGCACGCTGACGGTCGGCCGCTCGGTCGCCTCCGCCTTCGAGCGGATGTACCATTTGGAGCGTGCCTGCTCGATGCAGGTGGCGACCCGCGCACTTGGCCCGATCGCCTATCCGGTCGAGGCGGAGGCGATCGACAAGAACACCGAGCTCTTGTCCAACCCGGACCGCGCCGAACTGCGTTCGACCCAGCTCGTCTGGCCGCCGCTGCTGCGCAAGCTCGACCGGGTGAACCCCGGCTACCGCGATTGAAATTTCACAATCTTCGGGTAAACTGTTCGCCAACACCCTCTGCACGTTCGGAATCAAAACGCCGCCCAATTCCGGGCGGCGTTTTTACGTGCGGGGCGCCTCGCGCTATTTGGCGTCGGCGAACGCCGCCAGAATCCGCGCCCAGGAGCGGATGCCCTTGTGGTAGCTCTTGAGGTCGTACTTCTCGTTCGGCGAATGGATGTTGTCGTCGTCGAGCCCGAAGCCGACCAGCACGCTGTCGAGGCCGAGCGTGCGCTTGAAGTCGGCGACGATCGGGATCGAGGCGCCGGAGCCGACCAGCAGCGCCTCCTTGCCCCATTCATCGGTCAGCGCGCGGCGGGCGGCCGCGAGCGGCTTCATGTTCCAGTCGAGCGCAATCGCCGGCGCTGAGGAATGATCGGTGAACTCGGCCTTGCAATCCGCCGGCACGCGCGCCTTCACGTAGTCGCGGAACGCCTGGCGGATCTTCTCGGGATTCTGTCCCTCGACCAGGCGGAACGAGACCTTCGCCGACGCCTCGGCGGGGATCACCGTCTTCGAGCCCTCGCCGGTGTAACCGCCGACGATGCCGTTGATGTCGCAGGTCGGGCGCGAGGAGACCTGCTCGATCAGGAGCCGGTCCTTTTCGCCGGCCGGCAGCGAGAGGCCGATCGGCTTCAGGAAGCTGTCCGGCGTCAGGTTGAGCTGCTTCCACTGCGCCAGAATGTCCAGCGGCAGATCCTTCACGCCGTCATAGAAGCCGGGAATGGTGATGTGGCCGTTCTCGTCATGCAGGCCGCCGAGGATCCGCGTCAGCACGCGGATCGGGTTCTGCGCGCCGCCGCCGAACACGCCGGAATGCAGGTCGCGGTTGGCGGCCTTGATCTTGACCTCGTCATAAACCAGGCCGCGCAGCGACGTCGTGATCGCCGGCGTGTTGGGGTCCCACATGCCGGTGTCGCAGACCAGTGCGAAGTCGGCCTTGAGGTCATCCTTGTTCGCCTCCAAGAACGGCACGAAATTCTTCGAGCCGATCTCCTCCTCGCCTTCGATGACGATGGTGATGTCGACCGGTAGCGATCCCGTCACGTTCTTCCAGGCACGGCATGCCTCGACGAAGGTCATCAGCTGTCCCTTGTCGTCCTCGGCACCGCGCGCGACGATGATCTTGCGCCCGTCGGCATGGTCGGTCACCACGGGCTCGAATGGCGGACGGTGCCAGAGATTCAAGGGATCGACCGGCTGCACGTCGTAATGGCCGTAGAACAGCACATGCGGACGGCCGTCGGTCGAGCCGTTCAGCTTGCCGACCACGGCCGGATGGCCCGCCGTCGGCCGCACCTCGGTCTTGAAGCCGAGGGTTGCGATATCCTTGGCGAGATGCTCGGCGGCAGCCTTGCAGTCATTGGCGAAGGCCGGATCGGCCGAGATCGATTTGATCCGCAGGAGCGTGAACAGCCGCTCCAGACTGTTGTCGAAATCGGCGTCGATGCGGTCGAGGACGGGCTGCAGCTTGGCATTGGACATCGCGGATATCCTATTGGTTGGACGTTGCGCCAACTTGTAGCGCGCCGGCCGCCGGAGGCAAAGCCGCTCCCGCGCTCCACCCGGAGCGGCGCGACGCTACCGGCGCAGAATTCCGCCGAGCGCGCCGCGCACCAGGGCACGGCCGATCGAGCCGCCAACCGAACCGCCGACCGATTTGCCGAGATCGGCAACCACACCGCCGATCACCTTGTCGGTCACCGAGCGCGTGACGTTGCGCGCGATCACCTGCCCGGTCGAGAGCCGGCCGCGCTTGACGTTGGTGCCGAAGATCGTGGCCGCGATCGAGCCGATCTGGCCGAGGATGCCGCCACCCTCGCCGCCGCCATCGGCCGGCGCTGCCGCCGCCCCGGACAGCCGCTTCTGGATGATCTCGTAGGCGGATTCGGCGTCAACAGCGGTGTCGTATTTGCCCTTCACCGGGCTCGCATCCATGATCGCCTTGCGCTCCTCGGGCGTGATCGGCCCGATCCGCGCCGACGGCGGCCGCACCATGATGCGCTCGACCATCGACGGCGTGCCGCCGCCTTCGAGGAACGACACCAGCGCCTCGCCTTTGGCGAGCTCCATGATCACCCGTGCGGTGTCGAGCTTCGGATTGGGGCGGAAGGTCTGGGCGGCCGCGGCGACCGCCTTCTGGTCGCGCGGCGTGAAGGCGCGCAGCGCGTGCTGCACACGGTTGCCGAGCTGCGCCAGCACCTTGTCCGGCACGTCGATCGGATTCTGCGTGACGAAATAGACGCCGACGCCCTTGGAGCGGATCAGCCGCACCACCTGCTCGATCTTGTCCATCAGCGCCTTCGGCGCGTCGGTGAACAACAGATGCGCCTCGTCGAAGAAGAACACCAGCTTCGGCTTCGGCAGGTCACCCGCCTCCGGCAATTCCTCGAACAATTCCGAGAGCATCCAGAGCAGGAACGTGGCGTAAAGCCGTGGGCTCTGCATCAGCTTGTCGGCGACGAGGATGTTAACCATGCCGCGGCCGTCGCGGTCGGTGCGCATGAAATCCTTCAGCGTCAGCGCTGGCTCGCCGAAGAACTTCGCGCCGCCCTGGTTCTCGAGCACCAGGAGTTGGCGCTGGATCGTTCCGACCGTCGCCTTGGAGACGTTGCCGTAGCTCTGGGCCGCCTTGCGGATCGGCGCCAGCGGATATTCCTCGTCGTCGGCCGCTTTCTTGCTGCCGTCGGGCGCGATCGCATCCAGAAGCGCACGCAGATCCTTCATGTCGATCAGCGTGAGGCCGTTCTCGTCGGCGACGCGGAAGGCAACATTGAGCACGCCCTCCTGCACGTCATTCAAATCGAGCATCCGCGACAGCAACAGCGGTCCCATCTCGGTGACGGTGGCGCGCACCGGGTGGCCCTGCTCGCCGAACACGTCCCAGAACACGGTCGAGAACTGATCCGGCTGGAACGTCAGCCCCATGTCCTTGGCGCGTTTGACGATGAAGTCCTTGGCCTCGCCGATTTCGGAGATACCGGAGAGATCGCCCTTGATGTCGGCTGCGAAAACCGGAACGCCGGCGCGTGCAAATCCTTCGGCCATGACTTGCAGCGAGACGGTCTTGCCGGTTCCGGTTGCGCCGGTGACAAGGCCATGCCGGTTGGCCAGCGCCAGCGTCAGCCACGCCGTCTCCTCGCCCTTGCCGATAAAAATCTTCTCGTCCGTATCGGCCAATTTGTTGTCGGAGGTCGCCATCGCTTCGCCTCTTCGCGCGGATTAGATCGGTTCGATGTGTCGAACCTACGCCATCATATTGCATCTTGCAGGTCGATTGAAACCATCGACGCGTGCCGACGTAGATTGTCGCTTCACCAGTTCCTCATACTTTATTCCCGGCCAAGTGACGAAAGGCATTGCGCATTGCGACAAGATAGTGTGAATCCGCCGCTCACTCTTGCAGCGAGGCAACAGTCACGGCGCGATCGAAAAAGAAAACGAACTGAAATGCGCGGATCGCTTGAATTTCGTGACACAGGCGCTCAAGATAAATCCTCAAGAACGATCCGGCTAAAGCCGGTTGAGGCGGGGCAATATGGACGAATTGGTTGGACGGCTGGCCGCGAAGGCCGGCATCGATGGTGCTGTCGCTGAAAAAACCATCGGCATCGTTCTGGGTTTCCTCCGTAATGAGGGACCTTCCGACAAGGTCCAGGCTCTGATTGACCAAATCCCCGGCGCCGAAGCGGCAATTGCCACCGCCAACAACAGCGGTGGTCTATCGCGGTTGATGGGTGGCGGGCTGATGGCCGTCGGCACCCGGCTGATGGCGCTCGGATTGAGCATGAGTGAGATACAGAACGTCGCGCGTGAACTTTTTAGGTTTGGCCGCGACAAAATCGGAGCGGATCAAATGGGCGAGATCATCTCGGGGACGCCGGGCCTCAGCCAGTTCGCCTGAAGCATTTTCCCAACGCCTTTTGCGCGTGCGCTCCCTTCTACCTGCATACGAGTATCATGACATACCCCCTCTCCGAGATCGAAGGCCTGTCCGCCTATTGCGCCAACAAACTGAAATCGCAGGGTATCCGCACGACCGAAGGGCTGCTTGAAGCCGCCCGCACCGTCAAGGGACGCAAGGAGCTGTCCGCCAAGACCGGGATCAGCGAACAGCAACTGCTCGAGTGGGCCAACATCTCCGACTACATGCGGATTCCCGGCATGGGCAAGGCGAAGGTCGGGTTGGTCCGCGCAGCCGGCGTCACCACGGTGCGCGAGCTCGCCCACCGCAACCCGTCTCGGCTGGCGCAGAGCATGAAGGACGCCAATGTGCGACGGAAGCTCGTCCGCGTGATGCCGTCGGAGAAATCGGTCGAGTTGCTGATCGAGCAGGCACGCAAGCTGCCTCCCAAAATCACCTACTAGGGTGACCTATTAGCCCTCCTTAAAGGCACTCAGCGGCCGCAGGCGCCCATGCATCCCTGCGACATCTTGACTTGCCGCTGTCGTCAGCGCAAAGCCACCGCATGATGGCGACCAAGCCCATAGCATCGGCGGGGGCCGGCACGGCCGTATCAGCGGTGCTGCCGGCGCTATTGTCGATGCCCTATCCGGCCGTGATGGGCATCCTGAACGTGACGCCGGATTCATTCTCCGACGGCGGACAGTTCGTCGCACCCGAGCAGGCGCTGGCGCAGGCCCGCAGGCTGGTCACCGAGGGCGCCGACATCATCGACATCGGCGCGGAATCCACCCGTCCCTACGGCTCGCAGCCGGTCTCCGCCGATGCCGAGATGGCGCGGCTGAAGCCGGTGCTGGCCGAGGTGATCGCGCTCGGCGTGCCGGTCTCGATCGACAGCATGAAGTCGGAGGTCGTGGCCTGGGCGCTCGATCAGGGCGCTGCGATCGCCAACGACGTCTGGGGCCTGCAGCGCGATGCCGGCATGGCGCCAATGGTCGCTGCGCGCGGCGTGCCCGTGATCATCATGCACAATCGCGAGCAGGCCGATCCGACGATCGACATCATGCGTGATATCACCGCCTTCTTCGAACGCTCGCTCGAGATTGCCGCGCGCACCGGCATTGCCGACGACCGGATCGTGCTCGATCCCGGCATCGGCTTCGGCAAGACGCCGGAGCAGAGCATGATGGCGCTGGCGCGGCTCGCCGAGCTCGACTGCTTCGGCCTGCCGGTGCTGGTCGGCGCCTCGCGCAAGCGCTTCATCAGCACGGTCGTGCCCTCGGAGCCGCAACAGCGGATCGGCGGCTCGATCGCCGCGCACCTGATCGCCGTGCAGAATGGCGCCCGCATCATCCGCGCGCATGACGTCGCGGAAACCGTTCAGGCGCTGCGGGTGGCCGCAGCAATCAAGGGACAGCAATGACCGACACGATCTTCATCACCGGGATCGTCATCCATGCCCGCCATGGCGTGATGGAACATGAGACCGAGGTCGGGCAGCGCTTCGTGATCGATCTCGAGCTCTACACCGACCTCTCGGAATCCTCGCGCACCGACCGCCTCTCCGACACCGTCTCCTATTCCAACGTGGTGGCGACCGCGACCTCGGCGTTCAAGAACACCAACTACAAGCTGCTCGAGCGCGCCGCCGGCGCGGTGGCCGACGACATCCTGGCCACCTTCCCGCGCGTCAGGGCGGTCAAGGTCACCGTGCACAAGCCGCATGCGCCGATCGCCGCGATCTTCGACGATGTCGGCGTGGTGCTGACCCGCTCGCGCCATCCGCCGCCGCATTCACCGCCCCAAGGGTGACCCCCGATGGCTGATGTCCTGATCGCACTCGGCGGCAATGTCGGCGACGTCCGCGCGACGTTTCGCAAGGCGATCGCCAATATCTGCGGCATGACGCAGGCGGCGCTGTTGGCGCGCTCGTCGGATTATTCGACGCCGCCCTGGGGCGATCAGCAGCAGGACAGCTTCATCAATGCCTGCATCGAGATCGAGACCAGCCTCGATCCGCATGCGCTGCTGTTCACGCTGCACAAGATCGAAACCAAGTTCGGCCGCGACCGCAAGAACGAGCAGCGCTGGGGCCCGCGCACCCTCGACCTCGACCTGATCGCCTATGACGACGTCACACTGAACAAGCCGGAACTGACGCTGCCGCACCCGCGCCTGTTCGAGCGCGCCTTCGTGCTGGTGCCGCTGGCCGAGATCGTTCCGGACCGCATCATCGCCGGGCGCCGCGTCGCGGACGCGCTGGCCGAGGTCTCCGCCGACGGTATTTTCCGTCTAGCGGACCTCGATTAAAGCCGAACCACCGCAAACAACCGTTTGGCTTGGCCGCCCGCCCGTGGCAATTTCCGGCCAAATCAAGGGACCCCCTCGCGGGGGCCGGTGAAGGATATTCTGGGCGGATGACGACCTCGACTGACGACTTGCCTCTGGCTTCGGATTTTGCATCGGCGACCTACGACGACTGGCGCAAGCTGGTCGACGGCGTGCTGAAGGGCGCCCCGTTCGAGAAGCTGGTCGGCAAGACCTATGATGGCCTCAAGATCGATCCGATCTACCGCCGCGCCACCAACACGGGCCCACTTCCCGGCCGCGCCGCTGCGGCCCCCTGGCAGATCCTGCAACGGGTCGACCATCCCGATGCCGCGCAGGCCAATGCGCAGGCGCTGGAGGATCTCGAGAACGGGGCGACCGGTCTCGAATTCGAGTTCGCCGGCGGTCCCGGCACGCGTGGCTTCGGTCTTGCCGATGCCAGCAAGAAGACGCTGGCGCGGGCCTGCGGCGGCATCCATCTCGATGCCGGCATCATGATCGCGCTCAACCCGGTGCTCGGACGCGAGAACGCCGGCGAGACCTTTGCCGACATGGTCGAGGCCCGCAAGCTCGATCCAGCCAAGCTCGACCTTCATTTCAATTACCAGGCGCTCAGCACGGCGGCCGTACGCGGTGCGGCGGCCGCAGCCTGGGCCGACTACGCAAAGCCGTTCGGCCAGGTGGTCAACGGGCTGATCAAGCGCGGCTTCAAGGGGCCGTTCGTGCTGGCCGATGGCCGGCCGGTGCATGATGCCGGCGGCTCGGAGGTACAGGAACTGGCCTTCACGCTCGCGCTGGGGCTGGCCTATCTGCGCATGCTGGAAGCCGCCGGGATCGACCTCGATGCGGCGCGCGCAGGCGTCTCGTTCCGGCTCAGCGCCGACGCCGACCAGTTCCTGACCATGGCGAAATTCCGCGCGCTGCGTCGCCTTTGGGCGGGGATCGAAGAGGCCTGCGGTCTTGCGCCGAAGCCGATCTTCGTCAACGCGCAGACCGCCTGGCGGATGCTGACCCAGCGCGACCCCAATGTGAACCTGCTGCGCGCCACCATGGCAACGTTTGCCGCGGGGCTCGGCGGCGCCAACGCGATCACCGTGCTGCCGCATACGCTGGCGCTCGGCCTGCCGGATGATTTCGCCCGGCGCGTGGCGCGCAACACCCAGCTCGTGCTGCTCGAGGAATCCAACCTTGCAAAAGTCTCCGACCCCGCGGCGGGTTCAGGCAGCATCGATACGCTGACCGCGCAGCTTTGCGAGGCGGCGTGGACGCTGTTCCAGGAGCTCGAAAAGGCCGGCGGCGTCTTCCCGGCACTCCAGCAGGGGCTGCTGCAAAAGAAAGTCGCGGCGACGCGGGCGCAGCGCGAAGCCAATGTGGCGAAGCGCCGCGACGTGCTGACCGGCGCCAGCGAATTCCCGAACCTGCACGAGGCCGACATCGCGGTGCTGGACGTGAAGCCGTCCGCGCCGGTGTCGTCAGCCGATGCCAAGGTCAAATTCGACGCCCTCGCGCCGATGCGGCTCGCCGAACCGTTCGAGGCGCTGCGCGACAAGTCCGACGCCGCATTGAAGGCGCGCGGCGCGCGGCCAAAGGTCTTTCTCGGCAATCTCGGGACAGCAGCTGATTTCACCGCGCGCGCGACGTTCGCAAAAAGCTTCTTCGAGACTGGCGGGATCGAGGCCATCGACAGCGAGGGCTTTGCCGATGCGGCGGCGCTTGCCGCGGCCTTCAAGGCCTCGGGCGCCGCGATAGCGTGCATCTGTTCCTCGGACAAGGTCTATGCCACGAGCGCCGCTGACGCCGCCAAGGCCCTTCACGGCGCCGGAGCAAGGCTTATCTATCTGGCAGGGCGGCCCGGCGACCAGGAAGCGGCGCTGCGAGCGGCCGGCATAGGCGAGTTCGTGTTCGCCGGCGGTGATGCGCTGGCGACATTGCGCGACGCCTATCGGCGGATGGAGCAGGCATGACTGCAGAAGCACCATCGACCCACGTTCTGACCGGCGGTTGCCAGTGCGGCGCCGTCCGCTTTGCGGTCACGGGCGTCCCGGCCAAGATCAGCATCTGTCACTGCCGGATGTGCCAAAAGGCCTCCGGCGCGCCGTTCGCCTCCTTCGCCGATATCGAGCGTGAGAACTTCACCTGGACCCGCGGCAAGCCGGCGGCGTTCAAATCCTCCTCGATCGCCGAGCGCGACTTCTGCGCCGCCTGCGGCACGCCGCTCAGCTTCCGCCGGATCGACGGTCCCCGCATCGAGATCATGACCGGCACCTTCGACCGGCCCGACCGGGTGATCCCGACGCAGCAATTCGGAACCGAGTCCCGGCACGGCTGGGTGGTCGGTATCGCCAATCTGCCCAGCCAGACCACGATGCAGAACTATGGACCGGAGAAGATGGCGACCATCACCAGCCATCAGCATCCGGACCATGATTGAGGTTTCGCGGCACATGACCGGCTCCGACCGTGCTAGAATTGGACCATGTGGTATTTCCTGACGACTGCGCTCTTTTCACCGGATCTTGCGATCTTGCTCGCAGTCCGGGCGTTCGAAAATGCGTCGCATGATCCAGAAAATGCTCCGATCGAGCCGCGCAAGACCGGGTTCGAAGATCCCGTCTACAAGAAGAATCTACAGCGATTGATCGAACGAAATCGCCAGTTTGAGGAAGCCTAGGAATGACCCGCATTCCCAATTTCGCCGATGTCGCCTTCCAGCCCGTTGCCCCGGCAATGCCGGCCGCGAGCGCTGAGCCGTGGCTGACGCCCGAGGGCATTCCGGTGAAATCGGCCTACAGCGAGGCCGATCTCGAAGGCATCGACTTCCTCGAGACCTGGCCGGGGATTGCGCCCTATCTGCGCGGCCCCTACCCGACCATGTATGTCAACCAGCCCTGGACTATCCGGCAATATGCCGGCTTCTCCACGGCGGAAGATTCCAACGCGTTCTACCGCCGCAACCTCGCGGCGGGACAGAAGGGCCTGTCGGTCGCGTTCGATCTCGCCACCCACCGCGGCTATGACTCGGATCATCCGCGCGTCTCCGGCGATGTCGGCATGGCTGGGGTCGCGATCGATTCCATCTACGACATGCGCACGCTGTTCGCCGGCATCCCGCTCGACCAGATGAGCGTGTCGATGACCATGAACGGCGCGGTGCTGCCGATCCTCGCGCTGTTCGTTGCGGCTGCCGAGGAACAGGGCGTGCCGCCGGAAAAGCTGTCGGGCACCATTCAGAACGACATTCTGAAAGAGTTCATGGTGCGCAACACCTATATCTATCCGCCGGCGCCTTCGATGCGGATCATCTCGGACATCTTCGCCTACACCTCGCAGCGGATGCCGAAATACAATTCCATTTCGATCTCCGGCTACCACATGCAGGAGGCCGGCGCGACGCAGGACCTCGAGCTCGCCTATACGCTGGCCGACGGCGTCGAATATCTGCGCGCCGGGCTTGCCGCGGGCCTCGACGTCGACCGCTTCGCGCCGCGGCTGTCGTTCTTCTGGGCGATCGGCATGAACTTCTTCATGGAAGTCGCCAAGATGCGCGCGGCGCGGCTGCTGTGGGCCAAGCTGCTCAAGCAGTTCAATCCGAAGGATCCGCGCTCGCTCTCGCTGCGCACGCATTGCCAGACCTCGGGCTGGTCGCTGACCGCGCAGGACGTCTTCAACAATGTGATGCGCACCACGATCGAGGCGATGGCGGCGACCCAGGGCCACACCCAGTCGCTGCACACCAACGCGCTCGACGAGGCCTTGGCGCTACCGACCGATTTCTCGGCGCGCATCGCCCGCAACACGCAGCTGTTCCTGCAGCAGGAGAGCGGCACCAACCGCATCATCGATCCCTGGGGCGGCTCCTATTATGTCGAGCGACTGACCCGCGATCTCGCGCAGAAGGCCTGGGGTCACATCCAGGAGGTTGAAGAACTCGGCGGCATGGCCAAGGCGATCGAGGCCGGCGTGCCGAAGCTCAGGATCGAGGAAGCCTCAGCCAAGACCCAGGCGCGGATCGATGCCGGCCGCCAGGCGGTGATCGGCGTCAACAAGTTCAAGCCGGAGAACGAGAAGCCGATCGACGTCCTGAAGGTGCAGAACTCCACCGTGCGGCGTTTGCAAATCGACAAGCTCGGCCGGCTCAAGAAGGAGCGCAACCAGACAGACGTCGACGCGGCGCTCGCCGCGCTCACCCGCTCGGCCGGCGAAGGCAACGGCAATCTGCTGGCGCTCGCGATCGACGCCGCGCGCGCGAAGGCCACGGTCGGCGAAATTTCGGACGCGATGGAAAAGGTGTTCGGGCGCCACCGCGCCGAGATCAAGTCCATCACCGGCGTCTACAAGCGAGAGGCAGCGGCGATGTCCAACAAGGTCGAAAAGGTGCAGGAGCTGATCGACGCCTTCGAGGAAGCCGAGGGCCGCCGGCCGCGCATCCTGGTGGCAAAAATCGGCCAGGACGGCCATGACCGCGGCCAGAAGGTGATCGCATCCGCCTTCGCCGATGTCGGCTTCGACGTCGATATCGGGCCGCTGTTCGCAACCGCCGACGAGGCTGCGCGGCAAGCGGTCGAGAACGACGTCCATATCCTCGGCGTCTCCTCGCTGGCCGCGGCGCATCTCACCGCGGTGCCGGAATTGAAGGCCGCGCTGAAGAAGCACGGCCGCGAGGACATCATGATCATCATCGGCGGCGTGGTGCCGCCGCAGGACTACGACGCGCTCTATGCCGCGGGGGCCGAGGCGATCTTCCCGCCGGGCACGGTGATCTCGGATGCCGCCGAGGAGCTGATCCGCAAGCTCAACGCCCGGCTCGGCCACAGCGAGGCGGCAGCGGAGTAACGCTGCCGCGTCCCCGTCCACAAGACTCGTCATGCCCGGGCTTGTCCCGGGCATCCACGTCTTTGGTTCTAACGGAAGAAAGACGTGGATGGCCGGGCCAAGCCCGGCCATGACGATGGCGAATTGGTGGCTCCAGAACCCCACCAGCGCTATTACGCGATTGCCTGTCCTCCGAACGGAGTTCTCAATGCGTGCCGCGCGGCTCGTGACGCCCGTTTACTTGCTTTGTCTTGCCGGCCTGCTGGCCTGCCTCTGCCTTCCCGCGCGCGCCGCCGATCCCAAGCCGGACGCCACGATCAAGACCGCGAGCATCGAGGCCACCGTCTATCTCGACGACAAGATCAAGGCAGATAGCGCGCTGGCGGCCGATTGCCTCGCCGAAGGCAGGAAATGGATCGACAAGAACGCCGCCGAGGCCGCGGCGGCGCGCAAGGATGAGCCTGACCTCTTCAAGGACCGCGGCGGCTATTCATTCGAACGCAAATATTCCGTGCGCTCCGTCGTTGACGACCGCTATGTGAGCGTGCTGCGCGACGATTACATGGACACGCCCGGCGCGCACCCGAACACCGACGTCAACACCATCCTGTGGGACGCGAGCGCGAAGAAGCGCATCAGCATCCGCCCCTTCTTCACCGAGACCGCTGACAACGGCCCGACCCTGACGGCGATGCGCAGGGCCATCGTCAGCGCGTTGAACGCCGAGAAGAAGCGGCGCGGCGCCGGCGAAACGGCCACCGCCGAGTGGTACAAGGAGCTGAAGCCGACCCTGCTCAAGATCGGCGCCGTGACGCTGGCGCCGTCGACCGTGTCAGGCAAGAGCTCCGGCCTCACCTTCCACTACCCGCCCTATGCCGTCGGCCCCTATGCCGAAGGCCAGTATGTCGTCTTCGTGCCGTGGGAGACGCTGAAGCCGTATCTGACGCCGGAAGGCGCCAGGATTTTTGGCAGTGCACGGCCCAAGGGCGACGCGGACGACCAGCAATAGACGTCATCAACAAGCCTCGCTGGCGCCACTCCGCGTCCCCCTCGCCTGCAATCGCCGGCCGTTGTAAACCAGTGCCATGACCGCGTCGAAGCCTGCCTCTCCCGATATCCGTACCCTCGCCAAAGACCTTCGCGCCGGCCATCGCGCCGCGCTGGCGCGGGCGATCACGCTGGTTGAGAGCCGGCGCGGTGATCACCAGGCGGCGGCGCGCGAGCTGGTGCAGACGCTGCTGCCGGACACCGGCAAGGCGGTGCGGGTCGGCATCACCGGCTCGCCCGGCGTCGGCAAGTCGACCACCATCGATGCGCTCGGCATGTTTCTGATCGAGCGCGGCCACAAGGTCGCGGTGCTGGCGGTCGACCCCTCCTCGGCGCGCACCGGCGGCTCGATCCTCGGCGACAAGACCCGGATGGCGCGGCTCGCCGTCTCCGACCAGGCCTTCATCCGTCCCTCGCCGTCTTCGGGCACGCTCGGCGGCGTCGCGGCGAAAACCCGTGAGGCGATGCTGTTGTGCGAAGCCGCCGGCTTCGACGTGGTGCTGGTCGAGACCGTCGGCATCGGCCAGTCCGAGACCGCGGTCTGCGATATGACCGATTTCTTCCTGGCGCTGATGCTGCCGGGTGCCGGCGACGAGCTGCAGGGCATCAAGAAGGGCCTGGTCGAGCTCGCCGACATGATCGCGATCAACAAGGCCGACGGCGACAACCTCAAGCGCGCCAACCTCGCCGCCGCCGACTATCGCAGCGCGCTGCACATCCTGGCGCCGCGCTCCGAACACTGGCATCCGCCGGTCGAGACCTATTCCGCGCTGACCGGCGCCGGGCTCGACCGGCTCTGGCAGAAGATCCTCGACCACCGCAGCGCGATGAATGCCTCCGGCGAATTCGAGACCCGCCGCCGCGAGCAGCAGGTGAAGTGGATGTGGTCGATGCTGGAGGGCCGGATGATGGCGCGGCTGCGCGCCGATGCCGCGATCCGCGCCAGGGTGAAGAAGATGGAGGCCGAGGTCGCCGCCGGCCGCATCTCGCCCGCGGTCGCCGCCGGACAGATCGCGGAGATGCTGCATTGAGCGAGAAGCTGCGCATCCTCCTCACCGGCTTCGGGCCGTTCCCGGGTGCGCCGTTCAACCCGACCATGCCGCTGGTCAGGCGGCTGACCACGCTGCGCCGCCCGGCGTTCGACGATGTCGCGCTGACCAGCCACATCTTCGACGTCACCTATGCTGCCGTCGATCGCGAATTGCCGGAGCTGATCGCAACGCATCGCCCGCAGGCGCTCCTGATGTTCGGCCTCGCCGGCCGCACCGAATATTTGCGGATCGAAAGCCGCGCCCGCAACGCGGTGACGACCAGATTTCCCGATGCCGGCCGCCAGCATGCCCGCAAAGGATCGATCGAGGGCGGCGCCGATGCGCAAATGTTCGGGCCACACAGCGAAAAGCTGCTGCGCGCCGCACTGGCCACCGGCATCGACGCGCGGCTGTCGCGCGATGCCGGCAGCTATCTCTGCAACTATCTGAGCTGGCGCGCGATCGAGGCCGTGAACGGCAACAATGGCCTGCGGCTGGCGCAATTCGTCCATGTCCCGCCGCTCGCCCATGACGGAACGGCCACATCAGGCAAATCAGAGATCACGCTGGAACAGCTCGTCGATGCCGGCGAAGCTATGCTGCTGGAGCTGGTGAAACTGACCCGGCAGGCCGCGCGCGCGTGAGCGGTGCGGCGCGGTCGAGCAGCGTCGGCGAGACATCGGTCTCAAGCGCTCCCGCCGCCAGTTCAAACACCTGCGAAAGTTGTTCGACGGACGGCATGTCGGGAATCATTGGGGCCCCATGGTCATCTTCAGTGCATTGGGGCATTCCCTTCAGATTGACGCACGGTCGATGTGCATGCGGCGGCAGGCACGCCTGGGAGCGGCCGGAGCTGCGTGCCCTCGATATGCCATCGGTCGGGCTGGCGATATTGACCATGCCGCCACCCAACCGTGATCGTTGGCCGCCGTTACTGAGCGGCCAAGCCTGGAAGTGCCTGCGCCTGCGTGATCGGCGGCGGATTCCATTTTCCGGTGAGAGCTTCCGATCTCGGAGCATAAATGCGCATGGTCAGGTTGAACGCGCCTTTCGGCGCCGGGAGCCAGTTGGCTTCCTTATCCTTGCCGGGGCTTTCGTTTTGGAAGTACAGATCGAGCGACCCATCTGAGTTGTATCTAAATGGCATCCAACTGCTGACGGCGAATCGGTTGAGCGGGTTCGCCACCTGGAAACCATCGTTGTCGTAGAGGGTGATCGACCAGAAGGCGTTCGCCGGAGGCGTGTTGCCCTTCTCAAAGTGAAGCACGTATTTGTTTGAACCATCGAGCGGCTTGCCGGATTCATCGGCCAGATTGGCCGGGTAGACGGCATCTTCAGGGACGTTCGCGCCGAGGCCGAATTGCGCGATCAGGGCACGCTTCAAGTAGTAGTTGCCATACACACCCATGGTGTCGGTGTTCATCGACCAGCCGTTCACGACCCGGGCAAGGGTTGGCAACTTCCACGCGATGAGCTTCTGCGCATCCTCCGGAGCATTCGCCAAAGCGCTGCGAATGACAGGGTCCGCCTTATCCAGTTCAAAGCTCTTGCCGGGCTCGAGGCCGATCTTCTTCAACCGGGCGATGATAGGCTGATCGGTCATGTGAGGCGGGTTGACCTTGAGAAGCTCAGCGGCGTAAGCGAAGAACTTGTCTGCAGGCATGGTATCGACCTGAACCTTCGGGGAGGTTTTCATGTCGACGGCCGGATCGATCTTCACTTCCACAGGCTTTGCCGGCTTGCCCCAGTCCGACAGCGGGGTGATCTTGTAGCCAGCCTGAATCTTGTGAACCGCGTCATAGTCCGGCGGGCCGTCCGTTTTGGTTCGTCCAATGATCCACACGTAGGGCGTTGGTGCACTGATGCGCGTTACTCCCGAGGGAGGGCTTCCGCTCCAGCCAGGCGACGTGATGAGAAAGTTGGCCGCCTGAGTGCCGGTCGTTCGCCAACCGGGTGAAGCGAAGACGTCGGTCCACATGTCGAGCATCGGCAGCAGATAATACCGGCCGTTGGTATCGGGCACCGACACGATCAACGGCTCTGTCGTCAGGTCGAGAAAGGCGGTGGAGTAGAGCGTGTCGAAGTTCGGCCGAACCACGGCCTTGAAGTCAGCGGCCGGATAGGCTGTGAAGTTGTGAAACATGTTGGCTGGGCCGAAGCCCGGTATCTTGCCGGCTTCCACATTCGTGGCCACCTTCCGCGTAACGTCCATCGAAATCAGCGGATAAAAATAAAGATAAGCATCGACGCCGATCGCGTGCGCCTCTTGTTCGGTGATCGACGTTTGAGCGCCAACTGAGGATGGCGACACCGCTAACAACCCGCCAACGAAAAGCGCACCCGCAGCCAAGCGCATCATGCATGTCTCCCAAATGAGATTACCGACACCTAGAGCCTTTTCCGTTCCGATGGAATCGGAACGGGGCTCTAGATTCTTGTTTTGACGCGTTTTCTTTACGCGAACCGGTAGCCACTTCGCTCGAAAACGCTCTAGAGCCAATTCCGCGCATCGTTTCCCGGCCTTGATCCAGATCAAAAAGGCACGAAATTTCCGGTTCGGAACCAGCAATGTCCCGCTCAAGCATGTGGTTTTGCGTAGCGGCATCGATGCACGGCCGGCGCGCGATGCCGGCGAAGCCATGCTGCTGGAGCTGGTGAAGCTGCCCCGGCAGGCCGCGCGCGCAAGCGACGCGGCTTGGAGTGTGTCTTCGCGAACCGGGACGCTGCGCGCCTGAGCGTCGTTGAAATCTACAATGCCTCAACAGCGGCGCACAAAACGGACCTCTCCGGAGGTCCGGTCGGGCCAGTCGCTGACCTCGGTGATCCCGCCCACAAAGATGTCCAAGCTGAGCCTCCGGCCTCCCTAATTCAGGAAGATGGAGCTCGTGCCAGGTGCAACGCAGCCTCAATGCCGCCTTCCAGGATCTGCTCCGCCTGGGCAGCGTCGGGCACGGCCCTAGCGAACTGGAGGGTGCCCATCATGAGGCCGAAGATGGCCATCGCGCGGCGGTCGTTCGCTACGGAATCGGCGTCAGGAAGCAGCGCGGCCAGCGTCGAAACGTAGCTTCGTAGGCCTTTCTCGTAGTCCCGCCGCGTGGCCCGGGGCTGACGGGCGATTTCCGGGAGCAACGCCGCCGAGGGGCACCCGCCTGCGGGGTCTTCGAGGTGAGCGCGGTTCAAGTAACTCCTGATCGCGCGCTCGAGGTCCAGCCCTGTCCGCTGATCTTCATCGAGGCGATGCTGCTGGTCGGCGAGCGCGCTCGCCAGCGCCTCGCGAACGAGCGCTTCCTTGGACTTGAAGTGCGGATAGAATGCCCCGTTGGTCAGGCCAGCCTCGCCCATTATTCCAGCGATCCCGGCTGCGGAGACGCCGTCTCGGCGGATGCACTTCGATGCTACATCGACTATGTGCCGTCGTGTCGCCGCCTTATGACCTTTCTCGAAACGCATCGTGCCTTCCCGTTGTCGTTAGGTCGCAGCCGCCCCAGCAGCCGCGTATAGGTCGCGATGAAGCCGCTGCACGACGGCATCAACTTCATCGTCGCTGAATCGGCCAAAGCCGACTAGGTGCCCAGGACGCTCTCGATCTGGCGTGCAAGGTCCAAAAGCGTCCGGTCACTCCCCAAGGGAGCGTCCAGTTCAAGGCCGATGGGGAGGCCGTCGCGCGACAGGCCAACCGGAAGGCTAATACCCGGCAGGCCCACGCTGCTCGCCACCACGGTGTGGTTCGCCAGGGCGAGGTGGCTAACCTGCCGCCCTGCGATTTGGAAGTTCGTCTGCTGTTCGATCAAAGGCGCCGTGCAAGGCGTGGTCGGTTGGAGCATGGCCTGTACCCCTCGGGCGACGAACGCCTCGTCGAGCCGGCGCTGGATTTCCGGGCGGCTCACCGCCAGCGCGGTCTGATAGGCCTCTGCAGAGATAGCTCCTGCACCTGCTGGCAGGACAACGTGTCTCCACGTGTCGCGAAGCTCGGGCTTAAGCCCCTCGATGATCGCCTCAAACGTGGTTGGGATATCGTGGCGGTGAAGGAACCCCGAGATTGCGCCCATCGTCTCATGGAAGAAGATGCTCCATGTCGCCGTCTGCGTAAGGGCGCCGAAGTCATCGCCAAGGTCCACCTCAATGACCTCGGCGCCCGCGTCCCGCAGTCGACGCACCACCTCGCGGAAGCGTGCTTCGACTTCCGGATCGACCAAGTCGAGAAATTGACGCGGCGCGTAGGCCAGCCGCCTCCGCCTCACGTCGTATCCGCGCCCGGATGGGTCCACGGCAATTTCACCGGTCACCACCTGATCCACAAGAGCGCAATCCTCAACGCTGCGGGCGAACACGCCCGTTGTGTCGAGGGTATGCGAGATCGGCGCAACGCCATTGCGCGGCCATCGCCCGGTCGTGGGTTTGAATCCCACCACGCCGCAGAGTGAAGCGGGCACCCGGATCGACCCGACGGAATCACCCCCTAAAGACGCGGGAACGATGCCGGCTGCTACGGACGCGGCGGATCCGCTCGATGAGCCACCTGACACGCGATCGATGGCGAGCGGATTCTTCACTTGACCAAAGCGGGCATTGTGCCCGGTCAGGCCGTAAGACATCTCGACGAGGTTGTTCTTGCCGAAGACCAGAGCGCCCGCCCCCTTGATGGCGCGGACAGCGTCCGCATCTTCCAGCGGCACGAAGTCAGCGAGACTGCCAAGACCCAGGCTGGTAGACAGCCCTTTCGTCAAATAGCTGTCCTTAACTCCGAGCGGCACGCCCAGGAGAGGGGCTGCCGCCCCGGTCGCGCGCGCTTTGTCCGCATTCCTCGCGGCTGCGAGCACGGCCGCCTCGTCGATATTGATGAAGGCATTGAGCTCCGCGAGCGCTCCGGCGCGCTGCAGAAGCGCCGTGGTGTAGGTCTCCGACGTGATGTCGCCGTTACGAACTGCGGCTGCGGCGGCTGCGAGCCCAAGCGAAGTAAGCTCCGCGGTTTCTCGCGATGCGGCGTGACGTGAGGTGCCGATCGTGTCGTCCATGAAATCCTCGCAAAAGAGCTGAGACGCGGCATCGCACTGCCGCGAACGGCAGGTGCAGCTCGATTGAATTACGATCATAATATAACATAACGGTCGTAATTCAACAGACATTGCTGCAGCGTGTGGCGTCGCCGGACACATAAGCGTGAGCCGCCGGTGATGCAGGTTGATCGAGCATTGCGGCTCTGAGTACACGCCCTTGATCTACTTCCGATTATCAGAAATAATCTTGACACGCACCCCAACTCACGGCTATGAATCCCCGTCCCGCCCGGCATGAGGGGCGTATCGCGATCGTCACGAACGTGCGGCGGGATGCGGTGGACGCTGTGCGTGATACTGACGAGAGCACGTGAAGCGGACGGTGAAGTCGTGTGGTCCTGACGCCCTAGCGGCCGGTGTCCCCCGCGAGATGCGAAGCATCTTCGCGGCGGCGGTGACAAACAAGCCCAGTCTCGCCGGGAGAGCACGTATAAGCCGCACAACCATCGCGCAGGGAAAGCCGGAGTTCCCGGTTACACCTGTGGTCCTACCCCCGAGCTTTCTACCTTTTGCTCGGGGCCCATGGGTGCGATCGGCACCCGGCTTTCCCTGCGCCCTCTGTGAAGAGAGAGGGCGGAACGAAGAGCAAAGCTCGGGCAGATTATGTCGCGAGAACGTGGAACGATGATTCACGGGCCACGCCACACACTCGGTGTCGTCCTGGCGAAAGCCAGGACCCACTACCCCAAATCTCAATTGCTGCGCGACGCCGAGGCCACGATCCGGCTCATCACCCAATGCGGTGGTTATGGGTCCTGGCCTTCGCCAGGACGACGCGGGGAAGGAGCCGTGGGCTCTCATTCTCCCCGGTGTCAGGCCAGAGAAAGCGGACGATCCAGTACGCCGCGGCCGCGAGGCTCAACGACAGGCGTCTCTGGAATACTGGATCACCCGCCTGCGCGGGTGATGACGCCGTGAAATCGCTGTTTGACAATGTGAATCGGCTGCACCGGGGGTTAACCCTACCGGCAACAATCGCCCCGCTGCGTCGGCGTGTTCACCATGCGGCGCCGCATTTCGCGTTACCTAACAGGCGCGAACGCCACTGCTCGCGTCTTCTTGCGAGGGCATGCACCATGGACGTCAACCGCCGCCATCTGATCGGAGCAACTGCTGCCGGCGCAGCCGGTGCGCTTGCGATGTCGCCGGACGCTGCGCGCGCCGCGGCATCTACCGGCTCGCTCGGCCGCGACGTCACGCAATATGGCGTCCGCCCCGGCAGCCCCGACGACCAGACCCGCAATTTGCAACGCGCGATCGATGATGCGGCGCGCGCGCAGGTGCCGCTGGCTTTCCCGCCCGGCGTCTACCGCACCGGGCTGTTGCGGCTTGCGCCCGGCAGCCAGCTGATCGGCGTGCGCGGCGCCAGTCGCCTGGTGTTCAACGGCGGCGCCTCGCTGCTGGAAGGCGAAGGCGCCGGCGGCATCGTCCTGATGGGCCTCAGCTTCGACGGCGGCAACGTCCCGCTGCCGACACGGCGCGGCCTCGTGCATTGCCTGTCCGGCCGCGACATCCGCATCACCGATTGCCAGTTCATCGGCAGCGGCGGCAACGGCATCTGGTTCGAGCAGATGTCGGGCGACGTCAGCAACAACATCTTCACCGACATCGCGACCACCGCGCTGGTGTCGTTCGACGCGCTCGGCCTGATGGTCTCGCGCAACACCATCAAGGGCACCAACGACAACGGCATCGAGATCCTGCGCACCGCGATCGGCGATGACGGCTCGATCGTCGCCGACAACCGGATCGAAGACATCAAGGCCGGCCCCGGCGGCTCCGGACAGTACGGCAACGCCATCAACGCGTTCCGCGCCGGCAATGTGATCGTGCGCGGCAATCGCATCAAAAACTGCGACTTCTCGGCGGTGCGCGGCAACTCCGCCTCCAACATCCACATCACGGACAACAGCGTCAGCAATGTCCGCGAGGTCGCACTCTACTCGGAGTTCGCGTTCGAGGCCGCTGTCATCGCCAACAACACGGTCGACGGCGCCGCGATCGGTGTCTCCGTGTGCAATTTCAACGAGGGCGGCCGCATCGCGGTGGTCCAGGGCAACATCATCCGCAATCTGTTGCCGAAGCGCCCTGTCGGCACCGACCCGAACGACGGCGCCGGCATCGGCATCTATGTCGAGGCGGACAGCGCCGTCACCGGCAACGTGATCGAGAACGCGCCCACCTTCGGCATCGTCGCCGGCTGGGGCAAATATCTGCGCGACGTCGCGATTTCAGGCAATGTCGTCCGCAACGCCTTTGTCGGCATCGGCGTCTCGGTGGTGCCGGGCGCCGGCACCGCGCTGATCAACAATAACATGATCTCGGAAACCCCGCGCGGCGCGGTGGTCGGGCTCGACCACGCCCGCCCGGTTACCACCGACCTGTCAGTAGGTGGCGCCCAGCAATTTGCGCAGCTCGTGGTCGGCGCGAACGCGGTGCGGCGCTAGAGCGTTTCGAGCGAATTGGCCGACCGTTCGGCTACAGCGCGTTGCGCAGCAAGGGATAGCGCCGCTGGATGGTGTCGAGGTCGAGCACCGGCGGCCGCAGCACCGGCTGCGGCATCTCCAGCGGCGGTGCGTCAGCCATGGTGGGCGGCTCCTCCAGGACTTCCGTCGCCGTCTCCAGGGCGGCCGCCACCGCATTCATCGCGGCCTCCGCCAATGTCGCAGCCTCCGACCGGCGCTCCGGCGCGGGCGAGACGTAGGGCGCCGATGAGATGTAAGGCGGCGGCAATATCGACTTGCCGCGGCCGAGCCAGGACAGATCAATCGGCGAATTGTCGAGCGAGGCCTCGCGCGACAGCAATTCCCGCCAGATCTCGACCGCGGCCCGTGCTTCCCTGATGTTCTCGAGGAAGGCCCGCTCGCTGTGATAGCGGCGCCAGCGTCCGGTTTCGAATAGTTCGGTAAGGTGTTCCAGCCTTTGCTCGGCCAGGTTGCACCAGCGCGCAACGATCTCTTGGCCCCTGGCCACGTCGGTCCGATGTGTCATTCAACTTGCCCGTAGGGAAAGAAACGGACGCAGACGCAACCGAACCGAATCAACTGGACGCGACGCTGATATTCTGTGGAAAAGGTAAATAAAGTCTAACTAAATTCTTAATCGCGAACGGGCGATGAGAGAAGTCCGCTCGACTACGGAGTTTCTCGCGCGAACCCCCGTCAAGTCATCGACTTGCATCGTGGTGATGCAAAGCGCGTCCGGACGAATGATCCACAGCAATCCGTCGCATGCGGTCGCCCGCGGCAGACATCGCGTCGCGACCGCGCTGCGCGCCGTCGAATGATCGGCCGCGTTCGTCGAGCCCGTCATGCAGGGGTGCCCCAAAAGCAAAGACCCGTCCGGGGGGACAACCGGACGGGTCAAAGCCATATGGGCGCTTGGGGTGGATGGGCGCTCGCGCCTGATATAGCCGGGGAGGGATAAACCGCTCCCACACATATAAGTCGTGACAGGATGGCGGACGTTCAAATCCTCCGCGTTTTTTTTAACCTTTGGCGACGTGGTTCCATCGCACCATTGCAGGCCTTCGACGTCGAAAATCACTGTGATTTACAGCGGAATCATCGCTGCGATCGACGGCGCGGGTGCATGCAACGCGCGGCTCACGGAAGTGTTATTGCCGGCAGGCGTCTGCGAGGGCTGCGGCTGTTTGTCCACGGGTGCTGCAACGAAGCGCCCTGGTCCAGTCGTCGGCGGTGATGGCAACGTCCCGCCGGCGCGGCGGTCGTGGTGAGCTCAACCAGGCGCAGAGCGGCCCGACGCCGGCTACGGCGTTTCGACCGCGAGGTTGACGATCTTCTCTTTCTGCAAACGGGCAATCAGCGCGGCGACGCCGCTCTTGTCCATTGCACGGAATTGCAGGCGGAACATGCCGCCCTTACCGTCGACGATCGAGGCCTGGTAATTCTCGAGCAGCGTCGAGATGTCGGCGATCCTGGCATCGGGCGCAAAGCGCACCAAGAGCCGCGTCGGCGCCGCCAAGACGCCGGCGCCGAGGTCACGGGTGATCGGTGCCGCCGCACTGGGCGCACTCGGTGCCACCGCGCTGCGCTCGGCGACATCCAGCGACGCGGTCTGGATCGAGGCCGGCTGGTCGCGCATCAGCACCGCGCCGATCACGCCCGCCTGCAGCAACACCACGACCGCACCGAGGCTGGACGACCAGGCCAGCGTCCGCGGCGACAATTTTGCGAAGAACTCGGAGACCCCGGACGACATCCGCGCCCCCACCGACGGCTTGCGCTCCGGCTCGGCATCGATCGCGGCAAACAGCTTCTGCATGGCGCGCGCCGAGGGCGCACCGAGGCTCTCGTTGAGGCCGATGGTCTCGGCATATTCCTCGCGGATGACGGCATACTGCCGCGCCAGCTCCGGATCGGACGCCAGCGCGTCCTCGACGCGACGCGCATCGCGCGCGTTCAGCGTGCCGGCCGCGTGCCAGGGCAGCAGCATCTCGACATCATCGGGTTCTTGACCCAGCATCTTCTTGCTCGCAGCCATCATGGCCAACCTCGCTCGACACCGGCTGCCTTCAGCAACTCGGCAAGTTTCTTGCGCGCATAGAACAGGCGCGTCTTCACGGTATTCTCCGGAATCCCCACGATCTCAGCGACATCTTCCACGGATTTCTCGTGATAGTAGACAAGATCGACGATCTCCCGGTGTTCCGCCGATAGCCCCCTCAGGCATTTACGCAGCGTATCGCCGGTGTCCTTCTTCTGCACTACCGTTTCCGGATCGTCGGACGTGTCCTCGATCGCGTTCGCGGCCTCATCGTCCAGTTCGGCGTCTTTCCTCCGCCGTAGCGAAGACAAAGCCTTGAACCGGGTAATCGCCAACAGCCAGGTCGAAACGGCGGATCGTCCCTCGAATTTGCCCGCCTGACGCCACACGTCCAGAAAGACCTCGCTGATGAGGTCCTCCGCCACCTGTTCGTCCCGCACGAGCCGAAGCCCGAAGCGGTACACCCTGACATGATGCCGTCCGTACAGCACCTGCATGGCGAGCCGGTCGCCTTGAGCGATCCGAGCGATCAGAACCTCGTCTGAAGCCGCCTGTGTCGCGCTCAATGGCCGTCTCGCAAAGTTGGTCTGAGGGGGATGGTGCGTGGTTCGACGCGAGAGGCAAGATTCTTCACAATACGGCAATGTCCAGACCGCATGTGTGATCTATGACACAGTCGGCGATCACAATAAGGAAAAATCGCCCGAGACTCAGGAAGAGGTATCATAATACTTAGAACTCTCGCGGACGCCCACCGTCCGGCGCGACCATATCAAGGCTTTGCCCGCAAGCCAGCGCCCTCGCGACGTCAGCACCGGCGCCGGCCACCCGCAGGATCGCTCGCAGCCAGCCCCGGGACACGGATTCCCCTTACGAAACAAGGGTGGTGCCCGCATTTCACCGGAGCAGATTCGGTTCCCAAAGATACCAAACCTAAAGGCTTTCCCACTTAGATTTTCGCCGGATTTCACCAACGGCGAGACCATGGGCAGCGCTGCGTCGTCACTTCCCGGCCCGATCACGGGCGCATCGGAAAGCGGCCGTCCCAGGCTGACGGTCGACCGCCTCGCGCGCCGCGCCAGGCAGCGCCGCCAGATCCAATCGATGATCGCCGCCTGCTTCGTGCTCGATGCCGTGGTGCTGCTGATCTACGCGCATGCCGGCACCACATCCGTTTTGGTCGCGACCAGTTACGCCTTGACCGGCCTCTCGCTGGTCGCCGTCTATGTGCTGCTGTCGGAGCGCGGCTTCCACGAGCGCTTCCGCGACCACTATCTGGTCGCGCCGCAATCGGCGATCAACATGGTGAACCTGCTGGTATTCACCTACATCGCGCCGGAAGTCGGCGTGCTGTTCCTCTGCAACCTGTTCGTGGTGTTCGGCTTCGGCGCGCTGCGCACCTCGGCACGGCAGACCGCGATCGTCTGGACCATCATGGTGCTGGGCCTCGCCGCACTCTTCCTCGGAACCGACAAGGCGATCGGGATGCCGACCGGCACCCGGATCGACCGCCTCGCCACCATGCTGGTGTTCGCGCTGACGATCGGGCGCTGCATGTATCTCGGCATCTTCTCCAGCTCGATGCAGCAATCGTTGTATCAGAGTGGACTGAAGCTGAAGGAGGCCTACCGCCGCATCGAGGAGCTTGCCGAGCTTGACGAATTGACCGGCACCTCCAATCGCCGCAGCATCATGCGCACGCTCGAAGAGGAGATCGCGCGCTGCGCCCGCAACGGCAGCTCCTGCGCGGTCGCGCTGATCGACCTCGACCATTTCAAGCGGATCAACGACGTCTACGGCCATCCGATCGGCGACGAGGCGCTGCGCACCTTCGCCATCGGCATGTTCGCCAATCTCCGCAGCATCGATCGCTTCGGCCGTTACGGCGGCGAGGAATTCCTGCTCGTGCTGCCCGACCTGTCGCAGGATCAGGCGATGCGCGCGCTCGAACGGCTGCGCAAGATCATCGCCGATCTCGACTGGAGCGCGTTCTCGCCGGGCATGCAGGTGACGATCTCCGCCGGCGTCACGACGCTGAAGCCGCGCGAAAACTCCGACACATTACTCGCCCGCGCCGATGGCGCGCTTTACGCAGCCAAGGCCCGGGGACGCAACCGCATCGCCAGCGCCTGAACCCTTTCATTTCCCTATTCGGCGCCGGAGAAGCCGTCGCCACCGCTCCAGGACAGAGTCATGAGTTCGAAGCCCGCGACCGCCCCCGAAAGTCTGCTCGATGAGCTGCAGACAACCCTCGCCCACGGCACCGTCGCACGCCGTGTCGAGACGCTGCGTCGCGTCACCGACCTCTTCATCAACGGCTCCGTGAACTGTTCGGACGAGCAGATCGTGCTGTTCGACGACGTCTTCCAATGCCTGCTCGAGCACATCGAGAACTCGGCCAAGGCGCTGCTTTCCAACCGCCTCGCCCCGATCGACACCGCGCCGCCGCAGACCATCCGCACCCTCGCCTTCGATGACCTGATCGAGGTCGCCGGCCCGGTGCTGACGCTGTCGCCGCGGCTTGACGACGACACCCTGATCGAGACCGCGCGCAGCAAGAGCCAGGCGCATCTGCTCGCGATCTCGAACCGCAAGTCGCTGAGCGGCGCCGTCACCGATGTGCTGGTGCTGCGCGGCAATGACGAGGTGATCCAGAGCGCGGTCAACAATCCTGGCGCCGAATTCACCGAGCGCGGCTTCACCCGCCTGGTCAGCCGCGCCGAGGGCGACGACAATCTGTCGACCTGCGTCGGCCTGCGCCCGAACATCCCGCGGCATCTCTATCTCAAGCTGGTCGCCAAGGCCTCGGACGCGGTCAGGCAGCGGCTCGAAGCTGCCATCCCGCAGCAGGCCAAGGAGATTCCGATCGCGGTGAAGGAAGCCACGCGACGCGCGCGCTCGGCGTCGGCAGCCGTGACGCCCGACACCGCGATCGCGCATGCGCTGGTCAAGTCGCTTTATCAGGACGGCCGGCTCGACGAATTCCAGCTCGCAGCCTTCGCCGAGGCCGGCAAGTTCGACGAAACCAATGCTTCGCTTGCCGCGCTCGCCAATGTTTCGGTCAGCGTCGCCGAGAACATGATGATCGAAACCCGCGCCGAGGGCGTGATGATCCTGGCCAAGGTCTCGAGCCTGTCATGGTCGACGGTGCGGGCGATCATCAATCTGCGCGACGAAATCTCGGGCGGCGAGCCGACCGACCTGCAGGCCTGCAAGGACACCTATGAGCGGCTGCGGCCATCCACCGCGCAGCAGGTGCTCCGCTTCCATCGCATGCAGCAGTCCGCGCCCGCGGCCTAGAGCCTTTTCCGTTCCGATTGAATCGTAACGGGGCTCTAGATTCTGTCTTGACGCGTTTTCTTCACGCGAACCGGTGCCCACTTCGCTCGAAACGCTCTAATATCGCAGCGCCCGCTGTCCCATCAGGGCGCCGACGCTCGCGACGATCGCGGTCGCCAGCGTGTACCAAGTGGCGACGAACAGCGGCGAGTCATCGGTGCAATGCGACGCATAGATCGTCGCCGCCAGTCCGGCCGAGAGCAGGCCTGCGATTGCACCGGAGACCGCGGGCCGCGCCGGGGCGCCCTGCCGGAGCCCGTACAGCGCGCCGACCAAGAGTGGCAGCGACATCGCCGGGATCGCGGTCATGCACGCCATCGAGTTCCTGCCGATCAGCCGCGTCATCATCGGCGTACGCTGCGGCATCATCATCTCGCCGCTGATCGCGGCAACGAGGATGCCGGCCGGAATCAGCAGCCACCAGCCGAAGCCGCGCAGCGAGGCTTCCGGCCGTGACAGATGCAGGCTGACCGCAATCGCCGAAGCGGCGAGCGCCAGCGTGACCGCGAACTTCAGGTCGAAGAACGGATTATGCATAGCGGTCATCACGTCGGGCCGCACGCCGAGCTCGGCGAAGAAGATCAGGAGCGAGACCGGCGCCGCCGCCAGCAGCGCCAGCATCAGCGCAAGACCGACCGGCCGCGCACGATAGGTATTGTCGGCGGCAAGGGTTCGAATGAGTTGATCCGTGTCCATGCTCATCGGTCCCGTAGTTTCGCGGTCAGGCTCGCAAGCCCGCGGTGCAGCGCGACCCGCACCGCGCCCTCGCTCATCGAGAATTTCGCCGCGGTATCCTTGATCGAGGCACTGTCGACCGCAATCGACTGCAGCACGTCGCGCTGCCGTGCCGGCAACGCCTGCAGCTGGGCGGTCACCTCGCTCGGCGACGCCGTCGGCTCCGGCGTTTCTCCGGGCAGCGTCTCGGCGAAATCGTCGATGTTGACGAAGATGCGCCTGCCGCGGCGGCGCAGTGCGTCGATCAGCTTGTTGCGCGCGATCGCGAACAGCCACGGCGCGAACGGCGCGTTGGTGTCCCAAGTCTGCCGCTTCAAATGTACCGCCAGCAAGATGTCCTGCACGATGTCCTCGGACTGATCGACCGGTTGTCCCGCGCGCGCCAAGCCACGGCGCGTCGCGGCACGGAGTACCGGCGTGATGGCCTTGAGCAGGCGATGATACGCCGCGTCATCGCCTGAAATGGCCGACCGCATCAGGTCGGTCCATTCATCCTCACGTTCGCGCACGCAGGCTCCTGAATTGCAATTCGGCCGATCTTTCAGTTCGTTACGCGGCAAGCCAAGAGATCACGAGTTCGTGATCATCATCCTCCGACAAGACCGCGCCGAGGATCGGCTCCAAAGAATCGCTCCGGCGGGTTTCCAGACGTCACGGCTCATAACATTGATCGCTTCGACAAGCATCGGTGCTGCTGCCGTCGATCACGCACCGGGACGAAATTGCCCAGCTTTTGCCCCCGGAAGCCCGAAGATTCCCTTTTTCTGCCCCGGTGTGGACACGCAGCGGGGTCTTTTTTCGCCCTCGGGCGGGCGAAATGGGGAGATCATCAAATGAAGATCAAAGCCAGCGGGCGCTTGGCCTTGATGGTAGCGACAGGGCTTACCGGGCTTTTCGTGGGTCTTGCCGGTCCGTTGCCGGCGCATGCGGCCGGTTCGGACGCATCGGTGACGAAATCCGACACCACGACCACCGACAAGTCCACGCAGCAGAGTTCGCGGCATGGCCGGCGCCATGCGCGTCACCAGTCTTCCGACAAATCCGAGAGCAAGAAGACCGCCGGTAACGACGCCGGCAGCGTCACCGCGACAGGCATGCCTGCCACGGTCGCCAATGCCAATGCGGAGCTGACCTCGGGCGACGACAACGCGGCCGCGACGACAGTGAAGGCCAACGCGTTGATTGCCGCGGCCGACAAGCCCGCCGACGCGCAGCCTGACAGCAACGTGGTGGCATCCGACCAACTCAACGATGTCGACCGGGCCCTGCAGCAGGAGCAGCCGGCGGAACAGCCGCAACCGGCTCAACCGCAGGCCGCCCAGCAGGAGCCGCCCCCGGCGCAGCCGCCGACTGTGGCAGCTGCACCCAAGCCCGCGCCCGTTCTCGCGAGCAGCGACAGCTCGAGCCTGGACCAGACGTCGCTGATCGGGAAGATCTTCATCGGCTTCGGCGCCCTGCTCACGGTGGCCTCCGCCGCGCGCATGTTCATGGCCTAGCCAGGGTGCTTGCGGCTGCGGCGCGGGGTGCGCCGCACCGCGGCCCGGTGCCTCGTTTCAGCCACTTGAAGCGCATCCCGCCAGCGGGCACATTGCCCGCCAAATCAGCACGGGGTTTGCGTCTATGGCTACGTTCGAATTCATCATCGTCGAAAGCAAGGGACCGGTCGGCGTCATCACGCTGAACCGGCCGAAAATGTTGAATGCGCTGTCGTTCGGCGTGTTCCGCGAGATCGCCGCGGCGGTCGACGATCTCGAGGCCGACGACAAGATCGGCTGCATCCTGATCACCGGCAGCGAGAAGGCCTTCGCGGCCGGCGCCGACATCAAGGAGATGCAGCCGAAGGGCTTCATCGACATGTTCAACAGCGACTTCACCGCGATCGGCGGCGACCGCGTCGCCCGTTGCCGCAAGCCGACCATTGCGGCGGTCGCGGGCTATGCGCTGGGCGGCGGCTGCGAGTTGGCGATGATGTGCGACATCATCATCGCCGCCGACACCGCCAAGTTCGGCCAGCCGGAAATCACCCTCGGCACCATTCCCGGCATCGGCGGTACGCAGCGCCTGACCCGCGCGATCGGCAAGTCGAAGGCGATGGATCTCTGCCTCACCGGGCGGATGATGGATGCCGCGGAAGCCGAGCGCTCGGGCCTCGTGTCGCGGATCGTTCCGGCCGACAAGCTGGTGGAAGAGGCGCTCGCCGCAGCGGAGAAGATCGCCTCGATGTCGCGTCCGGCCGTCGCGATGGCCAAGGAAGCCATCAACCGCGCGTTCGAGACGCCGCTCGCGGAAGGCATGAATGTCGAGCGCAACCTGTTTCACTCGACCTTCGCGCTCGAGGATCGTTCCGAGGGCATGGCGGCCTTCATCGAGAAGCGCAAGCCGGTCAACAAGAACCGCTAACCCGTTCTGCTCCGTTGCAATGCTGCGTTGACGAGCGCGCGATAGGCGCGCTCGGCAAAATGCGTCGGCTTGTCGAGACCGAGCCGCGCCAGGCATTCGCGGTCGGCAGCATTGGGCGGGTGCCGCATGCCCTGCCACAGCAGGCCCGCGAGTTGCAGCGGCGTGCGCTGCGCCTGCTGCAATATCTGCAAGGCCGGAATCAGCCGCTGCTCGACGTCGGTGAAATCGCTGCCGAACGGGAATGACGGCAGAAGCCCGGCGTCGCGCGCGGGTTTCAGCGCGTCGCTGATGCGCTCGGGATAGTTTTCGCGATGCGCGGCCGGGATCTCGTGATTGCGCGGCAGCTTGCCGGCATCCTTGGCCTGCCGCATCAGCTCGCTTTGGAAGCGGGAATCCGTCACCTGCAGCATCGCGGCAATCACGTCGGCGTCGGACTTGCCTCTGACATCGGCGACGCCGTATTCGGTGACGAAGATATCGCGCAGGTGCCGTGGAATGGTCTCGTGGCCGTAGGACCAGCGGATGTTCGACTGCGCTTGCTTGCCGGACTGGCGCGTCGCCTCCAGCGCCAGCACGGAGCGCGCGCCTTCCAGCGCGAACGCCTGCGCGACGAAATTGTACTGACCACCGACGCCGCTGACGACCTGGCCATTCTCCAGACCATCCGAGATCGCAGCGCCGAGAAGCGTCGCCATCATCGCGTTGTTGACGAAGCGCGCATCGACGCGGGCGCGGCGCTTGCCGTCCTCGTCGCCGAAGATCTCGTTGGTGAAGGACACCGGCATCATCTGGATGCGCGCCAATTGCTCCGGTGGCATCTCGCGCAACGCCCGGTAGAACGATTGCGGTCCGAGGAAGAATGCGCCGTGCAGGATCACGCCGCCAATGTCGCGCTTGAGGATGCCGGCGTCGATCAGCCCGAGGAACGCCTCGAACAGCATCTCGCTGACACCATAGAGGCCCTTATCGAACGGCGCGGTCTCGGCCGCCCCGAGCTGTGCGCGACCGGGCGCAAGGCGCCGCATGATGCCCTGGAATTGCGCGTTGTCGCGGTGGCGGACCACGAGCCCCTGCGCCAGCGCATCGCCGACCTGCCCGATCCCGATCTGCAACGTGCCCCCGTCCCGGACCAGGCCCGCAGCATGCAACCCGATCGCGTATTTGGTGTCGCTGATCGGCTCGGACGGCGGCGCGAACAGCGGGAAGTCTGTGTCAGGACCGTCGAGCACCGCCGCAAACTCATCCGCCGGCAGATCGCCGGGCCCAGGCATGAACGGCAGCTCGGGATTGACCTGGCCGATCAGCTTGAATGACGCCCGCCCCTGCGCGCGCGCACGCAGCACATCGAGCGTTGTATCGGTGTTGCAGCTCAAACTGTAGCGCGGCACGCCGTCGACCACGCGCTTGGCGACCAGCTGGGGCACGACATTCACTCCGCGCGACAGCAGGTACGACGCCGCATGGGTGTAGTTTGCGGAGATGTAGTTCTGCTGCGCATACGGTTGGTGCAGCCACTGCCCCGCCAGGAAGAAGAACTCGATCACCTTGATGTTGGGCGGCAGCGCGCCACGATGCAGCGCCTCCGCATAGGCGAGATCCGGATAACCGCCGAACAGGCGATCGATCACCGGGCCGATGAAGCGCTGCTCGAGCAGGCTCTTCGGCTTCGGCTTTTCCAGCGTCAGCGCGGAGAACAGCGTCAGATTGATGGAACGGTCGGCCACCGCGCGCGCGTACAGCGCGTTGACGATGTGGTTGGCCTTGCCGAGGCCGAGCGGCAGCCCGACCACCAGCTCGGTTCCGACATCACGAACGATGTGCTCCGCGATCGCCTCGGGGTCGGAGAAGAATATGGGCATCAGCAATGAAACCGGAGCAGGCAGCGGATAACCGGCGCCACAGAATCGGCGGCGGACGGTTCGAGCTTATACTTCATATGACCGTTGCGTTCGCCTGTGACGAACCGGCAACAGACAAGAACTGAAATGATGTGCAGATGTCGCGTGGCGGTTTGCCTGTGGCGGCACGCCCCCCTAAACAGGTAGATGTGTCGGCGGCGTCGGCGGAGGCGGACTGCCGCGGTTTTGGTTTGCGGGATCACATGGTTGAGCGTGCCGCGAGGGTTGGCGATGTAGCGAGGCACGTGCTTTTGTCGGGCATCGGCCTCGGCGCCCTGGCGTGTGCGCTGCTGGCTGGCCCCGCTGCCCGTGCCGAGAGCCTGCCCGAAGCCCTGGTCAAGGCATATCAGACCAATCCGCAGCTCAATGCCGAGCGGGCGCGGCAGCGTGCGACCGACGAGAACGTGCCGCAGGCGCTGGCCGCCTACCGCCCGCAGATCATCGCCGGCCTCTCGGTCGGCCTCCAGGCGGTTCGCGACCAGCTGCCCGGCAACGTCATCCAGACTGCGACGCTGAAGCCGTGGCAGATCGGGGTCACGGTGACCCAGACCCTGTTCAACGGCTTCAAGACCGCCAACAGCGTCCGCGTCGCCGAGCTGCAGGTGCAGTCCGGCCGCGAGGCCCTGCGCAATGTCGGCCAGGGCGTGCTGCTCGACGCCGTCACCACCTATACAAATGTGCTGGCCAACCAGACGCTGGTCGAGGCGCAGCGCGCCAACGTCGCCTTCCTGAAGGAGACCCAGGCGATCACGCAGCGCCGCCTCAATGCCGGCGACGTCACGCCGACCGATACGGCCCAGGCCGAGGCCCGCCTCAACCGCGGTCTCGCCGACCTCAATGCTGCCGAGGTCAACTTCGCGATCAGCCAGGCCACCTATGCCCAGGTGGTCGGCAACCCGCCATCGCAATTGCGGCCGGCCGAGACCACTGACCGGCTGCTGCCGCGCAGCCGCGAGGATGCGATCGCGCTTGCGCTGCGCGAGCATCCCGCCGTGACCGCGGCCGGTTTCGACGTCGACGTCGCCTCGACCTCGATCCGGGTCGCCGAGAGCAGCCTGATGCCGAGTGTCACCGTGCAGGGCAGCGTCAGCAAGAACCGCGACTCCGACAGCTCGCTCAGCACCTTCGGCACCGATCAGGCCTCGGTGATCGGCCAGCTCACGCAACCGATCTACGACGGCGGCACCGCGGCGTCGCAGACCCGGCAGGCCAAGGAAGTGGCGGCGCAGAGCCGCCTCGTGCTGGATCAGGTCCGCAATCAGGCCAAGACCGCCGTGGTCAGCGCGTGGGTCGCCAATGAAGGCGCCAAGATCGCGGTGTCGGCCTCCGAATCCGAGGTGAAGGCTGCGGAGGTTGCGCTGGCCGGCGTGCAGAAGGAAGCCGCCGGCGGCCAGCGCACCACGGTCGATGTGCTCAACGCCCAGCAGGATTTGATCACTGCCAGGGCCCGCCTGATCGGCGCGCAGCGCGACCGGGTGATCGCCTCCTACACGTTGCTCAGCGCGACCGGACGGCTCGACGTCAAGACGCTCAATCTCAAGACGCCGGACTATCTGCCCGAGGTGCACTACCACCAGGTCCGCGACGCCTGGCACGGCCTGCGCACGCCGTCGGGACAATAGGCGTTGCGGAACCGTTCGCACGGCGAGCCAGCCCTTCCCGCCCGCGCTCTCCGCCGATAACCTCCGCCCCCGCCGGCAACCGATAATGCCGTCGCGCGGATCACGCGCATAACAGCCGAGCACGCAGGGAGACGTCCAATGCTGACGCGACGCGATATGATGCTGGCTTCCATCGCGCCGGAGTGACCATGACCAGCAGCAACGCATTTTCCAAGCCATCGCAACCATCGACCCCGGTCAACTTCGACGTGCCTGCCGGTGCGTGCGACTGCCACACCCACATCCATGGCGATCCCGACAAGTTCCCGTTCTTCGCCGGCCGCGTCTATACGCCGGAGCTGGCCTCGCCGGAGGAGATGAGCGCGCTGCACAAGGCGCTGCATATCGAGCGGGTGGTGATCGTGACGCCGAGCGTCTACGGCCCCGACAATTCGTCGTCGCTGTTCGGCATGACCGCCCGCGGGCCGACGGCGCGCGGCGTCGCGGTGATCGACGACAAGATCAGCGAGGGCGATCTCGACGCCATGAACAAGGCCGGCTTCCGCGGTATCCGCCTCAACCTCGCGACCGGCGGCGTCAACGATCCCAATGTCGGCCGGCAGCGCTTCACGGCCGCGATCGAGCGGATGAAGGCGCGCGGCTGGCACGTGCAGCTGTTCACCAGCCTCGCCATGATCACCGCGATCAAGGACCTGGTCGCGACAGCCCCGGTGCCGGTCGTGTTCGACCATTTCGGCGGCGCCGAGGCCGCGCTCGGCACCGGCCAGCCGGGATTTGCCGACCTGCTCGAGCTCGTCAAGTCGGGCAAGGCCTACGTCAAGATTTCCGGCGCCTACCGCGCCTCCAAGCTCGCGCCGGACTATGCCGACGCCACGCCGCTGGCGCAGGCGCTGATCGCGGCCAACGCCGAGCGCATCGTCTGGGGCACCGACTGGCCGCACCCGGATTCGGTGACGCCGCAAGGCAAGAAGGTCACCGAGGTGACGCCGCTGTACCAGATCGACGACGGCCGTCTCCTCAACCAGCTGCCGGTCTGGGCGCCGGACGCCGCGGTCCGCAAGACCATCCTGGTCGACAATCCGGCCCGGCTCTACGGCTTCACCTGACGTTGTCCTTCGGCCGGCGCGAGAAATAGGAGATCAGCACCGGCAGCGTGATCAGGATGACGAGCGGCGCCAGCATCATGCCGGTGACGACGACGATGGCGAGCGGCTTCTGCACCTGGGAGCCGATGCCCTCCGACACCGCCGCCGGCAGCAGGCCGACGCCGGCCACGACGCAGGTCATCAGCACCGGCCGCAGCTGCAGCTCGCCGGTGCGGATCACCGCGCGCATCCGGTCATAGCCTTCGTCGATCAGCTGGTTGAACTGCGACAGGATGATGATGCCGTCCATCACGGCGATGCCGAACAGCGCGATGAAGCCGATCGCTGCCGAGACGCTGAACGGAATGCCCGTGATCAGAAGCCCGAGCACGCCGCCGAAGATCGCCATCGGGATCACGCTCATCGCCAGCAGGGTGTCGACCATCGAGCCGAAGTTGAAGAACAGCAAGACCGCGATCAGCGCCAGGCTGATCGGCACCACGATCGACAGCCGCCTGATCGCGTCCTGCAGATTGCCGAACTCGCCGACCCACTCGAGATGCGAGCCGGGTGGCAGCTGCACCTGCTCGTCGACTTTCTGCTGCGCCTCCCGGATCGCGCTGCCGAGGTCGCGCTCGCGCACCGAGAACTTGATCGGCAGGTAACGCTCCTGCTGTTCGCGATAGATGTAGGCCGCGCCGGAGATCAGCTTGATCGAGGCCACCTCGGAGAGGGGGATCTGGGTGATGCCGCCATTGGCGTTCGCCACCCCGATCCGCAGGTTCTGGATCGCCTCCGCGCTCTTGCGATATTCCGGCGCAAGCCGGACGATGATCGGGAAGTGCCGGTCGCTGCCGGGCTCATAGAGATCGCCGGCGGTGTCGCCACCGACCGCGACCCTGATCGTGGCGTTGATGTCGCCCGGCGACAGGCCATAGCGGGCGGCGCGCGCCCGATCGACGTCGATCTGGATCGTCGGCTGCCCGAGCGAGGTAAACACCGCAAGGTCGGTGACGCCCTGCACGGTCGAAAGCACCGACTTGATCTTGTTGGCGGTGTCGGTCAGCGCCTGCAGATCGTTGCCGTAGAGCTTGATCGAGTTCTCGCCCTTCACGCCGGACACCGCTTCCGAGACGTTGTCCTGCAGATATTGCGAGAAGTTGAATTCGACGCCGGGGAATTTGTCCTGCAGCTGCGCCAGCAATTGCGCGGTGAGCACTTCCTTGTCGTGGGTGCCGGGCCATTCGCCGGCCGGCTTCAGCGGCGCGAAGAATTCGGCGTTGAACAGGCCGGCCGCGTCGGTGCCGTCGTCGGGACGGCCGTGCTGCGACACCACCGCCACCACCTCGGGACGGCTGCTGATCAGTTTCCGCATCTCGTTGACGTAGGCATTGCCTTCCTGCAGCGAGATCGTCGGCGGCAGCGTGGCGCGGATCCACAGATTGCCCTCTTCCAGCTTGGGCAGGAATTCGAGGCCGAGGAAGCGCGCGAAGATGATGGTCATGACCACGAGGCCGGCCGCACCGGCCATCACCATCTTGCGGTTGGCGATCGCCCAGTTGAGCACCGGCAGGTAGATCGCGTCGAGCTTCTTGACGATCCAGGTTTCGGTCTCGTGGATATGCGCCGGCAGGATGATCGCGCTCAGCGCCGGAGTTACTGTGAAAGTCGCCAGGAGTCCGCCAGCCAGCGCATAGGCGTAGGTCCGCGCCATTGGGCCGAAGATGTTGCCCTCGACGCCGCTCAGCGTGAACAACGGCAGGAACGCGGCAATGATGATCGCCGCGGCAAAGAAGATCGAGCGCGACACGTCGGCCCCCGCCGACAGGATTGCGTGGCTCTTCATCCCCATTACCGTGTCTTCGGAGATGTGCGCCTGCTCGGCTTCCGACAGCGCAGTGGTCTGCGACAACCGGCGGAAGATCGCCTCCACCATGATCACGGTGGCGTCGACGATCAGGCCGAAATCGATCGCGCCCACCGACAGCAGATTGGCGGACTCGCCGCGCAACACCAGGATGATCACGGCAAAGAACAGCGCGAACGGGATCGTGGCTCCGACGATCAGCGCGCTGCGCAGATCGCCGAGGAAGATCCACTGCAACAGCACGATCAGCAGGATGCCGACCACCATGTTGTGCAGCACGGTGTGGGTGGTGAGCTCGATCAGGTCCTTGCGGTCGTAGATGCGCTCGATCTTCACGCCCGGCGGCAGGATCGAGGAATTGTTGATCTGGTGAACGAGCTGCTCGACGCGGGTGATGGTCGGCGAACTCTGCTCGCCGCGGCGCATCAGCACGATGCCCTGCACGATGTCGTCGTCATTGTCGAGGCCGGCAATGCCGAGCCGCGGCTTCTCGCCGATCGTGACATGGGCGATGTCGCGGACCAGCACCGGATTGCCGCCGGACTGCGAGACCATGGTGTTGGCGAGGTCGTCGATCGAGCGGATCAGGCCGACGCCGCGCACCACGGCCGATTGCGAGCCGATATTCACGGTGTTGCCGCCGACATTGATGTTGGCGTTGGAAACCGCCTGCAGCACCTGCGGCAGCGTCAGGCCGTTGGCGACCAGCTTGTTGAAGTCGACCTGGATCTCATAGGTCTTGGTCTTGCCGCCCCATCCGGTGACGTCGATCACGCCGGGCACCGCGCGGAAGCGGCGCTGCAATACCCAGTCCTGCAGCGTCTTGAGGTCGAGCACGCTGTAGTTCGGCGGCCCCTTCAGCCGGTAGCGGAAGATTTCGCCGATCGGGCTGAGCGGCGAGATGCCGGGCTGCACGTTGCCGGGCAGCGGCGCGAGCTGCGACAGGCGGTTGAGCACCTGCTGCTGCGCCTCGTCATAGGTGAAGTCGAAGGAGAACTGCAGCTTAACGTCGGAGAGGCCGTACAGCGAGATGGTGCGGATGGTCTTGAGGTTCTTGAGGCCTGCGACCTGGGTCTCGATCGGGATCGTGATGTAGCGCTCGATCTCCTCGGCCGAGAGGCCCGGGCTCTGCGTCACGATGTCGACCATCGGCGGGGTCGGATCGGGATAGGCCTCGATGTTGAGCTGCTTGAACGCAATTATGCCGCCGATGAAGACGGCGACGAACATGGCCACCATCAAGTAGCGGCGATTGACGGCAAGGGCGACGAGGCGATCCATTCAGATCGGCGCTTTCAACTGGAAGGGACTTTTTCGATTGAGCATGATCTGTTCGGAAAACCGCTACACACTTTTCCGGATCATGCTCTAAGTGCCGGACGCGGCGCGGTCGATGAAGAGGCTTCCCTTCGTCACGATCTGCTCGCCCGGCTTGAGATTGCCGGCCACCTCGACGAGGTCGCCATTGATGAGCCCGGGCTTGATCTGGCGCAGCTCGATCGTCTTGTCGTCGGCTCTCGCGACCCAGACCCGCACCTGGTCGCCCTCGTAGATCAGCGCCTGCTTCGGCACGCCGATCGCCGGATGGTCGCCCTTCGAATACAGCGTCACATTGGCGAACATCTCGGGCTTCAGCCGATTGTCGGCGTTGTCGATGGTGGCGCGGACCAGGAGCCGGCGCGAGGTCGCGTCGATCGCGGTGGCGACATAGTTGACCCGGGCGTTCAGTACCTTGCCCGGCAGCGCCATCACGCTAAAATTGAGATCCTGCCCGACCGCGACATTGTCGGCATCGGATTCGCGGACAAAGGCGATCAGCCAGACCGTCGAGAGGTCGCCGATCACGTAGACCGGGTCGCTCGCGCCGGTCGAGACATACTGGCCGGGGCCGGCCTTGCGCTGGACCACGGTGCCGCCGATCGGCGCAAACACCGTCGTCTCCGGATTGAGGCGCCCCTTCTGCCGCAGCGTCGTGATGGCGTCATCGGCGAAGCCGAGGATGTGGAGCTTGTTTTCCGCCGCTTCCAGCAGTGTCTGCGCCGAGCGCGCATCGTTCTGCGCCTGCACCAGCGCCGTCTGCGCTTGCTGATAATCCTTCAGCGGGATCGCCTTGCCTTCGGACAGGTCCTTGGCGCGCTTTTCCTGGATCTGCGCGAGGTCGAGCGCCGACTGCGCCTTGTTGAGGCCGGTCATCGCCGCGACGTAATCGTTCTGCGCCTGCACGGTGTCGGCCGCCTCGATCACGAACAGCGGCTGCCCCTTCACCACGGCATCGCCCGGCCGCACCAGCAGGCGGGTGACGCGCCCGGTGTAGGGCGAGTAGACCGGGGTGGAGCGGTCCTCATCGATCCCGATCTTGCCCTCGGTCACCAGTTCGGAGCGGAAGGTGTGCTCGGTCACGTTCTGGAAGGTCAGGCTGGCCCACTCGGCCGGCGACGGCGCATAACGCGTCCCCCCCTTGCGGGACTGGCTGGAGACTTCCGACGACGACTGCTTTTCCGAGCCTAAATGCGTGTAGCCATAGGCGCCGGCGCAGGCGGCCGCCAGCACCGCCGCGGCCACGAGCAGGCGCGGACGGCTAAAGCTCTGCATTCTCTTGGTAAACTCTCTCAGCATGCGGTCCGCGGGGTCGATCGTTGCAGCTTCCGGCGGGACAGCCCCAGCGGTGCGCTAATAGTGCCGAATTGGCGTTTCAAACAACCTAAAAATCGCACTTCGGCGGTGCCTGTCGTTAAAGTTTGGATACCCTGAACGGCTGCTGAATGTCTCATCCGGGAAACTCCGGGGCAGGAAACTCCGGAGGATGGCTGCCGAGCGGCATGGCCGGACGGGACCAATGGGCCGGGGTCCTCGACAGGACGGCCGCGTGCCGGACCGAACTCAGCGTGCCAAAGCCGGACGGCAGCTGCTCGATGAAGGGCTGCACCGCATCCACCTTCAGGTCCGCGGTCGCAAGGCCCGCTTCGAGGCGGCCGAGATTCCACAGCCAGCGCCCGGTCTGCGCCAGCGACACCCGAACGTGCCAGCTGCCGCCCTCGCGCGCCTGGCGTGCCCTGGCCATCATGGCGCCAAACGCCATGAAATATCCGGTGGCGTGATCGAGCATCTGGGCCGGCAATTCCTTCGGGCCCTCGATGCCGACCGCCTGTCCCTCGGCATGATTGAAGCCGGTCGTAGTCTGCACCAGCGAATCGAAGCCGCGGCGCTCGGCCCACGGTCCGGCATGGCCATAAGCCGAGAGTGTCACATAGACGATCCCGGGGTTGATGCGCGCGGCGTCCTCCGGCGAGAAGCCGAGACGCGAAATCGCCAGCGGACGATAGCCCTGGGACAGAATATCGGCCTGCGCCACCAGACCGCGCATCACCCGCCGTCCCTCCTCGCTCTTCAGCTCGACGAAGCTCGTGAGCTTGCCGCGGCCGGTGTCGATGGTGAGCCAGGGGATATCAGGCAGATCGGGGCCGGAAATCAGCAGCACGTCGGCGCCATGCGCCGCGAGCGTGCGGCCGGCGACGGGACCTGCGATCACGCGCGACAGATCGAGCACACGGATGCCGGCCAGCGGGCGGTCGCCGGCGGGCCACGGCTTTGGCGCGGCCTCGCCGATCTTCTCGATCGAGATCAGCGGCAGTTTTTCGAGTTCTTTTGCATGCGGCGTCGCCGACCATTCGTCGTGCGAGCGCATCAGGGCAACGACGCCGCCGGCGGCATAGGCCGCGGTCTCGAACGCCTCGCCATCCCACTGCATCAGCGCGGCCTGGACGTCGTCACGCTCGGCGTTGCAGCCCAGCACCTTGCAGACGGCGCCGCGGTGATGCGGGAAATTGGTGTGGAGACGGACGAAGCGCCCGTCTCTGACGCGATAGACGCCGGCGATCTTGTCCCAGGCCGGTGGCGGCGGCGTGTCGTCGACGCGCAGATAACGCTCGCTGCGGCATTCGACGACGGCGTGGCGCATGTCGACCGCGACCTCCTGCCGCTCGCCGCTGCGCGCCTGCCAGATCTCGGCCGCGGCAAGCCCGGCTGCGGCGATCGGCGCCTGCGCCGCGGCTGCGACCCGAAACGACGACGGCAGCTGCGGCTCGCTTCCGGTAAGCCGGACCGCGTCAAGCGCGGACGGCGCGCCGCCGGCGCCGGTCCAGATATCGGCGAGGATTTCACGGATGCCCTGCATGCGCATTCCTCTTTGCGATTATTCTATGCCTGCGCATGATGACAATAAGGCGGTGCCCGATCCCGACCGTCACCTTGTTTGGGCATGATCTTTTCGGAAAACCGCTTCACACTTTTCCGGATCATGCCTTAGCTCTGCCCGACCCAAACAGGAGTTGCAATGGCTGCCATCGATCCCCTCACCGCCGGCGCGGTCTTCATCGCGACCGCGGCCACCGACGCGGTCTATGTCATGTTCACCTCGGCGGTCGTGGCACGCAAGCGCGTGCCGGCGGCGACCTGGAGCAGCATCTGGTATCTGCTCTCCTCCTATGCGGTGATCAGTTACACCGAAAACTGGGTGTATGTCGCCTTCGCTGCAGCGGGCTCGTGGATCGGCGCCTATGCCTCGATCACCTTCCTGCACCGTCCGCCGGGCGGACCGCCGGTCGGTGCGGCGGTCGAGTAGCTATTTCGGACGGCTTGTAAGTTTCACGTCAGCATTCTTGTGTAAGGCAGGCGTCAGCATTCTCGCGACATGATCTGTCCGAGCGTTGCGTCTTGTCGTGCCCTCTTCTCGAACAGAGGGCGCAGGGAAAGCCGGGTGCCGATCGCACCCATGGGCCCCGTGCAACAAAAAGCACGGGAGGTAGGACCACAGGTGTAACCGGAGCAATCCGGCTTTCCCTGCGCGATGGTTTTACGGCTTATTTCGTGCTCTCCCCGGCGAGACTGGGCTTGTTTGTCACCGCCTCCGCAAGAACGCTTTCGCGTTCTGCTTGGGGACACCTGCCACTAGGGCGTCAGGACCACACGACTTCACCGTCCGCCTAATACGCACTCGTCAGTTGCGCAATCCGCGTCCACCGCATCTCGACCCACGTTCGTGACGACCGCGAAGCGCCCCTCGTGCCGGGTGAGACGGACGCATTGAACATCTGAATTGGGTCAGGCGTCAAGTTAAATTCTGAAAAGCCGAACAAAATAATCGACGGCCTTGTAGGATGGGTGGAGCGAAGCGATACCCATCATTTGCGCCGCGGGCATAAGTCGATGGGTTTCGCTTCGCTCTACCCATCCTACATTCCCGCTCAATTCATACGCTGGAGGACTTCTGCCAGACCGAAGCCCGGCAGAAGCATCACGTCGTTGCTCTCACTCCAGCGTGGCCTGGCCGGCGAGCGAGATCACATTGTCCTGCGAGCCCGAACCGCCGCTGACGCCGATGGCGCCGACGACCTTGCCGCCGACGATCAGAAGATTGCCGCCGCGCGAGGCGACCACGTCGTCGAGCGTCGCGAGATAGGAGAAGTATGCTCCCTTGCCCATCAGGTTTTCGAACGCCAGCGTGGGCCGGCGATAGCGCGTCGTGGTGCGCGCCTTATGCTGCGAGACACCGATCGAGGCAAATTGGCAGTTGTCCTGCTTCTCGAAATAGACCAACTCGCCGGCCGGATTGACGATCGCAATGCAGAACGCATTCCAGTGTCGCTTCTGGGTCTCGGCCACCGCCGCGGCGGCAACCTTCTTGGCGGTTTCGAGGCTGATCGGCTCGCCATAGGGCGGCGGCGCGAGCGCATCGGCGACGACGTCGTTCGGATTGTCGGGATTGGGCGCCACCTGGGCAAACGCGCCGGTGGCGGTAGCGAACGCGACGCAGGCCGCGCCGATGAGCGCAGTGAAATAACGCATGGAGTGCTCCCGAATGGTTGTTATTCAGATCCCGGATCGATCGTCCGGGCGGCGGGACGATAGCAATTGAGTTGTGGCGTACAAGGCGGGATCGGATTGGGTGCACCGCGATATTCGCCTGGCTACAATGAAAATCGCGTGACGCGAGGGAATAATCGAGGTCGCGCCGTGCTGCGATGGAGGCTACAGTCCGCGCGCATCAGCAAGGGACATACAAATGGATCTGGGTTTGAAGGGACGAAACGCCGTTGTGCTCGGCGGCACGCGCGGCATCGGGCGGGCGATCGCGGCGACGCTGGCTGGCGAAGGCGCAGGCGTGGCGGTGTGTGCCCGCAATGCCGAGCAGGTTGCGGCCAGCGTTGCCGAATTGAAGGCAGCGGGCGTGCGCGCCACCGGCACCGCCGTCGATATCACCGACGGCGTGGCGCTGAAATCGTGGATCACTGACGTCGCGGCGGAGCTGGGCGGCATCGACATGCTGTTCTCCAATGCCGGCGCCATGGCGCAGGGCGGCGATCCGGCATCGTGGGAGCAGAATTTCCGGCTCGACGTGCTCGGCGCGGTGAACGCCTTCGAGGCGGCGCGTCCGTTCCTCGAGGCGAGCGGCGAAAAGACCGGCGATGCGGCCTTCGTCATCATCTCGTCGATCTCGGCTGCGCAAGCCGATCGCGCCGGCTCCTACGGCCCGATCAAGGCGGCACTGGTGCATATGGCGAAGGGATTGGCGCGGCAATACGCGGCGAAGAAAGTCCGCGTCAACGTGGTGTCGCCGGGCACCGTGTATTTCAAGGGCGGCGTCTGGAACATGGTCGAGCAGAACGCGCCCAAGATGTACCAGGACGCACTGGCCCGCAATCCGACCGGCCGCATGGCGACGCCGCAGGAGATTGCGAGCGCAGCGGTGTTCCTGGCGAGCCCGATCTCCTCGTTCACAACAGGCTCGAACCTCGTCGTCGACGGCGCGATCTCGAACCGGGTGAATTTTTAGGGGCACGCGAGCGGGCGCTTCGCCGCCCATTTGATGTCGTCCTGGCGAAAGCCAGGACCCATTACCCCAACTGCAAATTGTTGCGCGACGCTGGGGCCATGCTCCCTGAAACAACAAAGCCGGTGGTTATGGGTCCTGGCTTTCGCCAGGACGACGTTGGGGAGATGGCAGGCTCAACGGCTGCCGTCATCGCGCAATGGCTAATGGAAATCGCGTGACGGCGGCAGGATGCGGACGTTGCGGGGGTGGCGGATCTTTTGCGGCGTGTTGTCGCCGTGATCGCGGCGGTCGTCGTTCAGCGGCTCGATCAATGCGGGTCCCGCCGGCACCGGATGCTTGCGACTAAGGGATTCATTGGCGAGGCCGATCAGATCGTGGGAGCGGTCGGTCATGCGCTGCGCCACCAGATGCGTGACGCCCTCGGGGCTGCTTTGGATATAGCCCTCGACCAGGATCAGGCGCGCGCCCATCACTTCCTTGCGATACTGCTCCATCACCTTCGGCCACACCACGATGTTGGCGATGCCACTCTCGTCCTCCAGCGTCATGAACACGACGCCCTTGGCGCTGCCCGGCCGCTGCCGCACCAGGACGACGCCGGCACAGCTGACGCGGCGCCGGTCGTTGCTTTGGTTGATGGCGTGGCAGGCGACCACGCGCTCCCTGGTGAACATCTCGCGCAAGAATTCCATCGGATGGCCCTTCAGCGACAGGCGGATGGTCTGGTAGTCGGCGACCACCTGCTCCGGGCGCGGCATCTCCGGCAGCGGTTTTGCGCCCTCATCCGGCTGCTCGCGCGCGGTGGCGGCCTCGAACAGCGGCAGCGGCACGTCGTCGGGCAGCCGCCGCACTGCCCACAGCGCCTCGCGGCGGTCGAGCCCGAGCGAGCGGAACGCATCGGCGTCGGCGAGCAGGATCAGCGCGCGCTTGGGCAGAGCGGTGTCGCGGGCAAAATCTTCCAGCGACGTGAAGGGCCGGCGGTTGCGCGCGGCGACGATGCGGTCGGCCCAGTCTTTCTCCCCGTCCAAGGCCGCGCAGGAGGTGGGCGGGTTCCCTCCCCCCTTGTGGGGGAGAGAGCCCATCCATTCGTGCCTCCCTGACTCATGCACGTTTACGCTTTGCGCACTCCGCAGCGACTGCTGGGCCTTCAACCTCTCCTCATCCTCATCGAGCCAATGAAACCCGTCGATCTGGCGGAAGCCGAGCCGCACCGCGCAATAGTCCCCGTCGCGCTCCTCCAGCGTGTTCTGCGCAAAGCTGAAGGAGACATCGACCTCGCGCACCGTGACGCCGTTCTTGCGGGCGTCGCCGACGATCTGCGCCGGGGCATAGAAGCCCATCGGCTGCGAGTTGAGCAGGCCGCAGCAGAACGCATCGGGATGATGGTGTTTCAGCCATGACGAGATGTAGACCAGCTGGGCGAAACTCGCGGCATGGCTTTCCGGGAAGCCGTAACTGCCAAAGCCCTTGATCTGGTCGAAGCAGCTGCGGGCGAAGTCCGGATCGTAGCCGCGCGCCACCATGTTGCCGACCAGCTTCTCCTCATAGCTGCCGATGGTGCCGAGGTTGCGGAAGGTCGCCATCGAGCGGCGCAGGCCGTTGGCCTCCTCGGAGGTGAACTTTGCCGCCTCGATCGCGATCCGCATCGCCTGCTCCTGGAACAGCGGCACGCCGAGCGTCTTGTGCAGCACATTGTAAAGCTCGTTCTTGTCGCCCTGGTCCGGCGCCGGCGATGGATAGGTCACCCGCTCCTGCTTGTTTCTCCGCCGCAAATAAGGATGCACCATGTCTCCCTGGATCGGACCGGGGCGCACGATCGCGACCTCGATGACGAGGTCGTAGAAGGTCCGCGGCCTCAGGCGCGGCAGCATGTTCATCTGGGCGCGGCTCTCGACCTGGAACACGCCGAGCGACTCGCCGCAACACAGCATGTCGTAGACCCTCTTGTCGTCCTGCGGGACCGAGGCGAGCTCCCAGCGCTTGCCCTTGTGGTCATCGATCAGGTCGAAACATTTGCGGATACAGGTCAGCATGCCCAGCGCCAGCACGTCGACCTTCATCATGTGAAGCGCGTCGACGTCGTCCTTGTCCCACTCGATGAAGGTGCGGTCGTCCATCGCGGCGTTGCCGATCGGCACATAGGTGTCGAGCCGGTCCTGGGTCAGCACATAGCCGCCGACATGCTGCGAGAGATGGCGCGGAAACTCGATCAGCTCGGTGGCGAGCTCGACCGCGAGGTTGATCATCGCATTTTTCGGGTCGAGCCCGGCCTGGCGCACCTGCATGTCGTTGAGGCCCTTGCCCCAGCTGCCCCAGACGGTGTCGGCGAGCGCCGCGGTGACGTCCTCGGTCAGCCCGAGCGCCTTGCCGACGTCACGGATCGCGCTGCGCGGACGATAATGGATGATGGTGGCGATGATGGCGGCGCGGTGCCGGCCGTAGCGGCGATAGACATATTGCATCACCTCCTCGCGCCGCGAATGCTCGAAATCGACGTCGATGTCGGGCGGCTCCAGCCGCTCCTTGGAGATGAAGCGCTCGAACAGCAGATCGACCTTGGTCGGATCGACCGAGGTGACGCCAAGCACGTAGCAGACCGCCGAATTCGCCGCCGAGCCCCGCCCCTGGCACAGGATGTTCTGGCTGCGCGCATAGTGCACGATGTCATGCACGGTGAGAAAGTAATGCGCGTATTTCAGCTCGGCGATCAGCGCGAGCTCCTTGTTCAGGGTGCTGCGGAGCTTTTCATCGATGTTGCCGCCGAAATATTTGTCGACGCCGGCCCAGGTCAGGTCCTCCAGATGCTGCTGCGCGGTCTTGCCCGGCGGCACCGGCTCGTCGGGATACTGGTATTTGAGCTGGTCGAGCGCGAAGGAGATGCGCGCAGCGAAGCGCATGGTTTCCGCGATCGCATCAGGGAGATCGCGAAACAGCCTGATCATTTCATGCGCCGGCTTGAGATGCCGCTCGGCATTGGCCTCGAGCCTGCGGCCAACAGCCTCGATCGTGGTCTTTTCGCGGATGCAGGTCAGCACGTCCTGCAGCGGGCGGCGCGCGGGATGGTGATAGAGCACCTCGTTGGTGGCGAGCAGCGGCACGCCGGCATCAGTGGCGAGACCATGCAGCCGCGCGAGGCGGCGCTTGTCGTCACCGCGATAGAGCAGGCTTGCGGCAAGCCAGACGCCATCGGCGCGGCTCACCTTTAATCGGCTGATAATATCGAGCGCTGTCGCTTCCTCGAAACGATGCGGCAGCGCCAGCACCAAGAGCTGGCCTTCGGCGAAATCGAGCAGATCGGACAGGGTGAGCCGGCAATCCCCCTTCTCGATGCGCTCGATGCCGCCACCGCGCTTGCCGCGGGTCAGCAACTGGCACAGCTGGCCATAGGCGGCGCGGTCGCGCGGATAGACCAGGATGTCGGGCGTGCCGTCGATGAAGACGATGCGGGCGCCGATCAAAAGTTTTGGCGGATGGGCGACCTTCTCGCTGTCGAGCTCCTTCCAGGCGCGCACCACGCCGGCCAGCGTGTTGTGATCGGCGAGCCCGATCACGGGGATACCGAGCTCGCTCGCCTGATGCACATAGGCGCGCGGATCGGAGCCGCCGCGCAGGAAGGAGAAATTGCTGGTGATGCCGATCTCGGCATAATCGGGCGTTGGCGTCGTCATGCGAACAGCCCGTGCACATACCAGTTGGCGGGCAGCGGCTTGCCTTGCTCGTCCCGCAGCTCGCTCTCATAGAGACCGTCGCGGAATATCCAGAAGCGCTGGCCCTCGGCGTCCTCGACGCGGAAGTAATCGCGGGTCAGCGACGCACCATCCTGCTTCCACCATTCCATCGCGATGCGTTCGGGGCCCTCGACCCGCACCACATCGTGCTGCGCGCGCCGCCAGGTGAATTGATGCGGCGGACCGTCGGGCACGGTCGCGAATGGCACCTTGATGGGTTCGGGCCGCTCGAACAGCCTTAAAGGTCGCAGCGGCGGCTCGCCGGCGGCGCGTTCCGGCCAGGCGGCGGCGCTGGCAGCAGTCAGATGATGCTGCGCCGGCAGCGCGAGCGCAGCGCGCTCCGGGATGTGGCTCTCCAGCGGCAGATGCACGACGACGCGCTTGCCCCCGATGCGGGCGGCGATGCGGTCGATCAGCGCCGAGATCTCGTCATTGTCGTGCACTGACGTGTCGAGATCGCGCTGCTGCTGCACCACGATCTCGGTGCGGCCGGCAGCAAGGCGAATGAGATCGAAGCCGAAGCCGGGATCGAGCGGATCATTGAGCGCATCGAGCCGCTCGCGGAACAGGCGGTCGATCATCTCGGTCCGCGTCACCGGACGCCCGGTCTCGACCATGATCGCGCGCACCGCGCCGTCGGTGCGGAAGAAGCTCGCCTCCAGCTGCCGGGCGCCCTTGCCCTGCTTGTCCATCGCCGCAACAAGCATCCTGGCGAGGCTTTGTAACGTCAGCGCGATCACGGTGTCGGTCGCGACCGGTTCGGGGAAACGCTTCTCGACGATGTAATCGGGCAGCGGCTTGCGCGGGCTGATCGGGGCATCGCCCTGCCCAAGCGCGTGGCTGAGCAGGGTCGTGAAGGCTGCGCCGAACCGCGCGGAAATCTCGTGCGGCGCGCGTGAGGCAACATCGCCGATGGTCTTCAAGCCGGCGCGGCGCAGGCCGGTGGTGATGGCAGGATCGGCGCCGAGCGCCGACACCGGCAGCGGGCCGACCGCCTCTGCTTCCGCGCCGCTGGCGACGATCTGCCCGGAAGTGTAACGCGTCAGCGTGCGCGCCGCGATCGAGGTGCCTGATATCGCAGCGCTGACGGCGAAGCCGCGCCGGCTCAGCGCATTGGTCACGATCTGCAGCAGCGCGCGCTCGCCGCCGAACAGATGCGCGCAGCCGGTGATGTCGAGGAACAGCCCGTAGGGCGGATCGAGCGCCACCAGCGGCGTGAAGCGGTCGCACCAGTCGGCGATGTCGTTCAGCGTCTTCAGATCGGCGGCGGGATCGGCGTCGTAGACCGTGAGCTCCGGACAGATCGCGCGCGCATTGGCGAGCGGCAGCCCGATCGACAGCCCGGCGCGCACCGCCGCCTCGTCGATGGCATGCAGCAGGATGGCGTTGTGGTCCTTTGCGACGACGACGCTGGGGAGGCAGTTGCTTACTTCATTCGTAAGGGACGCATGAGCGGACGGGTTCCCTCCCCCCTTGCGGGGGAGAGTTAGGGAGAGGGGTAAGCCGCATACGCCGGCATCCGTGGTACCCCTCTCTCCAACTCTCCCCCGCAAGTGGGGAGAGAGCCCTGCCATCTCCTGTGTGGAAACTTCCTTCCGACGAAGAGTGGGACTCGTGGAAACACCCCCACCCCAACCCTCCCCCGCAAGCGGGAGAGGGAGCCCTGCCACCTGCCGAATGTCCCGAGCATCAGCTTGCGAGGCGATGTCCTGCGCGAGCTTGCGCTTGATGCGGTCGATGGGCAGGCGTGGCAGCCACAGGCTGAGGATACGCCGACGGTTCACTGAATTGGCACTCATCACATTTCCATTCCATGATCCATCGCCCGACCGGGCCATGACGATTGCGCACGAGTTCGGCGTCGAAGCGCGGCGCGCCCCAGACGCTTGCGGCATTGCCGGGCGGCGAATGCGCCGCGCGCACGATCCAGCGCGTCTCCGCGGTCGAGGGGATCGCCGTTGCCGCGATCCGCAGCACCAGCGCGGTGACGCCGGAGGCTTGCGCGGCCAGGGTCAATTTGCGGCTGGCGACGAGGTCGAGCTGGCGCGCATGGCCCCAGATCTCGAGCACGACGGCGCCGAGCGCATCGCAGGCGAGCGCATCAGCCGCCGTGCGCAAGCCGTTGTCGACATCGGCGGCGCGCACCGTAACGAGCAGGCGCGGATCGAGACCGAGCTCGGCGAGCCCGCGCATCGACAGCGCGCCGTTTTCGCGATCGGAAAAATCCTGCCGCACCCAGACCAGCGGCTTGCGCGCTGAGAGCCGTCCGGCAAGCCCCGCGATGAAGCCGGTCGCCGCCCCGCTTTGATGGCCGGCGGCGAACACCTCGTGCAACGTTGCCGCCGCAAGCCCGCCGCGCAGCATGGCGTCCGCGCTGGCGTGACCGAGCGCGATGCGGTTCGGCATCGCCGCCTCCGATGGCGCCTCGATGCGCGCGATGCTGCCGCGCAGAGACGCAAGCGTACCCGTGCGTGCGCCGTTCATATGCGCCGCTCCTTCAACTTGAAAATTTGAGGCCGTCACTGCCTGAACAACGAACCAGAGACTGGCTCAATTGTTCATGGTATGTTCTAATATAAAGCTAACAGGGCCGGCGGAGTCAATCGGATTGGTGAGTTTCGTGATTCACCAGTAGAATCAATGAGATTCAGTAGCGTCCAACCCGAACGTTAGCCGGTTCGCCCGCAGCCTCGGGCGCGCCGGCCCGGAAAATGGCGGCGTGACGGAAACGGAGCAATCGCATGCGTATCATCGTGCTCGACAACGACACCGATTTCGAAGGCTGGCGCAAGGCCGCGCGGCGATTGGCGCTGAATGATGTGAAGCCGTCGGATGTCACGTGGACGGTACGCAGCGACGACGAACTGTTGTCGGCATCCTGCGTGAATGAATTGCCCGACACGCCGCAGACGCAGTTCAACGTCACAGCGAAATTCGTCGAGCTGGCAAGGACCGCGATCCTGCATCGCAATGACGAGCGCATCGCCCTGCTCTATCGCCTGCTGTGGCGGCTGCGCAGCCATCACGATCTGCTCAGCGCGACTGATGATCCTGATGTCGCCGAGGTCCACGCGATGGCGCGCGCGGTCTATCGCGATATCGACAGGATGCACGCGCATCTGCGCTTCCGCGAGATCGGCCGCGAGCAGAAGGCGCATTACGTCGCCTGGTTCGAGCCGGAGCATCGCATCGTCGAGCATGCCGCACCGTTCTTCGCCGGCCGCTTCGCCGACATGCCGTGGTCGATCCTGACCCCCGACCTCTGCGCACATTGGGACGGGCACGCGATCTCGATCACGCCGGGCGTCGCCAAATCCGAGGTGCCGAGCGAGGACCGGCTCGAGGAGGCCTGGCGGCGGCATGACAACGGCCGCTTCAATCCCGCGCGGCTGAAAGTGATGGAGATCCCGCAAGCCTATTGGAGGAACCTGCCCGAGGACTCGATCATTAAACCTCTGATCGAAGACGCCATGCGCATGACCAGCGGCCCCTTCATCGCCCGCAAGGCGGCCGCGCCGCAGCAGCGGCAGGATACGCCGATGCCCCGCAAGCAAACTCGCGACGCGCATACCCAAGACAAGCAAACTCAAGACGAGCAAACTCACGACGCGATCGCAGCCTTGCGCGACGAGGCCGCCGCTTGCCGCGCCTGCCCGCTATGGAAGGACGCGACGCAAACCGTGTTCGGCGAAGGACCGCAAGGCGCGACGCTGATGCTGGTCGGCGAACAGCCCGGCGACAAGGAAGATCTCGCCGGCCATCCTTTCGTCGGTCCCGCCGGGCAGATGCTCGATCGCGCGCTTGAGGAAGCCGGCATCGCGCGCGCCAAGGTCTACATCACCAATGCGGTGAAACACTTCAAGTTCGTGCCGCGCGGCAAGATCCGCCTGCACCAGAAGCCGGGCACGCCGGAAATCCGCGCCTGCCGGCAGTGGTATGAGCGCGAGCTCGCCGCCATCAAGCCGGAACTGGTGGTGGCGCTCGGCGCCACGGCCGCGCAGAGCGTGCTCGGCAAGATCACACCTATCCACAGGAACCGCGGCCAGCTGATCGAGCATGACGGAACCAGGGTGCTGGTCACCGTACACCCGTCCTATCTATTGCGGCTGCCCGACGAGAAAGCCAAGGCGCTGGAATATCAACGCTTTATCGACGATCTGAAAATCGCCGCAAATCAGCTGCGCAATTCAGCCCACGCGGCTTGAGTTCCGGGGGAACTGCAGGATCACACTTCAACGTGAAATTGTTCAAAACGCTGATAAATCCCTACAACCTTGAATTGATCCGTGATACCCTCACGTGTCTACGGGCATCGGGCGTCATGTTCACGCCATGACGTACCCTGAGGCGGGCGCGCTGCGCGGTTTGCTAGCCCCGATCGTGCGGCGCGCCACCTCATCCTCACTCCCGAAACAGCCGTCCTGGACCGACGATGCGCACGAATGATCGTGCGATATCCACCGCGCGCGCCAGTCCCGTCGTGTCCGTATTCGCGGGACTGTTCAAACGATTTCAAAGAGAAGCAGCAAGATTCAGCGCATGACGCATGGCGCGGATTCAAGCACCTGCTTGCGCTGCGCAAAACAACGTTGAGCTTGTCATCTAACCTTCAACTCCATCAGTCAAAAATGCCCCTCCAACTACGAGGGGCGTCAAAATGACCGACATTACACTCAATTCATCGCTGGCCGATGGAGCGCCGATACAGCCGGCGTCGCGGCCCAATCTCGACAAGGGTTTTAACCCGCTCACGATGATCATCTTCTTCGGCATCCTTGCCGCGGGACTTTTGTACGTTGCCTACAGCATCTATTCGGACGTCGACGCCACCGGCACCAGGGTCACCTCCTACCTGCCCTACTTGCTGCTGCTGGTCGCGCTGTTGATCGCGCTCGGCTTCGAGTTCGTGAATGGCTTCCACGACACCGCCAATGCGGTGGCCACCGTGATCTACACCCACTCGCTGCCGGCGGAAGCTGCGGTGATGTGGTCCGGCCTGTTCAACTTCCTCGGCGTCTTGACCTCGACCGGCGCGGTGGCGTTCGGCATCGTCTCGCTGCTGCCGGTGGAATTGATCCTGCAGGTTGGCTCCGGCGCCGGCTTTGCCATGGTGTTCGCGCTGTTGATCGCCGCGATCCTGTGGAATCTCGGCACCTGGTATTTCGGCCTGCCCGCCTCCTCCTCGCACACGCTGATCGGCTCGATCATCGGCGTCGGCGTCGCCAACGCGCTGTTGCGCGGCCGTGACGGCACCTCGGGCGTGGATTGGGGCAAGGCCACCGAGATCGGCTACGCGCTTCTGCTGTCGCCGCTGGTCGGCTTTATCTGCGCCGCCGGGCTGCTGCTGCTGCTGAAGATGATCATCAGGAACCCGGCGCTCTACGCCGCGCCGGAAGGCAACAAGGCGCCCCCGCTCTGGATCCGCGGCCTGCTGATCCTGACCTGCACCGGCGTTAGCTTCGCCCACGGCTCCAACGACGGCCAGAAGGGCATGGGCCTGATCATGCTGATCCTGATCGGCACCGTGCCGACCGCCTACGCGCTGAACCGCGCGCTGCCGGAGAGCCAGGTGGCCCAGTTCCAGAAGACCTCGGAGGCCGCCTCCAAGGTGGTCGCGGCCAAGGGCGCCGGCCACAGCATCATCGGCGATCCCCGCCCGGCGGTGACCCAATACGTCTCGTCGCACCACATCAGCGAAGGCACCTATCCCTCGCTGTCGGTGCTGGTGAAGGACGTCGGCGACCAGGTGCAGAAGTACGGTTCGCTGAACAAGGTGCCGGCGGAAGTCGTCGGCAACACCCGTAACGACATGTACCTGACCTCGGAGGCGATCCGCTTCCTGATGAAGGACAAGGAAAACGACCTCAGCAAGGAAGAGGTCGCGACCCTGAACGCCTACAAGGCCTCGCTCGACAGCGCCACCAAATTCATCCCAACCTGGGTGAAGGTTGCGGTCGCGATCGCGCTCGGCCTCGGCACCATGATCGGCTGGAAGCGCATCGTCATCACGGTCGGCGAGAAGATCGGCAAGACCCATCTCACCTACGCACAGGGTGCATCGGCCGAACTCGTTGCCGCCGCCACCATCGGCGCCGCCGACATGTTCGGCCTGCCGGTCTCGACCACACACGTGCTGTCGTCAGGCGTCGCCGGCGCGATGGCGGCCAACGGCTCCGGCCTCCAGGTCGCCACCATCAGAAACATGGTGATGGCCTGGGTGCTGACGCTCCCCGCCGCGATCCTGCTGTCGGGCTGCCTCTACGTGATCTTCTCGCGGGTGTTCTGACCCGCGAGAGCCGCGGCGGCTCTGGCAAGACACGCAAGAAACACGCAAGGCCCGCGCCGCCAGCGCGGGCCTTGCTGCGTGATGGAGGACGTTTCGCGACGGCCGTCTTCAAAGACTGCGGCTCAGGCAGCACAAGCCCGGGCGTCCTCGGCGAGCAGGCCGCGCGCCCATTTGTGCAGGCCGGATTTGGCCGTCCTGGCGCTCCAGTACATGTCGATCGAGATCGGCACGCGGAACTGCAGCGCAGCGACATGCAGGCCGCCGCGCATCGCCCGCGCCAGATGATGCGGGGTGGTCGCGACCAGCTTTGTGCCGGCGATGATGCGCTCCAGGCTGTCATGGTTCGGAAGGCTGACCAACGGCTCGATCTCGATCTGCTTCGCCTTCAGTGCCTCGAGATAAAGCGGCTGCCACTCGCCGCTGTGGGTGATGAAGACATGCTCGGCCTTCGCATAGGCCGACAGCGCGATCCGGCCGCGCGCCAGCGGATTGGCCGGATCCATCACGCAGACATAGTGATCGGTGAGGATGTGGCGCCTAAAGAAGCTCTCGCCGACGATCCCGACCGGGCCGAGCACGATGTCGCACTGGTTCTGCTTGAGATGGACGTCGCCGTGGCCGGCGGCGTCGAGCAGGACAAGACGAACGAGCGGCGCGCCGGCCCGCAGCCGCGCGCTGAATTGCGGGATCAAGGTTTGGCGTTCGTGGTAGTTGCAGGAGATCGTCACGCTCCCCTCGGCCGTCGCCGGATCGAATTCCGCCGGTGCGGCGAGCCCGTCGATCTCGCCGATCATGTCCCGCGCCGAGCCGACCAGTGCCGCGCAGCGCTCCGTGGCGGTCACGCCGTTGCCGTTGCGGACGAACAGCGGGTCACGGAGCGCGCCACGCAGCCGCTCGATCGCGTAACTGATCGTGGACTGGTTGACGTCGAGCCGCTTGGCTGCCGCAGAGAACGACTGCAAATCGTACACCAGCACCAGCGTCCGCAAGGTCCCGATGTCGATCGGATCGATCGAGGAATTGGCCACCACGCTGCACCTCCCGTATTGCTGGCGGCCAAGCCTATCACGAGGTCATGCAAGATTTCGATTGGCCTGATCGACCCCATCGAATTGAGCGATTGCGCACCCGACGCTAGCCTTGGCGAAGAGGCGTTCCCGGGAAGACCAATGACCAGCACCGTGCCTGTCGTCACCGACATCGCGTATCAGGACCTGCTCGACGACCCCTACCCGGTCTTCCGCCGCCTGCGCGAGATGGCGCCGGCGGTCTTCGTCGAATCCGCCCGCCTGACGCTGGTGACGCGCTTCGATGACATCACGCGGATCGAGCGTGACCCCGCGACCTACTCGGCCGACAATCCCGCCTCGCTGGTCAACAGAGTGATGGGGCCGACCTTCATGCGCAAGGACGGTGCCGAGCACGCGATCGGCCGCAAGGCGATCGAGCCCTCGTTTCGTCCTGCCACCATCAAGGAGTATTGGGCGCCCAAATTCACCGCAATCGCGGAGACACTGATCGGCGACCTCTCCGCGGCCGACGAGGCCGATCTGTTCGCCGCGCTTGCGGCGCCGATGGCCTCGCTCAGCCTGCTGGCGATGATCGGCTTTCGCGAGATGCCGTGGCAGATCCTGGCCGAGTGGTCGCAGGCGCTGATCGACGGCGCGGGCAATTATGCCGCAGATGCCGAGATCGAGCGCAAGGCGATGCAGGCGAGCGCCGATGTCGATACCGCGATCGACGCGGCGCTCGAACTTCACCGCAGCAATCCAAATCCCTCGATCCTGTCCTCGATGGTCAATGCCGATCCGCAGATGCCGATCGAAGCCATCCGCGCCAACATCAAGGTGATCATCGGCGGCGGACTGAACGAGCCGCGCGACGCGATCCTGACCCTCGTGCTCGGCCTGCTGGAAAATCCCGTGCAGAAGGACAGCGTGCTGGCGAAGCCGGAGCTATGGCCGTCAGCGCTCGAGGAGGCGGTGCGCTGGATCTCGCCGATCGGCATGTATCCGCGCCGCGTCACCCGCAGCGTCGATCTCTCCGGCGCCGCGCTGCCCGAGGGCCTTCAGATCGGCCTCTGCGTCGGCGCAGCGAACCGCGACGGCAGCCGCTTCGCCGATCCCGATCGTTTCGACGTGACGCGGCCAAAGCAATCGCATCTGGCGTTCGGCGCCGGACCGCATTTCTGCGCCGGCACCTGGGTGTCGCGGCTCACCGTCGGCAAGATCGTGGCGCCGATGCTGTTCGAACGCCTGCGCAATCTGCGCCTCCGCGAGGAGGCTCCGCCGGTTGTCCGCGGCTGGGTGTTCCGCGGTCCGGTGTCGTTGCCAGTGCGGTGGGATTCGTGACGAACGCGTCTGCGTCAGCGTAGCGCTGCGAACGCGCTCTTGCGGTCGCCTCAACTCCCGATGCTGCCGACCAGACGAGGGCGGCGGTGGTTTGCGAGCCCCTTCTCGGCCGCCAGGGCGCGCAGCCACTGGCGGAAGCTGATGACCTCGGGACAATCCGCGGTGCCTTCGGGCGCAATCAGCCAATCACCCAAACCGGATCCCTCATTGACCCGGTCGCAGCGATAGCCCGGATGGTGGCCAAGACCGCGGGCTATCAGCAGGTCGACCTTGCCCTCGACCAACTCGTGCAAGCCGGCGGGCTGCAGCACCCGCAAACCGATTTCCGCATGCGCGCTGCGAAACTCCGCCAGTTCGAGGCGACGCAGGTCGAAGCTGCCATGGACCCCCAACTGCAGCAGCACTGCACCTGCCGGTTTCATTTGCGAGGTCGCTTCCGCAATGCGACGGAAACCATCGGATATCCCGGGCAGGTAGGCCTGGCCGGCCGCCGTCAGGATGAGTTGCTTATGCAGCCGCTCGAACAGGTGCACGCCGAGGCGCGCCTCCAGCGCTTTCACCTGCTGCCCCACGGCGGCGGGCGTCACGTGCAGCTCGTGCGCGGCCAGCTTGAAGCTGAGATGCCGCGCGGCGGCTTCGAATGCGCGGAGCGCGTTGAGTGGTGGAAGGGCGTAGGTCATCGCACTGCAGTTTGACACCGATGGGCCGTGACCTTGCAATAGATTTTCTTGTGCTGGACCGAAGGAAACATGGTTTGCGCCGGCTTGGTGGCCGCAGCTACGGTTGGGTTGCAGCATTTGCGGAGATCCCATGCCTCACCGCCTCGATCATCTGGTTATCTGTGTCCACGATTTGGCGCAGGCCGCGCTGGACTGGCAGACGCTCGGCTTCAACCTGACGCCAACTGGTGTCCATCCCTTCGGAACCAGCAACCGCCTGGCGATGTTCGGGAACAATTTTCTGGAATTGCTGGCCGTCACCAATGTCGCAGCGATACCACCGGCCGAGAGCGGCCACTTCAACTTTGCCGCACATCAGCAGGATTTTCTCAGGAACGCTGAAGGGATGTCGATGCTGGCCTTGCACAGCACCGACGCACACGCCGACGCAGCACGCTTCCGCGCGATGCGCATCGGCGCTTATGCACCATTCGATTTCGGCCGTGACGCGGTGCTGCCGGGCGGCGGCACTGCCCGTGTCGCATTCTCACTGGCCTTTGCCACCGATGCCGCGATGCCCGGGATCGCCTTCTTTACCTGCCAGCAACGCCATCCGCCAGAACTGTTCTGGAAGGCGGAATACCAGCACCATCCCAACGGCGCCTTGCGCGTGATCGAGGTCGTCATGTCGGCGCCGGAGCCTGAGCAACATCGCGCGTTCCTCGAAAGCCTGACGGAGAGTGCGGCCGAGCACGCGCCCGGACAACTGACGGTCGGCGAGAGGGGCAATCGGATCACCGTGCTCGGTCCGTCTGAGATCGCGCGCCGGCTACCTGACGTCGTCGCCGATGGCTCGCCGCGCTTTTGCGCGGCGCGCGTGGCGGTCACCGATCTGGATGCGACCAGGCGGCTCTTGAAGAATAACGGCGTCGCGTTCCAGCTGATCGACAATGCGTTACTGATTGCACCCGCCGCGTCGCATGGCCTGGCTCTGGAATTCGTCGAACATGAGGAAATCTGACATGGCTCATCTCGTCCGTCACAATCCCGCTGCCGTCCACGCTCCCTCCAGCGGTTACAGCATGGGGCTGGAAGTTGGCCAGCACCGCCGGCTGCTGTTCATCAGCGGCCAGGTGCCGGAGAATTCCGACGGCAGCGTGCCCGAAGGGTTCGAGGCGCAATGCGAGCAGTCCTGGCGCAATGTCATCGAAGTGCTCACCTCCGCCGGCCTCGGCGTCGAGCATTTGGTCAAGATCAACACGTTCCTGACTGACAAGAGCCAGCTGGTCCCCAACCGCGCCATTCGCCGCAAGATGCTCGATGGAAACGAACCCGCATCGACGGTCATGATCGCCGAAACCGTCGACGGCAAATGGTTGCTGGAGATCGAGGCGATCGCTGCCGAGTGAAGCGCGGATGCCGAGGGTTTGATGAGAGAGGATGTCCAATGCCTGAGATCATCCATCCGTTTTACGAGTCGCATCGCGGTGCAATGGAGGTCGCCATGCGCCATCGCCTCGACCTTGCGGAGGCGATGTTGCGCGAGCGCGCGCATCTATCCGGAATTGCCGGGATCAGGCAGGAGGTGATGGACGAATTCGAAATCGTGCTCACCCAAATGCCTTATGTCGGAGGCGCCGCAAGTCGCATGAGCGATTTCTTCATGCGTCTGATCGGATTCATGGCTATCAGCCGCGTGCTTCGGCGACACGGCGTGTCGCTCTCGGTGATCGGCGAAATCGAGCGAGAAACCTACAAGGCGCAACTGCTCACGGTGCCCGAAGCAGAACGTCTCGCCTCGGGGCGTCAATTCATGTCATCTGAGAATCAGGCTTTGCTGCGCGAGCAGGCGACACAAAGCGCAACAAAAAGCCATCAGAAGGAATTTCCGGAAGATTTCGTCTACGATTTCGTCGAGCCGGGCCCGGGTGACAGCTTCGAATTCGGCATCGACTACAAGGCTTGCGGCTTTTGCAAATTCGCGGCTCGCCATGGCGATAAAGACATCCTGCCGAACATTTGCGGGCTTGATTTCGACGCCTATGCAACCCGAGGCATCCACCTGCAAAGGACCCAAACGCTGGCTAGCGGCGCGAGCCACTGCAATTTCCGATTCTCGCGGCTCCCGACGGACTAGAACCGCACACGTGTGCGCTTCGCATCCACCTCTTCGGTTCGATGTAAGGAAACCCGTGGATGGCCGGGACATCCAGCGCGAAGACGCGCTTCGCGCTTTCGCCCGGCCATGACGCGTTCGTTGAACCAAGGTGACGCGGACGGCGGCATCACGCCGCCAGCGCGTTCTCCACGATCTTCACGAAATACGAGGTGCCGTAGACGATTGCCTCGTCGTTGAAATTGTAGGCGGGGTGATGCAGGCCGGCGCTGTCGCCGTTGCCGCAGAAGATGAAGGCGCCAGGCCGCGCTTCCAGCATGTAGGAAAAATCCTCGGCGCCCATCAACGGCGGCATCTCGTGCACATTGGCCGCGCCGGCGACCTCGCGCGCAACGCGGGTGGCAAACTCGGTCTGCGGCCCGTGATTGACGGTGACGGGATAGCCGTGCTCATAGTTGAGCTCGATCCTGGCGCCGGTCATCTTGGCGACGCCATCCACGACTTCGCGCACGCGCTTCTCGACGAGCTGGCGAACCTCATTGGTCAGCGTGCGCACGGTGCCGCGCAATTCTGCGGTCTGCGGGATCACATTGTGGGCGTTTCCGGCGTGGAATTCGCATATCGAGATGACAGCGGAATCCAGCGGATCGACGGTGCGCGAGACGATCTGCTGCAGCGCCGTGATCAGCTGCGCACCGACCAGCACGGTATCGATGCATTTGTGCGGCCGGGCGGCATGCCCGCCAAGGCCCTCGATCTTGATGTCGATCGCGTTGGTTGCGGCCATGATCGGGCCGGAGCGGATCGCGAACGAGCCGATCGGAATCCCCGGGCCATTGTGCATGCCGTAGACCTGCTCGACCCCGAAGCGATCCATCAGGCCGTCCTTGATCATCGCGGCGGCACCGGCGCCGCCCTCCTCGGCGGGCTGGAAGATCACGACCGCATCGCCGGCGAAATTGCGCGTCTCGGCGAGATAGCGCGCCGCGCCGAGCAGCATCGCGGTGTGGCCGTCATGGCCGCAGGCGTGCATCTTGCCCGGAGTCTTTGAGGCGTAAGGCAGGTTGGTCTGTTCATGGATCGGCAGCGCGTCCATATCGGCGCGCAAGCCGATCACCTTGACGTCGCCCTTGGCCGGCCCCTTCTTGCCCTTGATGACCCCGACCACGCCGGTCTTGCCGAGGCCGGTGGCGACCTCGTCGCAGCCGAACTCCCTGAGACGATCGGCCACGAATGATGCGGTGCGATGCACATCATAGAGCAGCTCGGGGTTTTCATGGATGTTGCGGCGCCAGGCCTGAATATCGGGTTGCAGATCGGCGACGCGGTTGACGATGGGCATGAGAATTCTGGCCTCGAAGGTTGCACGACTTGTGCCTGTTTAGCATGCAAGAGCCGGTCCACCCAACAGATGTGGCATTGCCTGCGGCTGGGGCCAGCATTCGCAAATGGGAGGCAGAATGCTTCTCGCGGCACTTTGCGCGGACGTCAGGCCTGATACGATCGCATCCGACCAAAGCCTAATAGTGCCGGAGATATCCCGCGCGGATACTACCTCAGGTTTCCGCACCGAGAATCCTCAGGCCTTCAAAAAAGGGGCGGCTGCATGACGCCGGATCAGGCGGTCTTGTTCTCCACCATCATCCTGCTGGTGCCGATGGGCTATTTCCTGCTGGCGGCGCCGGCGTTCCTGCTTGTGAAGCTCGACGTCCCGCCCGTCACCCGCCTGATGCGCGGCATGTTCAATGCCTACTTCCTCGTGCTCACGGTCTCGGGTGTGATCGGGACACTGGCTTTTGCCGCGGCCGGCCGGCCAGCCGTCGCGCTCGGCATCGCGTTGATCGCGGGATTTGCGGTGCTGGCGCGCCGCTGGTTTCTGCAGCGGCTCGACGCCGAGGCGAACGCGCGGGACTCAGGTGATCCCACCGCGGTGCGGCGGCTGCGCCGGCTGCATTGGGGCGGCATGCTGTGCAACGCGGTTCAGGTGTTCGCGCTGGTCGCCAGCATTCCCTACATGGCGCCGCTGCCCTGATCGCGGGTTTTCTCCCCTATTCACGTCTCCGGTGCGGGTCGTATTTCGAAAGGACGTCTTTGAGATAATCCCGGCTTTTCCATTCCGGTGCGGGCGGCTCGTAGCCTGGCCGGGGAACGAACAGATTCGCGGGCACATCAGCTGAAGCACCCATCAGGTCCGGAACGTAGCGCGGGCAATTTGGAAAGATTTCGCATGTGACGCGCACGACAACCTTCGCGCCATGATGCCCGGCAAGCGCTTCCGCGCTGTCATGGATCGTTGCTTTGCCCCGGATGCGCGTACGAAACGTCTTGCCGTCGAGGCGTACAAACAGCAACCCGATGTTCGGGTTGCGGTGGATATTGCCGAGCGTGCGGTACATGTTGTTGCCGTCGTACTCAGGGAACTCCAGCGTGTCGGGCCCAGTGATCTTCACGAAGCCGGGATCGCCGGAACGCATCGAACAATCGACGTTATCCTGATAGCTCGTCGCAATGAAAAAGAACCGCGCCTCTTCGATGAGCTTGCGGTCCTGTTCCCAGAACTCGAAGTGGAGGCGATGCTTCTCGAGGCCGTCGGCAACACGACGACCGTCGAAGCGGTCCTGCAACTCACGCATTCCGTCGTGGTAGAAAGGGGCGCGGACCGGGTCTGCCACGGGAATCCTCCAGCAAGTTGAGCAACGTTTGACGCGGCCGGAATATTTCCTGGCAATTCAGCCGGCCAATAAAGAAAGCCTATTCATTCGGCATCGGCGTGAAAAGCCATCCAGGTCCGAATCGGCTGAAAAGGCGTCGATGACGGCCGTGCCCTGGCCCGATGTGAGCATCTGGCTGCAGTTCACCTGCGCGGTGCAGCGCCGCGGCAACAGGAATTTCCAGCGCGCATCGGGCCGCCGCTGACGGCTATTGTCCCCGCGCCTGCTGGTCGAACGCGCTCAGCACGGCCAGCGTCATGGCCGTCACGCCGGTCTTGATCGTCGGCTCCGGCACCGGCGCGAACAAGGGCGAGTGGTTGGACGGCAATGGTGGGCCGTTGCCTTCGCGGGCCGCGGCGACGCGTTCCGGCTCGTAGATTCCGATGTTGAAAAACATCGAGGGCACCCCGGCATTGACGAATTCCGAATAGTCCTCGCTGGGCGTGCCCGGCGGTGAAGTTGCGAATTTGTCGCCAAACGCCGCCTTCAGCACCTTTTCGGCCATGCCGACCACGTTGGGATCATTCATTACGGCCTTGGTCCCTTCGCTGATCGTAATCTCGGGCTCCGGCGCATTCGACATGGTGGCGACCGCCTTTGCCGTCCGCTCGATGCCTGCAAGCATCTTGGCGCGCACCTCGGGCTTGAAGGTACGAATGGTGCCGAACAGCACCACATCGTCGGGGATGATGTTTGCCGCGGTGCCGCCGTGAATTGAGCCGATGCTGACCACGCCGAATTCGGTCGGGTCCTTTTCGCGGCTGATCACACTCTGAACATCGACGACGAAGCGCGCGGCCATCATCACGGGATCAATGGTCGCCTGCGGCACCGCGCCGTGCCCGCCGCGGCCACGGAATTTGACATAGAGGCCATCGGCAGCCGATGAGCCGATCCCGACGCGATAGCGCACGTTTCCATATGCGAACGGGTCGTGCAAGGCGAAGCCGAAATTGGGCTTTGGAAATCGCGTGAAGAGGCCATCCGCCAGCATGGCCTTGGCGCCCGCCACGATCTCTTCAGCCGGCTGGGCGATGAACATCAGCGTACCGCGCCACTGGTCCTTCAGGCCGATCAGCGCCTTGGCCGTCCCTACCCAGCTCGCCATGTGAATGTCGTGGCCGCAACTATGGGCCACGAAGGTTTCCCGTCCCTGCCAGATCGTCTTGTCGTGGCTGGCATAGGGAAGGCCGGTCTTTTCTTCCATCGGCAGCGCATCGAGCTCGGTGCGCACCATGATGACGGGGCCCTCGCCGTTCTTGTAGATCGCGACCAGCCCGGTCTTGCCGACGTGTTCGGTCACGTCGAAGCCCAGCGCCCGCATTTCGGCAGCCAGTTTGGCCGCGGTCTTCTCCTCCTGAAAAGCGATCTCCGGGTGGGCGTGAATGTCCTTGTAAAGCGCGTCGAGCTTCGGATAGTCGGTCTCGACCGACTTCTCGATCGCGCCCTTCAGCTTCACGACATCAAGTTCAGCATGCGCGCTGTGCGGCAGCGAAGCGCAGAGCGCCGCGGAGGCAAGCAGCGTTAGAACAATTTTGTTCATGGCAATCGCTCCAGCCGAAATCCGGATACGGCATCCCGAGGAACTTGCTGCATCGCCCGGCCGGGCTCGGCTGCACGATCTAAGCAGGCAAGGCGACCGGAAACAATGGCCTATCCGGAGCGCGTCGGTCAGTGGGCAACCGGGAGCATCTACGCACCGCTCGCGCTCGTCGGCGCGCTGCTCGCGATCGGTATGCTGACCCTCATCCTCTGTGTGCCGCGGCCCGGCCCCGAGGTCACACTCGCCGAACCCACCCGTCCCTGATCAATCCAGCGCATGCCCGGCGTCATTCGCCGGGCTTGTCTCGACCGGCTGCGTCTGACTAATAGGGACCAACAAGAGACGCTTGCCGGGAACGAGGACATGCCGCGAAGGCTCGAGGGTGATTACGACTACATTATCGTCGGCGCAGGCACGGCGGGCTGCATCATGGCCAACCGCCTGTCGGCCGATCCGAAGAAGCGCGTGCTGCTGCTGGAAGCCGGCGGCAAGGACAACTGGATCTGGTTTCACATCCCGGTCGGCTATCTCTTTGCGATCGGCAATCCGCGCTCGGACTGGATGTTCAAGACCGAGGCGGAGCCCGGCCTCAACGGCCGCGCGCTCGCCTATCCGCGCGGCAAGGTGATCGGCGGCTCGTCGGCGATCAACGCCATGATCTCGATGCGCGGCCAGGCCGCGGATTACGATCACTGGCGGCAGCTCGGCCTCACGGGGTGGAGCTACAGCGACGTGCTGCCGGCGTTCAAGCGGCTCGAGGATCATTTTCTCGGGGAAAGCGAGCATCACGGTGTCGGCGGCGGCTGGCGCATCGAGGCGCCGCGGCTGTCATGGCAGATCCTCGACGCCGTCGGCGATGCCGCGGAAGAGATGGGCATCAAGCGCATTCCCGATTTCAACACCGGCGACAATGAGGGCACCAGCTATTTCCACGTCAACCAGAAGCGCGGCCGGCGCTGGTCGTCGGCGCGCGGCTTCCTCAAGCCGGTGCTGAACCGCAGCAATCTGCGGCTCGAGACTGACGTGCTGGTCGACCGCCTGATCATCGAGAGCGGCCGCGCCGCCGGCGTGCTGTTCCGCCAGGGAAGTGAGCAAGGCAACGAGGTGGTGGAGGCCCGCACCAAGGGCGAAGTGATTCTCTGCGCCGGCTCGATCGGAACCACGCAGGTGCTGCAGCGCTCCGGCATCGGCCCGGCCGAATGGCTGTCGCCGCTCGGCGTCGACATCGTAGCCGATGTGCAGGGCATCGGCCATAATCTGCAGGACCATCTGCAGCAGCGCGCGATCTACAAGGTGTCGGGCGTGCGCACGCTGAACGAGACCTATTACAACCTGGTCCGCCGCGGCCTGATGGGCCTCGACTATGCGTTCCGCCGCCGCGGGCCGCTGACCATGGCGCCGTCGCAGCTCGGCATCTTCACCCGCTCGGACGCGACGCGCTCGCGCGCCAACATCCAGTTCCATGTGCAGCCGCTGTCGCTCGACAAGTTCGGCGATCCGCTGCACCGCTTCCCGGCGATCACGGTGAGCGCCTGCAATCTGCAGCCGACCTCGCGCGGCACCGTGCGGATCAAATCGACCGCGCCCGACGACAAGCCGTCGATCGCGCCGAACTATCTGTCGACCGAAGATGACCGCCAGGTCGCAGCCGATGCGATCCGCACCACGCGCAAATTGATGAAGCAGGCGGCGCTTGCGAAATATCAGCCCGAGGAATTCCTGCCCGGTCCGGCGGTCGGCGACGACGACGCCTCGCTGGCCAAGGCCGCCGGCGACATCGGCACCACGATCTTCCACCCCGTCGGCACCGCGAAGATGGGCATGGCCAGCGATCCGATGGCCGTGGTCGACGAGCGCCTGCGCTTCTACGGCCTCAACGGCCTGCGCATCGCGGATGCTTCCGTGATGCCGACCATCACCTCGGGCAATACCAACACGCCGACCGCGATGATCGCCGAGAAGGCCGCCACGATGATTTTGCAGGATGCGCGATAGAGCGACGATGACGCAGCCGCAGCGAATTCTCGTTGGCGATGCCGGCACCGCGATCGCGGTGGCGCGATGGGGCGAGCCCGCTTCCGGCAAGCCGCCCGCGCTGCTGCTGCACGGCACCGGCTTCGTCGCCGAGGTCTGGACCGAAGTGGCCGAGGCGTTCGCCGCCGACTATACGGTCTATGCGCTCGACCGTCGCGGCCACGGCCTGAGCCACAAGCCATCAGCCGATCGCTATCACTTCCAGGATTTCGCCGAAGATATCTGCATGGTGGCCGAACGCCTCGACCTGCATAACATCTACGGCATAGGCCACAGCGCCGGCGCGACCGACCTGCTGCTTGCCACGAAGTTGATGCCGGACCGCTTCGCACGCCTGTTCGTGACGGAGCCGACCGTGATGGACCCGCACGCGCCGCGGACCGCCGGCTTGAGCGAGATGTCGAGCGCGTCCGTGCAGGGCGCGCTGCGCCGCCGGGCCGAGTTCGACAGCGCGGATGCGCTGTTCCAGCGGCTGCGCACCGCGCCCGCGTTCGCGCCATGGACCGAGCGATCGCTTTGGGCCTATGTCCATCACGGGTTTGCTAAGCTCGACGACGGCCGCGTGCGGCTGCGCTGCACGCCGGAGATCGAGTCCGCGCTGCTGCTGCCGATCGTCCAGGCGATGGAACAGATTTACACCGGCGATGCCCGCGGCAATCCATTCCCGTGGCTCTCCGAGATCACCTGCCCGGTCTGCATCGCCACCACCGAGCAGTCAGGATCGGTCTACAAGCTGATGGCCGACCGAGCCGCGGCGCTGATCCCGCACGCGAGCCGCTGGACGTTCGACGGCGTCGGGCATTGCGTCGCGCAGGAGGCGCCGGAGCTGAAGGTTGCCGCGGTCAGGACGTTTGCAAGACGCGCGGAGTAGATCAAAAAGAAAAGCGCCGTCCCCTGGCGGGGACGGCGGAAGCCACGCACGCAGTACTGGAACGGTTATTAGTGCTTGCCGTGGTGCTCGGCGTGATGCCGGCTCGCCTCGGTGTGGTGATGCTGGGCATGGCTGGCGTGACCATGGGCGCTGTGGGCGTGATGCGCCGCCTTGTGATGGTCGCCGGCTTCGTGGTGCTTGGCGGCTTCGCGGTGATGACGCGCCGCGTGCTCGTGATGTTCAGCTGCCTTGTGGTGATGCTCAACGCCTGCGTGGTCGCTCATGGTGATCTCCCGGTGTGGCGAATGAAGTCCGGCATCATTACGCAGCAGCGCTGACATTATGCTGACGGCTGCAAAACAGCTTTGTTGCGGCCGTTCATCTATGTTGCGCAGCGTTTCCATGTTGCGGCACGCATCATCGCCGATCGCCGGTCATGCCGGCGGCGGAAAGCGGTCGAAGGTCGGCAGCTCATGCGCATCTTCCATCCAGCGCAGCCGCTCGGCGACCTGGATATGCACGACGGCCGGCACCCCGCCGGGGTCGTCATAGGTGCCGCTCTGAATGTCGATGAACCCGGGCAACATGTTGCCATTGGTGTAGAAAAGCCCGGTGCCGCAATCCGCGCAGAAGTGCCGCCGGCCGTGCTCCGAGGATTGGTAGATCCTGGGCTGCCCCTTGGTCAGCTTGACCATGTCCTCGGCGACCATCACCCAGCCGACCATCGGCGCGCCGGCATGACGCCGGCAATCGCTGCAATGACACAGCGCATGGACGATCGGTTCCCCGGTCACCTCATAACGAATCGCGCCGCAGTGACAGCCGCCGGTCACGTCGCCATGGTTTCCTCCGGCCGATCAGTGGTTTGATGGGTCGATAGCGCCGCAAGCCGTTGGGCGGCAATGACGCATCTTGCCCTTGCGTCCACCTGTCGCGCGGGCCCTCACGAAATCGTCATCGCGTCCCGACGCACCGCCGCAGCCCCGGGAATAAAGCCCCGGCACCCCTGATCACCTACCCGGAAACCCAATCCCTGGGGCCCACGGGAGACTTGCCATGAGCGGACACGATCACGACCACCACGATGAGGAAAAAGGCGTCAGCCGACGCAAGGTACTGGAATGCATGACCTGGGCCGGAACCGGCGTGCTGTGGACCGTCACCGGCGGCGTGCCGCATTCGCTCGGCATCATCGGCTCGGCCCAGGCTGCAGAGCCCACCGGCATGACCTTCATGCAGATCAGCGACAGCCATGTCGGCTTCGACAAGCCGGCCAACCCGAACGCTATCGGCACCTTGGAAGAGGCAATCAACAAGGTCCGCGCGATGCAGGTCAAGCCGTCCTTCATGATCCACACCGGCGACATCACGCATCTGTCGAAGGCGTCCGAATTCGATGACGCCGATCGCATCATCTCGCAGGCCAAGCTCGACGTGCACTACGTGCCGGGCGAGCACGACTTCATCGACGAGGAGGTCAAGCTCTACAAGGAACGTTACGGCCGCGGCACCAAGGGTCCGGGCTACTATTCGTTCGATGCCGGCGGCGTGCATTTCATCGGCCTCGTCAACGTCGTCGACCTCAAGGGCGGCGGCCTCGGCAATCTCGGCAACGAGCAGCTGGAATGGCTGGAGAACGACCTCAAGGGCCGTTCGAAGTCGACGCCGATCGTGCTGTTCGCCCACATCCCGCTGTGGACGGTCTATCCGCAATGGGGCTGGGGCACCGAGGACGGCGCCCGCGCGCTCGAATACGTCAAGGGCTTCGGCTCGGTCACCGTGCTCAACGGCCACATCCACCAGGTGATGCAGAAGGTCGAGGGCAACGTCACCTTCCACACCGCGCGTTCGACCGCCTTCCCGCAGCCGGCGCCCGGTTCCGCGCCCTCGCCCGGCCCGATGAAGGTCGAGGATGCCAAGCTGCGCAGCATGCTCGGCGTCGCCAGCATCAACTTCAAGCAGAACAGCCAGCCGCTGGCGATCATCGACACGCCGCTGCAGGGTTGAGGAAGAGACCGATGAGTTCGATCAATCGACGCGACTTCGGTATAGCCGTGGTCGCGACCATGCTGCTGCCGGTCACGGCGGCCCGCGCCGAAGACACCGCGGTCCATATCGACAACTTTTCGTTCACGCCGAACCCGCTCGACGTGAAGGTCGGCACCACCGTGACCTGGACCAATCGAGACGACATCCCGCACACCGTGGTGTGTGCGGGCAAATTCCGCTCCAAGACCATGGATACTGACGGCACCTTCTCGTTCACCTTCACGGAAGCCGGCGAGTACAAGTATTTCTGCTCGCTGCATCCGCACATGACAGGCAATATCAAGGTTGGGTAACGTGACCACCCGTACAATCACAGCCATACCTGGCCGGTGGCCCTCCGCCCCCGGCCGGGCACAAGCCGTCTCTCGACCAGCCGGACAGGACACGATGGTTGTCAAAGCGTCGCAAGACGATCCCGAGAAGGCGCGGCGCTTCCGCGAGGCCGCGCTGCCGTATCTCGACGACGCCTACACGCTGGCGCGCTACCTGCTGCGCGATGCCGCCGACGCCGAAGATGCGGTGCAGGAATGCTATCTGCGCGCCTACAAGCATTTCGACAGTTACCGGGGACCTGCCATGAAGCCGTGGCTGTTCGCGATCCTGCGCAATGTCTGCCGCGCCGAATATGCAAGGCGCAAGACCGCCCCCACCGCGGTCGAGGAGCTGCCCGAAGGCGGCGAGCAGACCCCGCTCTGGAACGAAGCCCCGGAGACACCGGAAAAGCAGCTGCTGCGCCGTTTCGACGGCGACACCGTGCGCAAGCTGGTCGCGGCGCTCGCCGAACCGTTCCGCGAGACTTTCGTGCTCAGGGAAATCCAGAATCTTTCATACCGCGAGATCGCCGATGTCGCCGCGGTGCCGGTCGGCACCGTGATGTCCCGCCTCGCGCGCGCCCGCGCCATGCTGCGATCGGCCTGGCTTGCGGAACAGGAGCAAGTGAAATGACCTGCGAGGAAGCCGAAGTGCTGGTCCACGCGCTGATCGACGGTGAACTCGACGCCGGCCATGCACGCGAAGTGGAAGCCCACATCGAGGGTTGCGCGCATTGCGCCGCCCTGATGAAGGAGTATCAGGAGATCCGCCAGGCGATCGCCGAGAGCGACGTGCGCTACAAGGCGCCGCTCGAGCTGCGCCGCAAGATCGAGAAGGCATTGCCGCAGGTGCAGGTGCAGGCGGCGCCGAGCCGGCGCTCGGTGCTGCGTGGTTTCGCTCTCGGCTCCGCGGTATCGGCGATGGCCGCGACCGGCCTTGTCGCGGTCGTGCTGCGCAATGACGACGAGCAGCGCATCGAGAGCGAGGTGGTGTCGGCGCATCTGCGTTCGCTGCAGGCCGGCCACCTCACCGACGTGATCTCGACCGATCAGCACACGGTCAAGCCCTGGTTCAACGGCAAGCTCGACGTCTCGCCACCGGTGATCGACCTCACCGCGCAGGGCTTCACCCTGATCGGCGGCCGGCTCGACTACGTCAACACCCGCGAGATCGGCGCCGTGGTCTACAAGCGGCGCCAGCACGTCATCAACCTGTTCGTGGCGCAGACGGCGAACACCGAACGGCACCCGGCGAAGATCTCGACCTTGCAGGGCTTCAACATCCGCCGCTGGAGCGACCGCGGCCTGAATTACTGGGCCGTCAGCGATCTCGGCGCCGACGAGCTGACCGAATTCGGCGACAAGTTCGAGAGCGCGATGCGCGCCAACAAGGAGGGGTGAGATACGTAGGGCGGGTTAGCGCAGCGTAACCCGCCGTCAGTCCCTCGTCGGTTGCAACCGTCGGCGGATTGCGCCTTCGGCTAATCCGCCTTACCCAGCTCGCAATGTCGGATGAGTCAGCTTCAGGCTTACGCCGACTTGCGCACCGCGTTGTCGACCAGCGTCTTGCCGAGCGACCAGATCGCGCCGGGCACCTTGTGGCTGCCGGCGATCACCTCGTCGAACGACTTCTCGATCCAGGCGCAGTCCTGTTCGGTGATGACGAGCGGCGGCAGCAGCTTGATGGTGTGGAGGCCGTGGCCGGCGACCTGGGTCAGGATCTTGTGATCCTTGAACAGCGGCACCGTGATGAGCTGGCAGAACAGACCCTTGTTGGCGGTCTCCAGCAGATTCCACGATGCCTTCAGGCGCAGCGATTTCGGCGGCCCGAACTCGACGCCGATCATCAGGCCCTTGCCGCGGACTTCCTTCATCAATTCGTAGCCCGGCACCATGCGGGTCAGCGCAAGGCGGAGCTCGGCGCCGCGCTTGGCGGCGTTCTCGACGAGCTTCTCGGCCTTGATGACGTCGAGCGTGGCGATGCCGGCGGCCATCGCCAGATCGTTCTTCGCAAAGGTCGAGCCATGCACGACCGCGCGGTCCATCTGGTTGAAGATCTTGTCGAAGATGTTCTTGCGCGTCAGCAGCGCGCCGATCGGCACGTGACCACCGGAGAGCGCCTTCGCCAGCAGCACCATGTCGGGCTCGATGCCCCAGTGCTCGACTGCGAGGAACTTTCCGGTGCGGCCGATGCCGGTCTGGATCTCGTCGGCGATGAACAGCGTGCCGTATTTGCGGCACAGCGCCAGCGCGCCGGGCAGGAACTCGTCGGTGGGCATGTTGACGCCCTTGCCCTGGATCGGCTCGACGATGAACGCGCCAACCTGGCGCGACGACAGCGCCTTCTCCAGCGCCTCGAGATCGTTGTAGGGTATCGGGGTGCAGCCCGGCAGCAGCGGCTCGAAGCCGCTGCGGAAATTCGAATCATCGGTCAGCGACAGCGCGCCGTAGGACAGGCCATGGAACGAATGCCCGCAATAGACGATGCCGGGACGGCCGGTGGCGCCGCGCGCGAACTTGATCGCGGCTTCGACGGTTTCGGCGCCGGAATTGGCGAAAAACACCTTGTCCAGATATGGAACATATTCCAGAAGCCGTTCCGCGAGGACGCCGGCGAGCGTGGAGACGTCGAGCTGCACCAGATTCGGCAGATCGGCGTCGAGCACGCTCTTCAGCGCCTTGCGCAGGTCCGGATGATTACGGCCGATCGCAAAAACGCCAAATCCGCTCAATAGATCGAGGTAACGAGCCCCCTGACGATCGAAGAGGTATTGGCCTTGCCCCTTCTGGAAGCCGACGTCGTAGCCGATGGTCTTGAGGACGCGAACGAGCTGCTCGTTGAGGTGACGCGTGTGCATGGCACCGCGCTGCCCCTCCCGCTCCACAAAAATCTCGGAAACGTCTAAATTGGAACTTACCATTCGTTACATACGTCGGTTGATGGCCATCTCGTCAACTTAAAACGCTCGCTCGCGGCGTTTTGACCCCCGCTCGGATCGTCCAGTTAAGCACAGGTTTGGACCATGTTGCACTGCCCAAGAACTTTCGCGCGTACAATAGCCTTTTCAGGTTTATTTTTGGCCACCGTATTATCACCGGCACTTGCTGCGGACCCCACCGGCGACTGGAAGGTCGCAGACGGTGTCGCAACCATCCGCGTCGCCCAGTGTAATGGCAGCATGTGGGGTGCGGTGTCCTGGGAAAAAACCCCCGGCGGCAAGGATAAGAACAATCCTGATCCCGCGAAGCAGAGCCGGCCGACGCTCGGCATGCCGATCCTGATCGACATGAAGAAGAAGGCCGGCGTCGATGCGTGGGAAGGTCAGGTCTACAACGCCAAGGATGGCCAGCTCTACAGCTCGACCATCAAGCCCGTCGGCACCGATCAGCTCGAGATCCAGGGCTGCGTGCTCGGCTTCCTGTGCGGCGGCGAGACCTGGACCCGCGTCAGTCCGCCGATCCCGGTCAGCGTCGCCGGCAACCCTGCTGCGAAGGGCGCCCTGCCCAAATCGGCAGCGCCTCAAGCGCCAAAAACCACCGGCGTCGTGGCGCCTGCCACCAAGCCGGCTCAAAAGCAGGCGGTCAACCCGCCAGCCAACGCCAATGCGTCGGCCGATCTCGTGGGCGATATCTGCCTGCTCCCGGACATCGCAAAGCCGACGCGTTAGCGGCAGCGAGCCGGCCACACCGTCAAGCGGTGTGGTCGCGCGCGAGAGCACTCCAATGCTCGAGCGCGCCAGGATTGACTGGCGCGCTTAGCGCCGAAATCACGGGCTCGGCGGCGCTGCCGCCGGAGCCTGATCGAAAGCAGACCGCCAGGGCGTCAGGCGCCGAAGACGTCAGGTGACGTCGTTGGCGATATCTTCCTCCTTGCCGACCTCGCGCGGCTTGCCCATCAGCGCCGGCTGGAACAGCAACACCGCGGCGAGCGTGGTGACCAGCGACAGCGCCAGCAGCTTGCCCATGCTCGCAGTGCCGGGATGGCTGGACAGCCACAGGCTGCCGAACGCGGTCGCCGTGGTCAGCGCGCTGAAAAAGATCGCACGCGTCAGGCTCGACTGCAGCAGATTCGTTCTGCCCTGGCGCCACGCCGTGACATAGTAAATCTTGAACGCCACGCCGACGCCGAGCAGCAGCGGCAGCGCGACGATGTTGGCGAAGTTGAGCGGCAGCCCGATCAGCACGCAGATCTCCAGCGTGACGATGCCGGCGACCAGGAGCGGCACCAGCGTCAGCAGCACGTCGACGACACGGCGCAATGCCAGCCACAGCAGCACACTGATCGCCACAAGCGCCAGAATGCCGGCGTGAATGAAGGCGTCCACGACGACATCGCCAGATTTCAGAATTGAAATCGGTCCACCGATCGCGGTCGGCTCGGCAACGAGCACAGCGTCGGCAAAGCGGCGCAGATTGTCGTTGTCGTTCGGATCGCCCTTCGGCTCCGCCTCGACGCGCATCAGGCCATCCTTGGTCTTCCAGCTCGCGACCAGTTCCGGCGGCAGGCTCTGCAGCGTGACGGTCTGGGCCTGCAGCGTGTTCTTGAGCTGGTCGAACACGATCTTCATCGGCGCGACGAACACCTCCTGCGCCTTGTCGCGGGTCGCCTGGTTCGAATCGGCAAGCTTCTGCAGCGCGTCGGCCAGCCGGCGCGCCGCAACCGCACCCGGCCCCTTGTTGTCGCCGGCGGTCCTGCGCAGGCTGTCGACCGAGCTCTTCAGCGACTCAATGTTCTCCTGGTCGGACGGCGCAGGATCGACCGAATCCGGATTGAGCGCCGGATTGAGCGTCTTGGCCGCCTGCGCGATCAGCTTCAGCTTGGCCGGCTGGTCGTCCGGCACGAAGCTGTCGAGCGACATCACGCGCGACACTTCCGGCAGCTTCTCGAGCTTGGCCTCGATCTTCTTGGCGTCGGCTTCCGAGCGCGTCATCACATTGATGGCGTTGGCGCCGGTGTTCGGGTCCTTGCGCAGGTCGAGGAACGTCGCGATCGATTCCACCTTCGCACTGCGCAGGTTGATCGGATTGAAGTCGAACTTCATCCAGTGGAGCAGCGGCAGACCAGCGACGGAGATCAAGATCGTGCCGACGATGATCGGGATGCGGTGCTTTTCAAGGAAATGGTCGAGGGGCGCCAGGAAGGCATAGCCGACCGGCTCCTTCTCGCCCGGCGGGTTGAGCAGATCGAGCAGCGCCGGCAGCACCGTGATGCTGGTGAGGAATGCGATCAGCATACCGGCGCCGGCGATCTTGCCGAGCTCGGAGATGCCCCTGTAGTCGGTCGGCAGGAAGCACAGGAAGCCGGCGGCGGTCGCCATCGCCGCAAGCGACAGCGGCACCGCCGAGCGGCGCGCCGCGTTCTCAAGTGCCAGCGTGAGATTATCGTTCTTGAAGCGCTCGGAGCGGTAGCGGACGCTGAACTGGATGCCGAAGTCGACGCCGAGACCGATGAACAGGACCGCGAAGGCAATCGAGAGCAGGTTCAGCGATCCGACCATCATCAGACCGACCGCCGTGGTGAGCGCAAGGCCGATGAACAGGTTCACGAACACGGCGAAGATGATCTTGCCGGAATGCAGCGCCAGCCAGAGGATGACCAGCACGATCACCACGGTGCCGATGCCGTTGGTGATCGCGCCGTCCTGCACGGTGGCGTATTCCTCGTTGGCGATCGGCACGGGTCCGGTCAGGCGGACGCGCGCGTGATACTCGGTCGGGAATTTCAGATCGGCGGCCGCCTGCCGGATCGCGTCGGTTGCGGCCTTGCCCGGCTCCAGCGCCGAATAGTCGATGATCGGCTTGACCTCGATGAAGGCGCGCTTGTCCGAATCAGTCAGCGGCGTGTCGCTGGTGAGCTCGCGCCAGGAGAAGGTCGCGTTGCCCTTGGCGAGGATGGTCTCGACGGTCTGGGAGATCAGGTTGAAGGGCGGAGCGGCATTGTCGAGCTTGACCTGCCCGCGCTTGACGCCGGCAAGGCCGGTCTCGAGCGCGCCGGTCAGCCCGCGAATCGAAGGATCGCCCGCCATGATCTCGATCAGCGGCGCGGCCGATCCGAGCTGGCCCGTGACCTTGCCGACCTCTTCGGTGGGCAGGAACAGCAAGCCGTTCTTCTCGAAGAACTCGCCGGAGCCGAGCGCGGTGATCGCCTCGAAGTTCTTCTTGTCGGCCTGCAGCTTCGCGGTGAGCGCCTTCGCGGCCGAGCTGGTCAGCTCCGGCGTCGCGGCCTCGACCACGGCCAGGATCAGCCGCTCGCGATCAAACGCCTCCTCGAACTGGTTGTCGCGCTTGCGCCAATCCAGATCGGGCGAGATCAGCTTGTTGATGTCGGTGTTGATCGAGAAGTTGCGGGCCGTATAGAAGCCGGCGCCGATCGACAGCAGCACAGCGAAAATCACAACCGGAAGGGCAAAACGCGTACAGGTTCGAACAACGGAGACGACAATATTTGTCAGCACTTCGTTTCTTTCTAATCTCGGGGAAGCATGGCCGAAAACGCCCGCTCTGTAGCGGAGTTCCCGGGACCGATCTAATGTTGTTTTGGTTACCTTCCTCGACGCGATGGCGAGGAGGTTCCAAACGACAGGAAACGGCCACGAGTGGCCGGTATAAACCGCATCAGAGGGCGATAAAGTGACGAACAAGTGAGGGGGACTGAGGGTCGCAGGGCCCGAAATCCACACCATATTACCTCATACACCCCTCCTGGTTGACCGCCCACCCGCGCGAGGCGCTACCTTTTTGCCACAAAAGCCTGTATTTCCATGCGTTTGGGGCACGGATCCCGTGCAGGACCTGTGATGGTGCGGACATTGCAACTGACGTTGCGGCGTCCGACGTGTGGAGTGCGTTGCCGAAACGGCCGCAGGGCATTGAATGAGATTGGTGCAATTTGCGTAGCGAAAGTCCGATGGAAGTTTTTCTTGCTCAGCCGCGCGGCTTTTGTGCGGGCGTTGTACGCGCGATCGAGATCGTCGAACGCGCGTTGCAGAAGTATGGCCCGCCGGTCTATGTCCGCCACGAGATCGTTCACAACAAATACGTGGTCGAAAGCCTGAAGAAGAAGGGCGCGATCTTCGTCGAGGACCTGTCGGAAGTGCCGGCCAAGGCGGTGACCGTCTTCAGCGCCCATGGCGTGGCGAGGAGCGTCGAGCAGGAGGCTGCCGAGCGCGACTTGCCCGTGCTCAATGCCACCTGCCCGCTTGTCACCAAGGTCCACAACCAGGGCAAACGCTATATCGCGAAGGGCCGCGCCCTGATCCTGATCGGGCATGCCGGCCACCCCGAGGTCGAGGGCACCATGGGGCAGGTTCCGGGGCCGGTCCTGCTGGTCCAGAGCGTTCAGGATGTGGCGGAACTGAGGCTGCCGACCGACGCCCCGGTTGCCTACATCACCCAGACCACGTTGTCCGTGGACGACACCAGGGACATAATCGCGGCTCTTCAGGCAAAATTTACAGATATTCAAGGCCCGGACATCAGGGATATCTGCTATGCGACACAGAACCGCCAATCTGCGGTAAGGGACCTAAGCAAGCTGGTGGACGTCATTTTGGTGGTGGGGGCCGCCAATAGTTCCAACTCGAACAGACTTCGCGAAATCGGCACCGAGGTCGGCGTCGCGAGTTATCTGATTGCCGATGGGAGCGAGCTCAACCCGGATTGGCTGAAGGATGCGAAGGCCGTCGGCATCACCGCGGGCGCTTCAGCGCCCGAGGTTTTGGTCGACGATGTGATCGAGGCCCTGCGGCGCATCGGACCGGTGTCGGTCTCGGTCGTTCCGGGCCGCGAAGAGAATATCGAATTCCGGCTGCCGGCCGAACTGACTGCGGGCTGATCTGAACCCACTTCCCTTTGATAAGTGCAGAAAGAAAATCGTCTAATGGCTATACCGTTCTTCAAGGAAATGCGTATCGGCGGTTATCTGATCAAGCAGAAGCTGCTTGGCCGCAAACGCTATCCGCTCGTGCTGATGCTGGAACCGTTGTTCCGTTGCAACCTCGCCTGCGTCGGCTGTGGCAAGATCGACTATCCGGATGCGATCCTCAATCGCCGCATGACTGCGCAGGAATGCTGGGACGCAGCCGATGAATGCGGCGCGCCGATGGTGGCAATTCCCGGCGGCGAGCCGCTGATCCACAAGGAGATCGGCGAGATCGTGCGCGGCCTCGTCGCGCGCAAGAAGTTCGTCTCGCTGTGCACCAACGCGCTGCTGCTCGAGAAGAAGCTCGATCTGTTCGAGCCGTCGCCCTACCTGTTCTTCTCGGTGCATCTCGACGGCCTGAAGGATCATCACGACAAGGCAGTGTCGCAGAAGGGCGTGTTCGATCGCGCCGTCTCCGCGATCAAGGCGGCGAAGGCCCGCGGCTTCACGGTCAACGTCAACGCCACCATCTTCGACGGCCATCCGGCCGAGGAGATCGCAAAGTTCCTCGACTTCACCACCGAGCTCGGCGTCGGCGTCTCGATGTCGCCGGGTTACGCCTATGAGCGTGCGCCCGACCAGGAGCACTTCCTCAACCGCACCAAGACCAAGAAGCTGTTCCGCGACGTCTTTGCGCTCGGCAAGGGCAAGAAGTGGAACTTCATGCATTCCGGCCTGTTCCTCGACTTCCTCGCCGGCAACCAGGAATACGAGTGCACGCCCTGGGGCATGCCGGCACGCAACATCTTCGGCTGGCAGAAGCCCTGCTATCTGCTCGGTGAAGGCTACGCCAAGACCTTCAAGGAGCTGATGGACACCACCGATTGGGAGACCTACGGCACCGGCAAGTATGAGAAGTGCGCCGACTGCATGGCGCATTGCGGCTACGAGCCGACCGCAGCGACCGCTGCGATCAACAATCCGCTGAAGGCGATGTGGGTGGCATTGCGCGGCATCAGGACGACCGGCCCGATGGCGCCGGAGATCGACATGTCGAAGCAGCGTCCAGCGCAGTACATCTTCGCCGAGCAGGTCCAGAAGAAGCTCTCGGAGATCCGCCGCGACGAGGCGGACGCTGCCGCCGCCAAGAAGCAGCAGAAGGCTTCCACTGCGGCCTAAGGCTTTGTGTGAGCAGAATGATGAAAGGCCTCGGTTCAGCGAACCGGGGCCTTTTTTCGATCAGGGGACCGCCTGCTCTTCCCGGCTACTCCGTCGAAGCACCTTCTCGATCTCTGCCGCGCGCGGTGCGCTGAGTGTGCCGCGCTCGATCCCGAGCGGGACATTGCGCAGGGCGAGCTCGCGATACAACGCGCCCGAGGGAGGAAAACGCTCGTCCAGGGCCTTGAGGTGCTTGAGGATCGTTCCAACGTCGCCGCGCGCCACGCAGCCGCCCATGCCGTTGGCGAGGCCACCGTCGAGAACGGCCGCGACCGTCCCGCGCAGCAGCGGCATCATCGCACGCAGTGCGTCGGCCTCGCTGGCGTCAAAACTCTTCCAGAGCTCGACGCCCTCCTTGAGCAGCGCGATCAGGAACGGACCGACATAATAGGCCGAGGCATGATAGAGCGCCCGCGCGCCGGCCGGCAGCGCCAGCGGTTCGCAGCCGATGCTGACAGCGAGTTGTTCGAGGTCGCGCCTGAAATCGGGCTCTGCCTCAATGCCGACGGTGCATCCGCGCAACCCCTCGAGCGCGACGTCGGGATTGGCAAACATCTGCATCGGATGAAATCCGCCGGTTGCTGCGCCCGCGGCTTTCGCATGATCGAGTGCCGAAAGCTCGGTCGCGCCGCTGCAATGGACCACGCGGTGACGCGGCTCCCAGCGCAAATCGCGGCAGACCGGCAGGATCGCGTCGTCGCTCACCGTCAGGAAAACCATATCGCAGCTGTCCACGACCTGTTGCGCGTGCGTCATCGGCCGTGCCGACGGCACGCGGGATCCGAGCTGCTGCGCGGCATCACCGCCGCGGTTGTAGAAGGCCGCAACGTTCAGATCCGCGCGGGCGAACGCCGGCGCGAGCGTTTGCGCGACGCGGCCGGCACCGATGAAGCCGATCCGCAGCGCCGTTAGCGACGTGCTCATTGCGCATAGCTCCCGTCGATGCGGTCGAGCCTGCGCCGCAGCGCCGGCCATTCCAGCAGGCCGTAACCGGCTTGCAGATTTTGCGCTGTTTCATTCAGCACCGGATTGGTGTCGCGCTCATTGTCGAGCGTGATCTCGGTGCCGGCAAAGCAGGTCACCGTGTTATCGATCGCAAGTTCGGTGGGCGTGTGCAGCGGCCGGCCGCAACCGAGCGCATCGACCTGGATCCGGCAGGCCTGCTCCAGCCAGTAGATCGCGTTGAACGCCTGCTGAATCGTGTTGCCGCAGACCAAGAGGCCATGATTGCGCAACACCAGCACGTTGTTGCGGCCGAGATCGGCGACGACCCGATCGCATTCGTCACGATCGATCGCCGGCCCCTCAAAATCGTGATAGCCGATCCGCCCGTGAAACCGCATCGCCGTCTGCGACAGTGGAAGCAGCCCCTCGGCCAGCGTGCTGACCGCCGTGCCCGCCCTGGTGTGGGTATGCAGAACGCACTTCACGTCGGGCCGCGCGCGATGGATCGGAGCATGCAGATAGAAACCGGCGACGTTGACATTGTAGCCGTGATCGGGCTGCAACAGGGTGCGGCCCTCGATGTCGATCTTGACGAGGCTCGACGCCGTGATCTCCTCATACAGCATGCCATACGGATTGATCAGGTACTGATCGTCATGCCCCGGGATTTGCGCGCTGATGTGGTTGTAGATCAGGTCGGTCATTCCATAGAGCGCGACCACGGTAGCACGCGGCGAGATCGACCCGGGTCGCCCATTCCTCTTCGCCCACAACGGCCCTGATGTCGTTGACGGCACAAACTTCGCTCTGACGCATGTGACTGGGCTTCCCTAGTGATGGATGACGGAGGCGCGCGCGACGATACGGCTGAGGGCTTCCGACGATGGCAGCGCGCCGAACACGTGCGCGCCGTCTGCGCCAAGCCTGGATTGCACGAACAGATCGGCGGCAGCGGCGTCGCCATGCTGCAACATTTCGGCAGCCTGCAACGCATGCGCCATGCGGGTGACCAGTGCCCGCGCATGCCCGTCGTCAGGATATCGCGCGCGCAGTCGATCGGCGAGATCGTCCGTGCTCTTGTCATAGATCGGGTTGAGGCCCCTGCTCGCGCGCAGTTCGTCGACGAATGCGTCGCGGCAGTTTGCATCGCGTTGCATGGCCCGCAGCACGTCCATGCACATCATGTTCGAGGTGCCTTCCCAGATCGAGTTCAGCGGCGCCTCGCGATAGAGCCGCGCCATCGGGTTCTCCATGATAAAGCCGTTGCCGCCATGCACCTGCAGGCACTCGTAGGTGAAAGAAGGGGCGCGCTGGCAATTCCAGAACTTCACCACCGGAGTGGCAACCCGCGCCAGCAGCCGTTCGTGGTCGCTTGTTTGCAGGCCGTCGGTCGCACGCGCGACCCGGAATGCGCCGAGCATCGCCGCCTCGCTCTCGAGCGCGAGGTCGGCGAGCACGTTGCGCTGCATCGGAAGCTCGGCCATCGGCTTGCCGAACGCCGTTCGCGTTTGCGCGTGGTTCAAGGCCAGGCTCAACGCCTGCCGCATCAGGCCGGCGGAGCCGACCGCGAAATCCAGCCTGGTCAGATGCGCATGCGAAAGAATTTCCCGGATGCCGCGTCCTTCTTCACCGACCAGGATCGACCAGGTGTCGTGATATTCGATCTCGCTCGAGGCGTTGGAACGGTTGCCGCATTTGTCCTTCAGGCGCTGGATGTGGAGGCGGTTGGCGCTCCCATCCGGCAGCAGGCGCGGTACGAACAGGCAGCTGACACCGGATTGGGTTTGCGCCAGCGTGTAGAACCCATCGGCGACCGGCACCGAGAAGAACCATTTGTGGCCGGTGATCGCATAGATCTCGCCATGCGCGCCGCGCTCGACGAGGCGCGCGGTGGTCTGGGTTTCGCGCAGATCGGAGCCGCCCTGCTTCTCGGTCATCGCATAGCCGATGACAGCCGCTCGCTTGTCCTCGATCGGGAGCCGCCGCGGATCGTAGTCGGCGGCCAGCGTGCGTTCCCGCCACAGGCTGAATTGCGGCTTGCCGGTAAACCCCGCGATCGCGGCGTAAGCCATTCCCGTGGGGCAACCGACGCCGTTCTCGATCTGATTCCAGAGATAGCTCAGCGCCGCGCGCGCAAGATGTCCGTGCGGTTCACTGGTCGACCAGGCCAGGCTGTGGACCTCGCTCTGGAACGCCAGCGCCATCAACTGATGCCACGCCGGATGAAATTCGACCCAGTCGTTCCGGTTGCCATACCGGTCATGGGTCAAGAGTTTTGGTTCGTGCTCGTTGGCAAGCCTCGCCGCCTCCTGCACGGCTTCGCAGCCGGCATGGGCTCCGAGCGCAGAGAGCTTATCCTTTGCCCACGGCGTGAACGTTGCGATGAGGCCGCTCAACGCGCGATCATCGTCGAACGCGTTGAAGCCTGTCGCCGGCCGCGCCTGATTGCGGACTTCGTGGGTCGCAAACGAACTGGCTTTCGTTGCCGCGACGGCAACCGGCTGGACACGCGCATTCATGCGGAGACTCGCGATACAGGGGTCAATTCAGGCGTGGCGTGGCGAAACAGCATGCGCGCGGAAAGCCCGGCGATCGATTGCGCGATCGCCTTGGCCGCGTCGGAATCCGCGGCCGCTTCGGGCGCCAGAGGACCAACCAGCGCCTCCATGAAAGCGCCGGTTACGCAGGAAGCTGCGACGTTGGCGTCGATCTCGACGAACTCACCGCTGGCGATGCCGCGCCGGACCAGCCGTGCGATCTGGTCGGCCAGCGCCGCGCGGTATTTCAGGCGCGCCGCGTCGATCTCGGGTTCGCAGGGTTCGGCGATCAGCGCGTAGGCCAGACGGCGGCCGCGCATCGCCCGGACCGAGAAGGTGTAGATCGCGTCCACCAGACACTGCGACGCAGATCCTTCGGCCTCGACGATCGCGGCGACCACGGCCACTTCGCGCTCGGAAACGAGCCCAAGCACCTGCGCGTAGAGGTCCGCCTTCGAGTCGAAGTAGCGGTACACGCTGCCCGTGGCCACGCCGGCCCGTGAGGCGATCAGGGCGATCTGGGCATCCTTCCAGCCACTCAGCGCCACCGCCTCCCTGGCAGCGTCCAGGATGCGCGCCTTGGTTTCGACGAGCTGATTGAGGCGAACCGCAGCGATTGCCATAGTGAACCTTAATTCATGAATACAGGATCATAATTCATATTCGGTTGAATGGCCCTGACTGTCAAGCGTCCACGAGGGCGCCCTGCGCCCGCAGCAGGGCCTCGGCCGCCCGGACGCTGCACATGCCGCGTCGTCGGAGGCCAGCGCCGCACGCGACCGGCAGGAACTCGGACGCGCGGGGGGCACCACCCACAGCTCACAACTATGTGGCTGGCAAATCCCGGCGCTGACTGCACGGGACCGGCCCGGCACCAAGCCGGTCATCAGGCGCACCCAAAACAAAAGGCCCGATCGCGATGCGACTGGGCCTCTTTGTTGTCAGCATTGGTCCAGTGCGGCCCGCCGTGTCTGGCGAGGCCTTGCCGGGGCTTGTCAGGCCTCCACCGGCACCAGCACGTCGCTGCCGAGCAGGAAGCCGCGGCAGCTGCGCAGCGAGCGCAGCGCGCGGTTGAAGTCGATACCGGTCGACACCAGCGCCCGCAGCGTCCGCGGATTGCGCGCAATGCCCCTCAGCACCTTGCGCAGGTCGATGTCGCCGTTCGGCTTCACCGCGGATTTCGCAAGCTCTGGCAGCGCCCGGTGCGCGGGATCGCTGATCACGCGCAGCGCGGCGAACGGAATGCCTGCCTTTGCGGCATAGGCTGCCGCGATATGGCTCTCCATATCGACCGCAGCCGCACCCGTAATCGAGCGCAGGGCGGCCTTGCAGGCCTTCGCCGCAATCACCTCTTCCACACCAGCGAGGCCGCCACGGACGATCCTGCGGCGCTTCAGCGCGGCGCTGGCGATCATCTCCTCGTTCAGCGCGGATGCCGCCAGGAAACGGGTATCGCCGGCCATCACCTCGGTCGCGACCACCACATCGCCGGATTTGAGCGACGGATCGAGCCCGCCGGCCACGCCGAACGAGATCACGCCGCGGAACGTCATGGGATCCAGCGTCGCCAGCAATGCACGCAGCTGCTGCGGATCGCTCGAACTGCAGATCACGATCATGCCGGGCCCCGCCGCGATGCGGGCCTCCTGCACCAATCCAGTCACGATCAATACCGGCCGAGGATCAATTCTATTGCCCACGGTCTCGGCGGCCCCCGCCTCAACAATCACATCCCGACCCCTACCACCCTGCTATTGGTGCTTCTCAAATTCCGATACCGCGCCAGCGCCCAGAGCGGAAAGAACTTCGAGTAGCCATGATATCGCAAGTAAAATACCCGCGGAAACCCCGTAGCGGTGTATCGCTGCTCGTCCCACAGCCCTTTTTCCGTCTGTGTTGCCTTTAGGTACTCCACCCCCCGCGCAATTGCGGGATTTTCGACCTCTCCGGCTGCCATCAATCCAAGCAAAGCCCATGCCGTTTGCGAGGAAGTCGATGGCGCAGCTTCATAACCCTTGTAATCCAGCCGGTAACTGACGGCGTCCTCGCCCCAGCCGCCGTCCTGATTCTGGACCGACGCCAGCCAGTCGACCGCGTTGCGAATCATCGGGTCGTTGCGATCGATCCCTGCGACATTTAGCGCTGAGAGCACCGACCAGGTGCCGTAGACGTAATTCAGGCCCCAGCGGCCGTACCAGGAGCCCTCAGGCAGCTGGGTGCGGCGCAGATAGGCGATGCCGTCGGCCATCGCCTTGCTGTTCTTGGCGGTCTCGCCGAGCTGGCCCAGCATCGAGATGCAGCGCGCGGTGACATCTTCGGTCGGCGGATCGAGCAACGCGCCGTGATCGGAGAACGGGATGTTGTTGAGGTAATATTCGAGGTTGTTGGCATCGAACGCGGCCCAGCCGCCGTCGCGGCTCTGCAGCCCTTCGATCCACTCGCGGCCGCGCGCGATCGCCTCGTCATATTCCCTGGTCCCGCTCTGCCGTCGCACGCGATCCATCGCCATCACGACCACGGCGGTATCGTCGAGATCGGGATAGTGGTCGTTGTTGTACTGGAACGCCCAGCCGCCGGGACGGACGTCCGGCGCCTTGACCGCCCAATCGCCCTTCAGCTCCAGCACCTGGCGCGGCTTCAGCCAGTCGAGGCCCTGCTTGGCCTTGGCAAGGGTGTCGTCGCCGCCGGCCTCCTGCAGCGCGTGGCAGGCCAGCGCGGTGTCCCACACCGGCGAGACGCAGGGCTGGCAATAGGCCTCGCCGTCGCCGATCACGAGCAGCTTGTCGATGCCACGGCGGGTGATGGCGCGCGGCGGGAAATTCTCGTCCATGCCGAGCGCCTCATACATCATGACGATGTTGGCCATCGGCGGATAGATCGCGCCCATGCCGTCTTCGCCGTTCAACCGCTCTTCGGTGAAGGCGAGCGCGGCGTCGATGGCGCGCCGGCGCAGGCGCTTCGGAAACATCGGCTCGATCGCGCGCAGCACGGCGTCGAGCGAGCGGAACAGATAGAACCAGCCCGCGCTCTGATGCGGCGCCTTCGGCGCCATCCGGACCGACTTCGGATCTTCCAGGAACAGTTCGTCGATGCCGACGCCCTTCGGATTCTTCGCACGCGGCTTCAACGCAGCGAGCACCATCAGCGGCACCATGGTGGTGCGCGCCCAGTAGGAGATCTTGTTGATGTGGAACGGCGACCACATCGGCAGCAGCATGATCTCGATCGGCAGCACCGGCGTTGCGCGCCAGGTCACGACGCCATAGAGCGCGAGCAGGAAGCGCGTGAACACGTTGCTGCCCGACGCCCCGCCGCGCGAACGGATCGCCTCGCGCGCACGCACCATATGCGGCGCGTCGACGGAATCGCCGATCATCTTCAGCGCGAAGTACGATTTCACGCTGGCGCTCATGTCGAACGGGCCGTCATGCACCAGCGGCCAGCCGCCATGCGCACCCTGGGTGCGGCGCAGATAGTTGGCGATCTTGGCCTCGAGCCCGGCGTCGACCGGCTCGGCAAGGTAGTGACGCAGCAGAACGTACTCGGCCGGAATGGTGCTGTCGGCCTCGAGCTCGAACACCCAGTGTCCGTCGGACTGGCGATAGCCGAGCAGCGCTTCGGTTGCCTTGGAGATACTCTTCTCCAGCGCGACCGGATCGACTGCGACGCTGTGATCTCTCGAAAGCATTTCGCTCGATATCCTCTTCATCGCGGGCCGGCCCACGCTGGCCGGCGTCGCTCCAATAGGTCGAATCTAGCGCCTGGCCAAAACCAGATCGGCGGCGCGATCCCCCGATCGCACCGATCCCTCGATGGTTGCCGGCAACCCGGTAGCAGTCCAGTCACCGGCAAGGAACAGGTTTTTTTGCGCCGTCGCGGGCCCCGGACGCAGGGCATTCTGCTCCGGCGTCGCCTCGAATGTAGCGCGGCGCTCGCGCACGATCTGCCAGGGCGGCAGGTCACCGGACACGCCCGATGCCTTGCAGATATCCCGCCAGATCGCCTGCGCGAGCTCCTCGCGCGGCATGTCGACCAGGCGATCGCCATTGCTGATCGTCACCGACAGCCGTTGCGGGAAGGCGAACAGCCATTCCACGAGCCCGCCGACCACGCCAAGAATGGGCGCGGCATCGCGCGGCGGATCGATGCGGAAGTGCGCGTTCACGATGGCGCGGAATTTGGTCGGCGTTTTCAGGCCGGGCAGCAGCGTGGCAGCAGCGCGCGGCGGCACCGCCAGCACGACGGCATCGCCGGCCGCCAGCGCGATCTTGTCGCCGCCGCCGAAGTCGAGCTCGCCGACGCGATCACCCGACATGACGAGTGCACGCAATTCGTGACTGAACTGGACGCTGTTGCCCCGCTCCTGCAGCAGCTTCACGGCCGGCTCGATCAGGACCGAGCTCAGGCCGTCGCGCGCGATCAGCGGACGGCAGGCCTGCCCGCCCGCGAGCAGCGTCTCGCGCACGATGGCGCCGGCAAGCCCGGCCGAGCCCTCCGGCGGATCGACGTTCAGCGCAGCCAGCAGCAGCGGCTGCACCAGGCGGTCATACAGCGTGCCCTTGCAGGGAATGGTGTTGCCGACCAGCGCCCCGGTGCCGGCCCAGGCCAGCGGCGCCAATGCGAGATAATCGCGCAGGGTAGTGTCCGGGACGCGGCGCGCCTCGTCGAACACCCACAGCGGCAAGCGGGAGTCGCCAAGGTCGAGCTGCCAGCGCTGGCCGCCGGCAAGATCGACGAACGGAAACTGCGCGCGCGCGGGTCCCACGAGACCGGCCTCGGTCCCGATCGAGCGTGCGTAGCTCAACGCATGGCGGTTGCCCGACAGCAAGAGATGGTTGCCGTTGTCGATAGTCAGATTGGTAGCGGCGTCGAAATAGGAACGGCAGCGGCCACCGGCCTGCTGCGTCGCCTCGTGGACGCACACTTTGTAGCCGCCATTGGCAAGCCGCATGGCCGCGGAGAGGCCGGAAATGCCGGCACCGATGATATGAACGGTCTTTTGCATCAGATGATCGCGTAACGAAGAAGAATGCCGATCTTGGCCGCCTTGGACACACGCACCGGCGCACGCGGGGCAGTGAAGCCGCGCGCGATCAGGAGATCGAGGATCGCGCGGTAGTATTTCGACATGATTCGCGGCGCGCGCACGGCGCGCCGCGAATTGCGCTTCATGATCTCGTCAGACTTCTGGAAATGCATCTTGGCGCGCTCGGCGAGCGGCGCGCACACTTTCGGCAGCGCGCGGTCGGCGGTGACGCGGGCCGGGTCGTTATTGGTGATGCCGGCGTGCCAGAGCCATTCGCGCGGCAGATAGAGGCGGCCGAGGCCGGCGTCCTCGTCGATGTCGCGCAGGATGTTGGTGAGCTGCAGCGCGCGGCCGAGGTGATAAGCGAGTTCGATGCCGTCGTCCTCGGGCAGGCCGAACACGCGCACCGACAGCCGGCCGACCGCGCTCGCGACGCGATCGCAATACAGGTCGAGCATCGCGAGATCCGGCGCGCGGATATCCTGCGGCACGTCCATCTCCATGCCGTCGACGATCGCGACGAAATCCTCGCGCTTGAGCCCGAAGGTCTTCACCGAGGCCACGTAATCCTTCAGCCGCTCCGGGGGATGCCCCGCATAGAGCGCGTCGATGTCGTCGCGCCACTGCTGCAGCGCGGCCAGCCGCTCCGGCCGCGGGCCATCGGAATCGGCGATGTCGTCGACCTGCCGGCAGAAGCTGTAGATCTGGAACATCGCCTCGCGCTGCGCGCGCGGCAGGACGCGCATCGCGGCATAGAACGAGCTGCCCGATGCGGTGCTTCCGTAATTTGCGTTGGCCGCCGCCTCGACACTCATGCGCCTGCCGCCGTCCTTGAGACCGCACGCCGTCCGATCGCGCGCCGGGTGGTCTCGCCAGCGACGCCGCCAAGGCTCTGCAGCAGCAGTTCGACCGGGCCGAGATGCACCCGCTCGCTGAGCGGATCGCGCACCTTCAGCATGTTGACGATCTTGTCGGCGAAGGCCTGGATCACCGAGATCTCGAGCCCGAGCCTGAAGTCCTTCACCTCGGCGGCGAGCGACTTGCTCTCGTCGAGCAGCGCCGCGGTGCGCACCGCGAGCGCCTGCAGGCATCCGAGCAAGGCCGGCGGTGATTTCGCCTCGCCGAGCATCTCGACGGTCGCGTCCGCCGCGGCCAGCGCGTCGCGCGGCAGATAGACGCGGTTCAGATTCCTGTAGTCCTTGCCGCAGTCCTGCAGATGATTGTTGATCTGCAGACCGGCGCAGAGCGCGTCCGACGCCGCCCAGGTCGAAATGTCCTCGCCGTGCACGTCGAGCATGAACCGCCCGACCGGCATCGCCGAGTAGCGGCAATAGTCGATCACATCATCCCAGTTTTCGTAGCGCAGCTTGGTGACATCGAGGCGGAACGCCACCAGCACGTCGAGCGCATGCCGCGGCGGCATGCCGCGCTCGGCAAGCGCCCGGCGCAGATTGACCGCCTCCTTCTGGGTATCGCCATTGCCGAGCAGCTCGGCCTCCATGAGGTCGAGGTAGCGCAGCTTCTCCTCGGCCGGCAGCGTCGCGTGATCGGCGATATCGTCGGCGGTGCGGACGAAGTTATAGAAGGCCAGAATCAGGGCGCGATGCCGCGGATGAATGATCCACGACGCGACCGGGAAATTCTCGTCGCGGTGGGTCTTTCCGGATCGCAGGTCGCTCGCGGTGGTCATGGGAAATTTGGGCTACACTGGTCATGGCACGACGCAGGCGCGAATGGTCAGGCGCATGCGGGGATTTGCGAGCCCCATATAGGGGAATACGCCACCAAAACCAATGCTATCTGTGACCGCCAGCATATCCGGCCCGTGGCCGGCAGGAATGCCGTTCACGGGCCTTGCGGCGGTCCAAGAGACCTGAAGCGGCCTTGAGGACCTTATTGGCCGTGGATCTTCAGCACCTGGTCGCAGGCCGCGCTGATCTTGGTGCGGTTCTGCTGCAGGCACGCGAGAATGGTGAAATCGCCCTGATCGATCACGGAGCGGCAGTGACGCTGCACGTCGCGCGTGCAGGCCTTCTGCTCGTCGGGCGTACCGCGCTGCTGCTGCTGGGCGGAGGCGCCGGATGAGAGCGGGATCGACAACAGGGCAAGTGCCAGGAGAAATTTACGCATCGTATTCCTTCATTTCCGACAGCAGAAAATCTGTTCCCGAAAAGCGGTTCGGCATGGCCGGGACGGATTTTGGGGATTGCAGACGCCACGTAACGCGGCAACGGATTGACGACAAGCACTGTTAAATGCGGCTAAATTTGCGGCGCTGTAAACCCCCGCATAAACTATTGATTCCAAACGACGATTTGTGCCATCACTTTGTCGCGTTTGGCAATTGCGGATCGCGCTTGCGCGTAGCTAGATGCCACACGAGCCGGAGGCTTCTGATTCTGTTCGATGACAATATCGGCGTTGCGCACGCCGTTCTGTCGTTTGAACCTAACATTCTTCGGTGACACTAAACTTTCGATGCGGCGAGACGCTTTCTTACGAAGGAAGCGTTGATTTTGATGGGAAAATTCACAATGACACTGTTTGGTTCCAGCCTTTCTGGGCAGGCTCTCAGGGCTGTGGGCGTCGGCGCCGCACTCATGCTGTCCGCCTCCGCAGTCCATGCCCAGGCCAGCGGCCCGTTCGCCGGTTTTGCCGGCTCCTGGAGCGGAACCGGCACGGTGGCGTTGTCCAACGGCACCACCGAACGCATTCGTTGCAAGGCGGATTACAAGGTCGCGCCCTCGGGTCTGAGCCTGAAGCAGAGCCTGCATTGCGCGAGCGACAGCTACAAGTTCGACCTTTCCAGCGACGTCACCAGCCAGGGCGACCGGATCTCCGGCAATTGGAGCGAGGCCAGCCGCAATATCTTCGGCAATTTGCAGGGCACCGCCGGCGGCGGGCGGATCGACGTGTTCGTCGAGGCGTCCGGCTTTGCCGCAAACCTGAACCTGCAGACCAACGGCTCCAAGCAGGTCGTACAGATCGACTCCAAGGGTGAGATCCGCGGCGTCTCGATCACGATGACGAAGAGCTGACGCTCCCCGACCGATTTCTCCGGCGAACAAAAATGGCCCGGTTCCGAACACTCGGAACCGGGCCTTTTGTTGCGGCCTTTTATTGTCCGCCGATCAAGCCTTTTCGATCGGCGCCGGTTGCCCGCCCTTGCCGCGGAGCTTCTGCGACAGGTTGATCAGGAACATCGAGGTCGGCCGCAGGATGAAGAGGTCCGCGACCAGCGCTGCGACCATCGAGAACGCGCTGAGCCAGCCGAACAGGCGGAGCGACGGCAGGTCGGAGAACACGGTGACGACGAGGCCGCAGGCCAGCACTACCGTAGTGAGGATCAGTGCGGGGCCGACAAGCACAGTGGCGCGCTCCACCGCAAGCTCCGGCGAGACCCCCGGCTTGGTCTCGAGCCGCAACCGGTTGAGGAAGTGGATGGTGGCGCTCAGCCCGAGGCCGAACGACACCGTCAATGCCACCACGCTGGCGAATTGCAGCCCCTCCCCGAGCAGCCACAGCACGGTGCCTGACAGCACCACCGGGAAGATGCCGGGCAGGATGCAGGAGAACATCACCACGACCGAGCGGAACGCCAGTCCGATGAAAACCGCCACCAGCAGAAATTCGACGGTCAGGCCACGGTTCAATTTTTCGATCATGTTGGCGCTGTTGCGCGCGGCGATCACCGACAGGCCGGTGACTGCGATCTCGTAACCGGGATGCTCGGCGCGCACCTTGTCCAGCGAGCTATCAAGCTTGTTCACCACCGGAAGCAGCTCGCTCGAGTCAAGATCCGGGACCCGGCCCGACACCACGACCGCATCCTGATCCGCCGAGATGAAGCGGCGCACCAGATGCTCGGGAATCACGCCGACATATTCCTTCAGCGTCGCGACGTCATTGCTGCCGGCCTTTTCGGCGAGCCAGCGCCGCAAGGTTTCCAGCGACCAGACGTTGCCGACGCCCGCCGCAGTTTCGACCATCGCGTGGACGTCGGCTATCGTCTTCAAGGTCTCCGGCGAGTACAGCGATTGGCCCTTGGGGAATTCGATCAGCACATCGACCGGATTGGCGCCGGTCAGCTTGGCGTCGAGCCGGCTTGAGGCTGCCACCGCCTGCCGCTTGTCCGGCACCTGATCTGCGAGCCGGTAGCGCGGCTCGAGATTGGCGTAGATGATGCCGAGGCCGCCGACCACGATCAGCGCGAGCAGGCTGAACAGCCCGGGACGTCCCACCATGCGCACCGCGATCCAGTAGCAGAAATTGCGCAGCGCCTGGACACCGGCGTCGGCGCCCTGGAATTTGACCGCGAACACTTTTTCGTTGCGTACCAGAAGCACTCCGAACGCAGGCACCAGCGAGAGCACCGCGATCAGCGCGATGATGGTAGCTGCGAGCCCGGCCTCGCCGAATTTGCGGATCAGTTCGGAATTCGAGAATTGCAGCGCGATGAACGAGATGCCGGCGGTGCCATGAGTAAGCACGCAAGCCGGACCGACCACCATCACCGCGTTCTTGAACGCAGTGTATTTGTCCTGGCCGGCGATCAGGCGGTCGCGTGCCGCAAACGTCAGCTGCATCGAGTCGGAGAAGCTGATCACCATGATGAGCGGCGTCATCACGTTCAGGAACATGTTGAGATTGAAGCCGGCCCAGCCGAGGCCGCCGAGCGCGAGCAGGATCGCAATGATCGGCGGGAACGCAGCGATCACCATGAACGATATCTTGCGGAAGAAGATGATGGCGATGATGCAGCCAGCCAGAATGCCGAGGATATTGTAGGTCAGCCCGTCGCGCTTGACCGCGTTGCGGATTTCGAGCTGCATGACCGGAACGCCGGAGAGCTGGGCGTTGAGCCCGCTACCGCTGAGATCATCGGCCATGATCTTTCTCATGTCCGCGACGACCTTGGAGAGCTTGTTGCTGCCGACAACCTCGGGCTCGAGCGACAACACGATCAGCGCGAGCGTTCCATCCTCGGACAGCAGCTTGCCGCGAATGATCTCGTTGGATTTGACGGTCTCGACGAATTTGTCGTAGGCGGCGCCTTGCGGAAGCTCGGACGGGAACAGGGCGGCCGGCAATTTGCCGGGCTCGGGCGCCTGGCGCGCCGAAAAAAGGGAGACCAGGCCGCGCACGCCCTCGACCAGTTGCAGGTCGGTGACCATGTCGCGGATCTTTTCGAGGTTCTCGCGCGCAAGGAGCGTCTTGCCCTCGACCACTACGAGCACGTCGAACTCGGTTGCCGGGAAGCGTTTGGTGACCGCTTCGTACTGCTTGTAGTCCTTGGAATTGGAACGGAACAACTGGCTGAGGGAGTCGTCGATCTTGATGCGCTCGATGCCGAAAACGGCCGCGACCATCAGCGCGAGCAGAATGATGACAGACAGGACCGGCGCCTTGATCGCGATCAGGCCGATACGCTCCAACCCGAATGCAATGCTAGTGCCCGGCCGCGGCTCCTCGATCTTCTCGACGTGGACCTGACTTTCGGAATTCTTTTCGAGCATGCCCTGTCCAGTTCTGAAGCGGCGCGATCTGTCTAGCTTGGCTTATGGGGCACGAATGAGGCTCGTGAGCGCGACGGATCGGCGCTAGCCCTTGAAAACACGCAAATATTGACCGGCGCGGTTTTACAGGTCCGCCCCCTTGCTCGCAAGCGCGAGAGACACGTTAAAGTGGCCGGGAACTGCCGAAAACCGCCGTCAAGTATCTGATTTGCCACACCCCGGTAGCGCATTCTTGGACGATCCTGCCCCGCTTTCATCTTTCAACGCGATCCCCGTGATCTGGCGTGCCAGGCCCTCGCGCACAAGCCAGGAGATTCTGAATGCGGCTTCCGCATAGCTCAGCCCGGCGCGGTGGATATTGGAGATGCAGTTGCGGTCGGCATCGGTGAGGCCGATTCGCGGCGCGAAGGTAAGATAAGCGCCCAGACTGTCCGGCGCGGACAGGCCGGGTCGTTCGCCGATCAGCATCACCAGCATGCGCGCGCCGATGATGGTGCCGATCTCGTCACCCAGCGCGACCCGCGCGCCCGATGCTGCGATCACCGCGCCGGCGTCGATCCCGTCGGCCTTAAGCCGCGGCAGGAGATGCCGGATCAATTCGACGGCGTGCACGTTGACCGCGGTCGGCGACAGGCCATCGCCGATCACGATGGCGCAGGAGCATGCGGTGACGCCGCACCTCTCCAGCGACCGCCTCGACGCGGAATCCAGCATACGTCCGAGATCGGGCCGGCGCAGATAATCGCGGCGGCTGTGGGCCTGGCTCGACACTTCGAGCGGCGTGACGCCGAGACCGGCAAGACCGGCGGTAATCCCGCCGAGATCGAACGCCGCGTGGACGGCATCGCGGGCGCGGGCGTGATCGAGCGTGAATGCGAGCAGCGCACTGGTCGGCAGGCTGGCCCCGGACCGGCCGAGACCGACGCGCGCCGGCGTGAGCTCGCGCAGATCGGCAAGCGAAGCGGACACTGGCGAAGGGGACATGGGCGAAGGGGACGATGGCGCCGGCGGTGTTGTCATGCTGCTATTCGGCGGGAACGGAAGCCTCGCGCAGCCGGAGCGAGTAGTTTGAGGCGTTCTGCCGACCGCTGGAGGCTGCACGCGCAAACGTGATCAGATGATGCGCCACCAGGGTCGCCGAGATCAGCCCCTCGATGTCGCCGCGCTTGAGCCGGCCGAGCGCAAACTTCCAGAACACGCGCTTGTAGTCGCCGAGCACGCCAACCTTCCAGAAGATGTTGCGCAGCATGATCAGGCCGCGCCGGATATTAGCCCAGCTCTTCATCTCCGGGCTGACCGGCACCTTGATGCGGTTGGCATAGGTGTAGTCGCATTGATGCTGGTAGCGCTTGAACAGCGTCTCGGGCTCGTAGGCGAGCTCCATGCATTTGCGCCAGGAACTGACCACGTCCTCGTACGGCAGCAGGAATTGCACGTTGGAGTCGCGGCTCTCGTCGTCGATCAGCCGTCCCGCCTTTTCGAGGCGATCCCACAGCGGCGTCTTCGGCAGCGCCTGCAGCAGGTTGATCGTGAGAAGCGGAATCTGCGACTCCTCGACGAAGGAGAGCAGCGCATCACCGGTCTGGGGCTTGTCGGTATCGAGCCCCATGATGATGCCGGAGACGACCTCCATGCCGAAGGAATTGATGGTGCGCACGCCCTCCAGGATCGGAACCATCATGTTCTGATCCTTGTGCATCGCCTTCAGCGCGTCGGGATCCGGCGTTTCGATGCCGACGAAGATCGTCACGAAGAAGGCTTCGCGCATCTTCTCCAGGATCTCGGGCCGCTTGGCGATGTTGAGTGTCGCCTCGCAGGCCAGCCGGGTGACATAGCCGGTCCGCTTCTGCCACTCGATCAGATGCGGCAGCAATTCGCTCGCAGCCTTGCGGTTGCCGATGAAATTGTCGTCGACGAAATAGACGGTGTCAGTCGCGCCGCAGGCGCGCAGCTTGTCGAGCTCGGCGATGATCTGCTGCGGCGATTTCAGGCGCGGATTGCGGCCATAGAGCCCGGGGATGTCGCAGAACTCGCACTGATAGGGACAGCCCGAGGAGAACTGGATGCTGCCGAGAAAATACTTCTTGGTCTCGGCGAGCTCGTAGGCCGGCAGCGGGAATTCCGTCATCGGCAGGCGATCGAGGGTCTTGAGCACCACCTGCTCGGGAGGACGGCTGGTGTCCTCCGCGAGGCGCTTGATCAGTTCGTTGGTCGCGTCCCCGAGTTCGCCGACATGAAGGTAGTCGAATGAGGGATAGTAGTCCGGACAGGCACTGACCGACGGTCCACCGATCGCAACCGCCAGGTCATAGTCATGCGCGCGATGGCAGATGTCGTTCATCTGCTGGCGCTGGATGTGCATACCGCTGACGAACACGGCTTCTGCCCACTCGAAATCCTCCGTCGTCGCCGGACGCAGGTTCTCGTCGACGAAACGGACCAGCCAGTTCTCGGGGAGGTATGCCGCGATCAGCAGCAGTCCCTGCGGCGGCATGAACGCCTTGACGCCGTCCGTGAGGGCATAGGAATGCTCGAAGGTCCCAAACGACGACGTATAGCGCGGAAAGACGCAGAGGATACGCCGTGCCGTCTTTATGCCCTCAGCTCTCATCGAATGACCCCGAAGCACCCGCAAATCTAACCATAGCGCGGAACGCTGGGCCAGAAATTCTTCAACATTGTGGCACTTACCAACGTCACACTGCCGAGATAGTTGCTCTGCAGAATTACGCTATCCCCTCAGGTCAAGAGCCTGGCAGCGAGATCGGGCAGCCGCTCCGCATCGGCAACGAGGCGAAAGTCCGGCCCGGCAAGGCCTGCGCGCAGCAGCCAATCGTCGAATTCGGGCGCCCGCCCCAGGCCGAACAGGTCGCGGACGTAGAGCGCATCGTGAAACGATGTCGACTGATAGTTCAGCATAACGTCATCTGCGCCCGGCACGCCCATGATGAAGTTCACGCCGGCGGCCGCCAGCAGCGTCAGGAGATTGTCCATGTCGTCCTGATCGGCCTCGGCGTGGTTGGTGTAGCAGACGTCGATGCCGAGCGGCAGGCCGAGCAGCTTGCCGCAGAAATGATCCTCAAGCCCGGCGCGGATGATTTCCTTGCCGTCGTAGAGGTATTCAGGACCGATGAAGCCGACCACGCTGTTGACGAGCAGCGGATCGAACGCGCGCGCTACCGCATAGGCCCGCGCCTCGCAGGTCTGCTGGTCGACCTGATGATGGGCGTTGGCCGACAGCGCAGAGCCCTGCCCGGTCTCGAAATACATCACATTATCGCCGACCGTGCCGCGGCGCAGCGACAGCCCGGCTTCGCGGGCCTCCCGCAGCAATGACAGGTCGACGCCGAAGCTGCGGTTGGCTGCCTCGGTGCCGGCAATCGACTGGAACACGAGATCGACCGGCAGCCCCTGCCCGATCAATCCGAGCGTGGTCGTGACATGGGTCAGCACGCAACCCTGCGTCGGAATCTCCAGCCGCGTGATGATGTCGTCCAAGAGCCGCAGCAGGGTGCCGATGACGTTCGGATCGTCGCTCGCCGGATTGATGCCGATGCAGGCATCGCCCGATCCCAGCAGCAGGCCGTCCAGGATCGAGGCCGTGATGCCCCTGGCGTCGTCGAACGGATGGTTCGGCTGCAGCCGCGTGCTCATTCGCCCGCGCAAACCGATGGTGTTGCGGAAGCGGGTCGTCACCTCGCATTTCTTCGCGACCAGGATCAGGTCCTGGTTGCGCATCAGCTTCGACACCGCCGCCACCATCTCGGGCGTGATGCCGCGCGAGATCTTCTTGATCACATCACGGGTGGCGGCATCCGACAGCAGCCAGTCGCGGAAGCCGCCGACGGTGAGCGACGACACCGGCAGGAAGCCGGCAACGTCGTGGCTGTCGAGGATCAACCGGGTGACTTCGTCGTCCTCATAGGGGATCACAGGCTCATCGAGGAATTGCTTGAGCGGAACGTTGGCAAGCGCAAGCCTCCCGGCGATCATCTCCTCCGCACTGTCGGCCGCAATGCCGGCCAATCGGTCGCCGGAACGCGGCGGCGAGGCCTTGGCAAGCAGGATGCGCAGATCGTCGAATGCATAGTTGGTGGCATCGATGGTGTGACGATAGAGCATGGGGAATTCGCGTCGCGGGCCGGGGACGGCATAGCTTAGCACCTCTTTGCGAAAGTCGTGCCACCAGCTTCGCCCTCCGCGCCGGAGGTGTTGATGGTTTTGGCGGCGCATCATCGTCGCCGCGGCAAGCCGCCGACCCCCGGCGGACTCAGAACGTCTTATAAGACATTGGTTTTATTTAGAGATTTTATGGGTTGCGGCCACAGAAAACGCTCGCGTTAAGAAATTGTCCATGAAGGTTTTGCATAAGCTTTAGTCGGCCGAAGGTGCTCCCCGGCCTCTTGGAGTGCCCGCAATGCCCGCCCCCATCACATCTCCCGTCTCCACATCCGGGCCTCCAATGGCATCCCGATTCTCGCTTGCTGCCAGGCTGTACTCGACGTTTGCGCTGATCGCGGCGCTGACCGCGGCCATCACCGTGCTGTCCGACTACAACGCGCGGCGCAACGCCGAGCTGACCGAGGCCGTCGACCTCGCCAGCCGTGCCGCACTCAATGTCGAGCGGGTCAATTCGCTGGTCTATGCCGTGGTGATGGAATCCCGCGGCATCTACATGTCGACCGATCCGGCGGCGGTGAAGAAATACGGCGACGGGCTGCTGGCGTTCAACGAGCGCATTCTCGGCGTGGTGAAGAACTGGGAAACCCTGGTGCAGGCCGACGACGCCAGCCAGTTCGGGGTGTTCAAGCAGCGCATCGAGCAGTTCGTCGAGTTCCGCAAGGAGCTGGTTCGCCGCGGCATCGAGATCGGGGCCGCAGCCGGGCGTGAATGGGGCGACAACGACGCCAACCGCAACGTGCGCACAGCGCTGAACAAGGATCTCGAGGCACTTTCCAAGGTCTACGCCGAGCGCAGCAAGAAGCTGGCGCGGCAGACCGACACCAGCCGCGCAATGGCGCTGCTGCTGACCGGGCTCGGCGCGGCCGCCCTGATCGTGGTGGTGCTGGGCGTGCTGATCATCGCCCGCTCGGTGGCCCGCCCGCTGTCGCAGATCACCACGACCATCAAGCGCGTCGCCGAGGGCGCCGACCATGTTGAAGTGCCGCATGTCGGCCGCAGCGACGAGATCGGTGCGCTGGCCGGCGCCATCAAGGTCTTCCAGGAGGCGATGGACCGCAACCGCAGCCTGAACGCTCAGGTCGCGCAGGACTCTGAGGCGCGCGATGCACGCGGCCGGCTTATCGAGACGTCGCTCGAGACATTCCGCAGCACCATCGGATCGGTGCTCCGCGCGGTGCACGGCAACGCGACCACGATGCGCGACACCGCCCAGACCATCGCAAACGTCGCGGCAGGCGCCAGCGGCCGCGCGGTGGCGGCGGCAGGCGCGACCGAACAGGCCTCAAGCAACGTTGCCGCGGTGGCGGGCGCAGCCGAAGAACTCTCCGCCTCGGTCGAGGAGATCGGCCGCCAGGTCAAGCAGTCGTCCGGCGCGGTCGATCAGGCCGGTGCGCGCACCGACCGCTCGATCACCGAGATCGAGGGGCTTGCCGCCACCACCCAGCGCATCGACGGAGTGCTGAACCTGATCCAGGCGATCGCCGAGCAGACCAACCTGCTGGCGCTGAACGCTACCATCGAGGCCGCCCGCGCCGGCGATGCCGGCCGCGGCTTCGCCGTCGTCGCGCACGAGGTCAAGGCGCTGGCCGGGCAGACCGCGAAGGCAACGGCCGAGATCAGCGAGAATGTCGGCCTGATCCAGGCTTCGACCCGCAACTCGGTGGCCGCCGTGCGCGAGATCGGCCAGGCGGTGCGCGAGATCAGCAACGTCACCGCCAACATCGCAAGCGCGATCGGCCAGCAGGACGCCGCCACGCGCGAAATCTCCGCCAATGCGCACATGGCCGCCCAGGGCAATGAAACCCTGGTGACCAATGTCGGCTCGCTCCGCGACGATATGGACCAGACCAGCAAGGCGGCGGAATCGGTGCTCGCAGCCTCGAACGATCTGACCGCAACCGCCGAGACGCTGTCGCGCGAGGTCGAGCAGTTCTTCCGCAGCCTGCGCAGCGACGCCGCGTAGGACCTGCGGCGGACGGGAACCTGAACGGATCACGCGACGCGCCGGAACCCTGCGCGAGATCCCGGCTAGAGCATTTTCAGTTCTGATTGAATCAGAACTGAAGCTCTAGATTCCTGTTTTGACGCGTTTTCTTCACGCGAACCGGCGTCCACTTCGCTCGAAAACGCTCTAGTAAAGATTCTCCCAACGCACGGGCCAAAATTGCACGCGCTTCAGGTCGGCTTTCTCAATTTGATCCCCCTATAAAAAGTCCCGGAGCGCGGGGGGCGCGGGGAATTGGAAGCGAGCAATGAACGGGCTTGTACAAAAGCCGAAGGCGGTGCCGACCAAACGGCTGCTCGCGCTCGGAATAGGCCTCATCCTGTGCTTTTCGGCGATCTGCGCCGCCATTCTCTGGGAGATGGCGGACAAGGACTACCAGCATGCGAAGGAAGGCGCGACCAACCTCATCGCCTCCATCGCCAGCGAGATCGACCGCACCATCGAGCTTTATGACCTCTCGCTGCAGGCAGTCGCCGATGGCGTCAAGCTGCCGGACCTCGGAAAGATCAGTCCCGAGCTTCGCCAGGTCGTGTTGTTCGACCGCGCCTCCACGGCCAAGGATCTCGGCTCGATCCTCGTGCTGAACGCAGCAGGAGACGTCACGCGCGATTCCAGAACATTGGCGCCGCGGACCGCAAATTTCGCCGATCGGGACTTCTTCCAGGCACATCGGACGCGAGCGGATAGCGGATTGTTCATCAGTTCTCCGTGGGTCACTTCGGACGGCGAATATTTGATCAGCCTGAGCCGCCGCATCAGCAATGACGACGGGTCCTTTGCTGGTGTGGTCGCCGGCAGCATGCGGCTCAGCTACTTCCACAATCTGTTTCGCAAGCTGAATTTCGGCTCCGGTGACAGCATGGCGCTGTTCAACGCCGACGGCGCCATACTGATGCGAGCACCGTTCGACATCAGCAAGATCGGGCAAAGCATCAAGGACTCTCTGGTCTTCAAGCAGTATCCGGCCCGGCAATCCGGCTCCTACATGACGAAATCGATCGTCGATCATGTCAGCCGGCTCTATGTCTTTCAGGAGGTCGGACATCGCCGCCTGATCATCGCCGAGGGTCTCTCACTCGACGGCATCTATGCCGACTGGTGGCAGCAGCTGTGGCTGATCGGGGGCGTGGTGGCCGCGCTCAGCGGCTTCGCGATCATCCTGATGTTCTATCTGCTGGCCGCGCTCAAACGACGCGCCGCCGCGGAAGACCGGCTCGCACACCTCGCGAGCACCGATGCGCTGACCGGCCTCGCCAACCGCCGCCGCCTCGACGATACCCTTGACGTCGAATGGCGTCGCGGCATGCGCGCAAAGGCGCCGGTATCGCTTCTGATGATCGACGTCGATCATTTCAAGGCGTTCAACGACACCTATGGACATCAGGCCGGCGACGCAGTGCTCGCCACCGTGGGGCGCTGCATCGCAGCCAGCACCAAGCGCGCAACCGATCTCGGCGCGCGTTATGGCGGTGAGGAGTTCTCGGTGCTGCTGCCTGGCATCGGCAAGGCGGGCGCATTGGAAGTTGCCGAAAAGATTCGCGCGAAGCTGACGGCTGCGCGCGAATCCGAGCATGAGTTACCGACCGTCAGCATTGGATTGTCTTGCCTCGTCCCTGATCACGAGCGCACATCGCGCGATCTACTCAAGGCCGCGGACCTCGCGCTCTATCAAGCCAAGCATGAAGGCCGCGACCGCGTCGTCGTCAGCCCAATCGGGTGGGATAAATCGGGCAAGCGGCACGTCGCCTGATCGAGATCACGCTAGAGCGTTTTCGAGCAAAGTGGATACCGGTTCGCGTAAAGAAAACGCGTCAAAACAAGAATCCCCGTTCCGATTCCATCGGAACGGAAAAGGCTCTAGCGCGGTCGAACGCGCCCCCGCCGCCGCTCACTCCACCGGCAGCACGTCGACCGCGACGCTGAGCTTTTGCTTGCGCGCGCCGACGATGACGCCGTCAACCGGGGAGACGTCGGCGAAGTCGCGGCCGATGGCAAGAATGATGTGGTCGTTGGCGACCATGAGATCGTTGGTCGGATCGAACCCGAGCCAGCCGAGTTCGCCGCCGCACCAGACCGACGCCCAGGCATGGGTTGCGTCCGCGCCCTGCAGCCGCGGCTGGCCCGGCGGCGGAATGGTGCGCAGATAGCCTGAGACATATGCCGCGGGCAGGCCGAGACCGCGCAGGCCCGCGATCATCACATGGGCAAAATCCTGGCAGACGCCGTGGCGCTTCTCGAACACGTCGCGCAGCGGCGTCGAGATCACGGTCGCCTTGGGATCGTATTTGAAATCGCTGCGGATGCGGCGCATCAGGTCGGCCGCCCCGGCAAGGATGCCGCCACCAGGCAAGAAGCTCGCCGATGCATATGCCGTCACCGGCCGCAGCACCGGCACCAGCGCGCTGGCAAAGACGTAGCCGACCGGCGAGGCCGCATCGAGGCTCAACCCTTCGAACGCGTGATCGCGCACGCTCTCCCAGGGCGGGCTCGCGGCGTCACGCGCTGGCGGCTGCCGCGCCACCGAGACCCGCGAGCGGGAATCGATGCGAAGGCTGCGATGCGCGGCCTCGATCAGGACGCTTTCGGTCAGCGTGCCGAAGAAGTCGCGCCGCGCGGTGCGCTCCGCGGGCTTGGGGCGGATATCGACCGAATGCGAGATCAGCTGTTGCCCGTCGCCGCTGATCGGCTCCAGCCGCAGCGAGCAGCGCGCGAAGCTGACCTGGGTCTCGTAGCTGTATGTCGTGACGTGACGGATGTCGTAGATCACGCCAGCCCCGTGAGCTTCTCCGGCCGGCTGGCGTTCGGTCCATGCGGGAAATAATGCAGCCCGACCGCATCGGCGATGCTGAGCAGATCCTGCTCCAGCGCGAACAGCGTCTTGACGTCGAGGCTGGCCGCTTCGGCCGTCGTCAACATCGCTTCGACCGTGACCGCGAGCCGCTGCGGCCGCTCGATCAGGCCGTGCTCCTTGAGGCTCGGCAGCGCCGCGATATGCTCGTTCAGCGCGGCGACCTGGAATGCAACCGAGCGCGGATTGTAGGGGTCGAGCACCGCGAGATCCCGCACCGGCGTGAGCAGCGGCTGCACCAGATAGCGCGAGCGGTAGGTGATCTGGCAGTCGACCAGCGTGAGCAGGACGTCGAGATCCTCGTCGCCGGCTTCGTCATAGGCGAACTGGCGGGCGAAGCGCGTGGTGTTGATGGCGCGCTCGGCGCGCCGGCCCATCTCGAGGAAGCGCCAGCCGGCGGCGCGGTTCATGTTCTCCTGCGCGAGGCCGGCGAAGCTTGCGAGCTCCTGCAACGTCAGCTCAGCGGCGCTGACGACGCCGTCGTCGTCATGCACCTCGATCGCGAGCCGCTCGGCCATCTCGGTGATGACCTGCCAGGCATCCGGCGACAGCCGCTCGCGGAGCGAGGTCGCAGTACGTTGCGCCGATCGCACCAGCGACAGCGCCGAGCCGAACTTCTCCTCGTTCTGCAACGCCTCGAGCGCGACCTTGGCGGGATTGGCGCGCGCGGTCTGCGAGGCCGCGCCCCAGGCGACCAGCATGCGCTGGATGCGCTCGGTCGAATGCATCGCCGGTGCGGTGCCGGTCGAGTTCGCCCGCGCCGGATCGCGCAGCGGCGTGCACAGCGCGCGGATCAGCCGGATGGTGGCCTCGGCACGCTCCAGATAGCGGCCGAGCCAGAACAGATTGTCGGCGGCGCGGCTCGGCAGCACGCCGGCAATGCGGCGGATACGCACGGTGTCGACCGCCGGCAGCAAGGTCGAGGTCGCGACCGCCTTGTCGGAGACCACCCAGACGTCGGCGGACACCGCGCCATCGCCCATCGACACCGCGCGCGCATCCGCCCGATCGGCAATCCGGCAGAAGCCGCCGGGCAACACGGTCCAGCCGTTCGGCGTCGCCGCCGCGAACACCCGCAGCACGAACGGGCGCGGCGCGATGCGGCCGTTTTCCCACACCGGCGTGGTCGACAGCCGCACCAGTTCCTGGCCGGCATAGTCGATGCCGCGATGGCTGATCGCGTCCTTCAGGCGATCGCGGTCCGCCGCCGACAATTCGCCGGGGAGCACCGGCCCGTGGCCGGGAAAATCCGGAACGCCACGGCCATAGGCGCCCTCGATCGCGAATTCGTCGAGCCGCGACAGCACCTCTTCGCGGGCGGACTTCTGGCCGCACCACCAGGTCGCGATGTGCGGCATCATCAGGTCTTCGGAGAGCAGACGGCGGCAGAGATTGGGCAGGAAGCCGAGCAGCGCCCGCGCCTCCAGCACGCCCGAGCCCGGCGTGTTGGCGACCACGACACCGCCCTTGCGCAGGACCTCGACGAGGCCGGGCACGCCGAGATAGGAGGACGCGTCGAGCTCGAGCGGATCGAGCATGTTGGAATCGACCCGGCGCAGCAGCACGTCGAGCCGCTTCAGCCCGGCGACGGTGCGGATGTGGATGCGGTCGCCGGAGACCGCGAGATCGTCACCCTCGACCAGCAGGAAGCCGAGATAGCGCGCGAGCGTGGCATGCTCGAAATAGGTCTCGCTGAAGGCGCCCGGCGTCAGCAGGCCGATCCGCGGTTCGTCGCGGTCGGCGCTGGCGCGAAGCGAATCGCGGAAGGCCTCGAAGAACGGCGCGACGCGCTCGACATTCATCGACTTGTAGAGATTGGAAAACGCGCGCGACAGCACCAGGCGGTTTTCCAGCGCATAGCCGGCGCCCGACGGCGCCTGGGTGCGATCGCCGAGCACCCACCAGCGGCCATCAGGCCCGCGGCCGATGTCGGCGGCATAGAGATGCAGATAGCGGCCACCGGGCGGCTTGATACCGCTGACCGCGCGCAGATATTCGCTGCTGCCGGCGATCGCCGCCGCAGGAATCGCGCCATCGGCGACGAGGCGGCCTTCGCCGTAGAGATCCCGCAGCACCATTTCCAGAAGCTGTGCGCGCTGTGCGACGCCGGCGGCGAGCTGCCGCCAGTCGGCCGCGTCGATGATCAGCGGCAGATGGCTGAGTGGCCAGATCCGGTCGGAAGTGTCGCCGGGCGCGCGATAGGTGACGCCAGCCTCGCGCAGATGACGATCGGCGGAGGCAAAGCGGCGCTCGATATCGGCCGGCGACAGCGCGGCAAAGGCATCGAAGAAGCGGGCCCAGACCGGCCGCGGTGCGCCGTTCTCGGCAATATATTCGTCGGGAATGCCGGGCAGCCGGACATAGTCACGGGTCCACTGCGCCATCCGGCGCTGACCGGGACGGGCCCTGCTCTCCTGACTGCTGCCTTGCCCACCCGATGCGGTCATTCCACTTCCCCTTGACACAATTAGTGCAGGAGCAGCGACCGCAAGTCGAGGGTCAAGGGAAACTCAATTGTGCGTTCCTCCGGCGGTGTCTCGATCCTGCCGGGGGTATGGCCATGATCCTGGAAGCGCGCCAGCCGCCGCGCCTCGGCCTCGTATGAATTGACCGGCTTGGTCTCGTAGTTGCGGCCGCCGGGATGGGCGACGTGATAGACGCAGCCGCCGAGCGAGCGGCCGTTCCAGGTATCGATCAGATCAAACGTCAGCGGCGCGTGCACCGGAATGGTCGGATGCAGCCCGGAGGCCGGCTGCCAGGCCTTGAAGCGGACGCCGGCGACCGCCTCGCCGGCGCGGCCGGTCTCGGTCATCGGCATCCGCCTGCCGTTGCAGGTGATGACGTGGCGGCCCTCGACGAATCCGGTCGCCTTCACCTGCAGACGCTCGACCGAGGAATCGACGTAGCGCACGGTGCCGCCCGCAGTGCCCTCCTCGCCGAGCACGTGCCAGGGCTCGAGCGCCTGCCGTAACTCCAGGCCGACGCCGCCGTGATGGACGCGGCCGAAGACGGGGAAACGGAATTCAAGCTGCGCCTGATACCATTCCGGCTCGACGTCGTAGCCTGACTGCTTGAGCTCGGCGAGCACGCCGAGGAAATCCTCCCAGAGAAAATGCGGCAGCATGAAGCGGTCATGCAGCGCGGTGCCCCAGCGCACGAATTTGCCTTGCTGCGGCTCGCGCCACAGCTTGGCGATCAGCGCGCGGATCAGAAGCTGCTGCGCCAGCGACATCCGCGGATCGGGCGGCATTTCGAGCGCGCGGAATTCGACCAGGCCGAGCCGGCCGGTCGGACCATCGGGCGAATAGAGCTTGTCGATGCAGATTTCCGCGCGATGGGTGTTGCCGGTGATGTCGACCAGGATGTGCCGGAACAGGCGGTCGACCAGCCACAGCGGCGCGTCCATGCCCGCGGGCGGCACGTGCGACAGCGCGATCTCGAGCTCATAGAGCCCATCATGCCGCGCCTCGTCGATGCGCGGCGCCTGGCTGGTCGGGCCGATGAACATGCCGGAGAACAAATAGGACAGCGACGGATGCCGCTGCCAGTACAGCACGAGGCTCTTCAGCAGATCCGGCCGGCGCAGGAACGGCGAGTCCTCAGGCTTGCTGCCGCCGACCACGATGTGGTTGCCGCCGCCGGTGCCGGTGTGGCGGCCATCGATCAGGAAACGGTTGGCCCCGAGCCGCGTCTTCGCGGAGTCTTCATAAAGGCCGAGGGTGATATCGACGGCCTCGCGCCAGCTTTGCGCCGGCTGCACGTTGATCTCGATCACGCCGGGGTCGGGCGTCACCTTGATCACCTCGATGCGCGGATCGAACGGCGGCGCGTAGCCCTCGACGTGGACTTGGAGTTGCAGTTCCTCGGCGGCGGCTTCGATCGCGGCGATCAGCTCGAGATAGTCGTCGACCTTCTCGACCGGCGGCATGAAGGCGCACAGCACGCCGTCGCGCACCTCGATCGACATCGCGGTGCGCACCGGCAGCGGCTCTTCAATGTCTTTGAGCGCCTGCTTCAGCTCCGGATCGATCTCCCCCAGTGCATCGCGTGGTGCCATCGGGTCCTGCTCGACGACATAGGGAAAATCCTCGGGCGGGACGTGTTCCAGCGAGCCGATGGGAAGGCGCAAGCCCAGCGGGGAATCGCCCGGAAAGAGGAACAGGTGGCTGCGCCGGATCTTCCAGCGCTCGCTGCGCCAGCGCGCCGGCACGCGATCGCCGAGCGGAGACCAGCGCTGGATCGGCAGCGCAAAGCCCTTCGGTGACGTCAGCCCCTCGTCAAACACCCGCGCGATCCGTGCGCGCTCTTCCGGATCGGCCAATTTGGAGTTGGCCGGGCTCACATTGGCCGGCAGGCCTGCCTCGCGCTCGAGCCAGAACGCAGTGTCCTCAAAGGCCGGCATGACGTAGTCCGCCTTCAGGCCAAGCCGCGCGGCGATGCCGATTGCGAAGCGCTCCGCGTCGGCGATCTCAGCCTTGCGCGGATTCTCGACTGAAAAAATCAGATCGGCATTGTTCCAGATCGGCTTGCCGTCCTTGCGCCAGTAAAGGCCGAACGCCCAGCGCGGCAGGCTCTCGCCGGGATACCATTTGCCCTGGCCGTAATGCAGCAGGCCACCGGGCGCGAAGCGGGTGCGCAGCTTGCGGATCAATTCGTCGGCGAGCGCGCGCTTGGTCGGGCCGACCGCGGCGACATTCCACTCCGGCGCTTCCGGATCGTCGACCGAAACAAATGTCGGCTCGCCGCCCATGGTTAGCCGCACATCGTCCTTCGTCAGGTCGGCATCGACCTGCTCGCCGAGCCTGTCGAGCCGCGCCCAGGACTCATCCGAAAACGGCCTCGTGATCCGTGGCGCCTCGCGGATCCGCTTGACGGTCATCTCGAAGCCGAACTCGGTATTGGCAATACCCGCGGTGCCGGTCACCGGCGCGGCCGAGCGGTAATGCGGCGTGGCGCAGACCGGAATATGTCCCTCGCCGGTCAGCATACCGGAGGTGACGTCGAAGCCGATCCAGCCCGCGCCCGGCAGATAGACCTCGGCCCAAGCGTGCAGGTCGGTGAAATCGCTCTCGACCTCGCGCGGCCCTTCGATCGGATCGATGTCCGGCCGGATCTGGATGAGATAGCCGGAGACGAAACGCGCAGCGAGCCCGAGATGGCGCAGCGCCTGGATGAAGAGCCATGCCGAGTCGCGGCAGGAGCCGGAGCCGGCGGCAAGCGTCTCCTCCGGCGTCTGGATGCCGGCCTCCATCCGGATCACGTAGCTGATTTTCTTCTGCAGCTGCGCGTTCAGCTCGACCAGGAAATTGACGGTGCTGTCGGCGTTGCGCGGAATGTCCTTCAGGTAAGCGGCGAGCAACGGCCCGGGCTCGTCCGTTTCCAGATAGGGCGCGAGCTCGATCTTGAGATCGCCGTCGTATTCGAACGGAAAGCTGCTGGCATAGGGCTCGACGAAGAAGTCGAACGGATTGACCACCGTCATCTGCGCGGTGAAGTCGACCTCGACCTTGAGCTCGGTCGTCTTCTCCGGAAAGACGTAGCGCGCCAGCCAGTTGCCCTGCGGATCCTGCTGCCAGTTCACGAAGTGGTTGGCGGGCGAAACCTTGAGTGAGTAGCTCAGGATCGGCGTGCGGGTATGCGGCGCGGGCCGGAGCCGAATGGTCTGAGGCCCGAGATCGATCGGCCGATCGTATTTGTAGTGCGTGACGTGATGCAGTGCGACGAAGATCGACACGGACCGAGGACTCCAGCAGCTTTTTTGAGCAGAACACTGGTTCCGGTCGACATCAAGCACTAACAACGGGCAGCGATTGCCCAGGAAATACCCGCGCGTTGTCCCGACGTCAGCAATTTGGCGCGGCTGCTGACCCTCAATGGCTAACGGCCGATCGCCCCAGACGCCTGCGAGGCGAGCGACTGGGCGAGCATATGATAGCCCTCGGGGGTCAAATGCTGGCCATCGGGCTGATGGGGGAGTCCGCTCAACATCCCGTTGGGGAGCATGATCACCGCGATGCCACGGGCGCTGAGGCGACTTTGAATATCGGCTGTCCGGTCAGGGCTGCCCTTGCGCCGATCATTGCCGCCCGGCTGCAAGATAACCGCACTGGTGCCGTTCGGCACAGCCCGGTCCAGGCGTTGCAGCATTCCTTCCGTGGTGTCGCCATTGATGCCGGCGTTCACGACACGGACGTTCAATCCCTTCGCCCGCAAGATCGCCTCGAGCTGCGCGGGATAGGCCAGGTTGCGCGCCACGCCCTTGCCGTAGGTATTGCTCGCGCCAAGCGCCACAATGTTTGCGGCGTCAGCCGAACCGACGCCAACACTCAAGGCCGCCAGAAATGCGAGGCATCCAATCGTTCCGAACCGACGCCCGCGCATGCTTGCTCCGCTCCTACATCGTCGCGCCGAGTACCCAGGGCGCGAACTCGGCGCCGCCGAAATCAAAACTCTCGCTCTTGGTCGGCTGGCCCGAGGCGGTCTTGAGGATCAAGTCGAAGATGCGCTGGCCGCATTCCTGCACGCTCTCCTCGCCGTCGAGGATGGTGCCGCAATTGACGTCCATGTCGTCTTCCATCCGCTTGTACATCGGCGTGTTGGTCGCAAGCTTGATCGACGGTGCCGGCTTGCAGCCGAACACGCTGCCGCGGCCGGTGGTGAAGCAGACGAGGTTGGCGCCGCCGGCGACCTGTCCGGTCGCGGCGACCGGGTCGTAACCGGGCGTGTCCATGAACACAAAGCCCTTCTTGGTAACGGGCTCGGCATAGTGCAGGACGTCGACGAGGTTGGTGCTGCCGGCCTTGGCCATCGCACCGAGCGACTTCTCCAGGATGGTGGTGAGGCCGCCGGCCTTGTTGCCTGGGCTCGGATTGGCGTTCATTTCGGCACCCTCGCGCTGGGTGTATTCCTCCCACCAGCGCATCAGGCCGACCAGCTTCTCGCCGACCTCGCGGCTGACGGCGCGGCGGGTCAACAGATGCTCGGCTCCATAGGTCTCGGGTGTCTCAGACAGGATCACCGTGCCGCCGTGACGGACCAGCAGGTCGCTCGCGGCGCCGAGCGCCGGATTGGCCGACACGCCGGAGTAACCATCCGAGCCGCCGCATTGCAGCGCCACGGTCAACTCGCTCGCCGGCACCGCCTCGCGCTTGACCTTGTTGGCATCGGTGAGCGCCTCCTTGACGAAGGCAACGCCGGCTTCCACCGTCTTGCGCGTACCGCCGACCTCCTGGATGTCCATCGCGCGCAGCCGGCCGGCGAGCTTCTGCTCCTGCATCAACCCGCCGATCTGGTTCACCTCGCAGCCGAGGCCGAGCACGATGACGTTGGAGAAGTTGACGTGCCGCGCATAGCCGCCGAGCGTGCGGCGGAGCAGCGCCAAGGGCTCGTCCTGCGTCATGCCGCAGCCGGTCTTGTGGGTCAGTGCGACGACGCCATCGACATTCGGGAACTCGGCGAGTGGGTTGTCGCCGGTGAACGGATTCTTCTTGAACATGTCGGCGACGATGCCGGCGACATGGGCGCTGCAGTTCACCGAGGTGAGGATGCCGATATAGTTGCGCGTGGCGACGCGGCCGTCAGCGCGGCGGATACCCTCGAAGGTCGCCGGCAGATCGAAATTCGGCACCGGCTTGACGTCGACGCCATAGGCATAGTCCTTGGCGAAATCGCCCATGCCGCAGTTCTGCGTATGCACGTGCTGGCCGGGCGCAATCGGTTGCGTCGCAAAGCCGATGATCTGGCCGTAGCGCCTGATCGGCTCGCCTGTCGCGATCGGCTTGATCGCGACCTTGTGGCCGGCCGGAATGCGGTCGACCGTGGTGACACCGTCGGCCACCTCGAGCCCCGGCGGCAGGCTCGCGCGTGCGATCAGGACGCTGTCGTCGGCGTGCAGGCGGATCACTTGTGCCGAGGCCATGGGAGTTCTCCTTCGGAGTTCTTCACCTCTCCCCGCCCTTTTGCGCGGAGAGGTCGGATCGCGTCAGCGATCCGGGTGAGGGGCAAGGCACAATGTCAATTCCAACCCGGATAGAAGCCCCTCACCCCAACCCTCTCCCCGTGAAGAACGGGGAGAGGGCGAGGATCGAGTTACGCCTTGCCGCCGGACTTCTCGCGGGTCGCGTTGACCTGCATCTTGGCGTAGGTCTGCATCAACCCGACTTCGTTCGACAGCGTCACGAGCTTGAAGCCCATGTTGATCGCGCGCACCGCGCCCTCGGCGCCGGAGCAATGGATGCCCGGGTTGAGGCCGCGCTTGCCGCATTCCTTGATGATCTTCTCGTAGATCTTGAGGATCTCGGGCTCGTCGCGATCGAGCTTCGGCACCAGACCATAGGAGAAGCCGAGATCGGACGGGCCGATATAGACGCCGTCGATGCCCTCGACATCGAGGATCGCCTCCATGTTCTCGACCGCGGTCTTGGTCTCCATCATGGGCAGCAGCACGATCTCGTCGTTGGCGGTCTGCTGATAGGTGCCGGCCGAGCCATACATGCCGGCGCGGATCGGGCCATTGGAGCGCACGCCCTTCGGCGGATACTTCGCATAGGAGACGAGGTTCTTGGCTTCCTGCGGCGTGTTGACCATCGGACAGATCACGCCATAAGCGCCGCCATCCAGCACCTTGCCGATGATGCCCGGCTCATTCCAGGGCACGCGGACCATCGGCGTCACCGGATGGGCATGCATCGACTGGAAGCACTGCACCATCGAGAGATAATCCTGCACGCCGTGCTGCATGTCGACGGTGACGCTGTCGAAGCCGCACTGCGCGATAACTTCGGCGGAAAACCCGGAGGGGATCGCGAGCCACGCGTTCACCACGGCCTTGCCCGATGCCCAGACCTGCTTGACCTTGTTTGCCATTGATCACGTTTCCTTTGTGTTTCTTCAGGTTTCTTGGAGGGCGGACCTCAGCTGGTCGCCCGCTGGATCGAGACTTCGCTGACGCCGACTTCGCGCGCGGTGTTCACTATCGCCGCCCAGGTGTCGTCAGGCAAGGGGATGCCGTTTTTGGTGCGGTCGGCGCGGGTTTTCCGCTCGGGATCGCCCGGAACCAGCACAGACTCTGTACCCGCGATCGGCTTGGTGGCGCGGATGAAATCGGTGTAGCGGGTGATCTCGCCATCAAAGAAGTTGCTGGTGTCAATCACCTTGGGATCGATGTAGAACGCCATCATGCCGTTGGCGAAGCGCCGGTCCGACGACGTCGCGCCGGTGCCGGTCAGCGCGCCGCCGAGCAGCTCGCAGATGAAGGCAAGGCCTGAGCCCTTGTGATCGCCGAAGGCGCGGATCGCACCGGTTCCCTTGGTGTGGTCGCGCGGTCCATCGGGCGTGAACGGACCATACAGCACGTGCGCGTCCTCGCTCAGCGTGCCGTCGGCATCGACCAGCGCGCCATACGGCAGCTTCTTGCCGCCGCGGCTCGCCACCAGCACCTTGCCTTCCGCGACAACGGAGGTGGCGAAATCGAGCACGATCGGATCCTGGCCCTGGCGCGGAATGCCGACGCAATATGGCGCGGTCGACAGCCGCTTCTCGACGCCACCGTAAGGCGCGACCAGCAGCGAGCCGGCCGCAGTCACGAAATGGATCGAGACGAGACCTTCGGCGGCGGCCATTTCGGCCCAGTCGCCGACGCGGCCGAGATGGCCGGAGTTGCGCAGCGCGACCGCGGCGAGGCCTGCCGTCTTGCATTTCTCGATGCCGAGCTTGACCGCGATCGGCGTGACGGTCTGGCCATAGCCGAACTTGCCGTCGACCACCGCAAGCGAGGCCGTGTCGACCACGACCTCGGGGGTCTGGTTCGGCACGATCGAGCCCATCTTCTTCCACCTGACATAGACCGGCACACGGATCACGCCATGGCTGTCGTGGCCGGTGAGGTTTGCCGTCGTCAGGTAAGTCGCGATGCGCTTCGCCTCGTCCGGAGCGGACTCCGAATGCGAAAACACCTCGGAGACGAAGTTGATGAGGTTATCGACCTTGATGGTGACCATGAAGGAATAGCTCGCTGGATTAGGCGTGGGTTTTGGCGTGGCCGCCGAGATAGGCCGCGGCGATGGCTTCGTTGCCCCACAATTCGTCGGGCTTGCCGCCCAGCACGATCCGCCCGGTCTCGAGGACAAAACCGTGATCGGCGACTGAAAGTCCCATGCGCGCATTTTGCTCGACGAGCAAGACCGTGGTGTCCTTCCTGATCTGCGAAATGATGCGGAACACCGCCTGCACGATGACAGGCGCCAGCCCGAGCGAGGGCTCGTCCAGTAGCAACAATCGCGGCTTGGCCATCAGGCCGCGCGCCACCGCGACCATCTGCAGCTGGCCGCCGGACAATGTCCAGCCGAGCGCGTTGGAAAAGGCGCGGATGTCCGGAAACAGGTCGAACATCGCGTCGGCCTCGCGCGAGATCTGCGACGCCGATACCTTCCGGTTCGACGCGCCGAGCATGATGTTCTCTTTCACGGTGAGGCCCGGGAATACGCGGCGGCCTTCCGGCACATGCGAGATGCCGAGCCGCACGATCGCTTCCGGCCCGAGGCCGGCGATCGAGTGACCGTCGAACATGATGTCGCCGGAGGCGGGCTTGGCGAGACCTGAGATCGCACGCAGCGTGGTCGACTTGCCGGCGCCGTTGGCGCCCAGCAGCGTGACCACCTGCCCCTGCTCCACGGCGATGGTGACGCCGCGCAGCGCCTCGATCTCGCCGTAGCGGACCACGAGATTGCGGATTTCGAGCAGCGGCATCATCCGCTCCCGAGATAGGCGGAGACGACGTCGGGATGGCGCAGCACCGCCATCGACTCGCCGTCCGCGATGCGGCGTCCGAAGTTCAGCACGGTGATGTGCTGGGCGGCTTCCGAGACCAGCGTCATGTCATGATCGATGATCAGGATGGTGAGGCCTTGCGCTGCGATGCGCTTCAGCAGCTCGTGCAGCTCGAGCTTCTCGGTCGAGTTGAGGCCAGCGGCCGGCTCGTCGAGCAGCAGCAGCGTCGGGTTCGACGCCAGCGCCCGCGCGATCTCGATCAGGCGCTGGTGGCCGTAGGAGAAGCTCGAGATCAGCTCGTTGGCGCGATTGCCGAGGCCGACGAAGGTCAATGCTTCCATCGCCCGCTCGGTCAGCGCGTCCTCGCCCTTCCCGATCATGGTGTTGCCGGGACGCTCGGCGCCGATCTCGACATTCTCCAGCGCCGTCATCGAGCGGAACAGGCGGATGTTCTGGAAGGTGCGTCCGAGCCCCGCCGCCGTGCGCTGATGCGGCGCCATATTGGTGATGTCGGTGCCGTCGAGCACGATCTTGCCCGCGGTCGCCTTGTAGAGGCCGGACAGCACGTTCAGCGTCGTGGTCTTGCCGGAGCCGTTGGGCCCGATCAGCGCATGCACGCCGCCGCGCTTCACCGCGATGTCGACGCCATCGACCGCCTTGAGGCCGCCGAAATGCTTCGAGAGCCCGGTCACCTCGAGCACGATGTCACCACCCGTGGTCGCGGGCCTCAGCTGCAAGGCAGCCGCAGCCGGCGGCGCCTTGGCGTGCGCCCGCAAGCGCGTGAAGGCATCGGACACAAAGCCCCAGATGCCGTCGGGCATGAAGCGGATGATCAGGATCACCGACAGGCCGTAGATCGCCAGATAAAGTCCGGGCACGCTCTTCAGAAAGCGCAGCCATTCCGGGATCAGGATCAACAGCCCGGTGCCGATCACCGAGCCGATCGGCGAGGCCACGCCGCCGAGCAGCGACATGGTCAGGAACACGATCGATTCCGCGAACGAGAACTGGTCCGGGCTGACATAGGCGAAGCCGCCGGCGAACAGGCCGCCGGCCAGGCCGCCGAGCAGCGCGCAGAGACCGAAGGCGTAGATCTTGGTGCGGAACACGTCGATGCCGTTGACGCCGGCCGCGAGCTCATTGTCGCGCACCGCGCGCATGGCGCGGCCGAGCTTGGTGTCAGGCAGATGCCAGACCAGATAGCCGACGATCGCGAGCATCGCGACGCAGAAGGCGAGATAGCTCTGCGACGACTGGAACAACTCGGACCGGCGAATATTGGCGACGCCGTCCGGCCCGTGGGTCAGGCCGATGGCATTGATCATCACCAGCGTGACGATCTGCTGGAACGAGATCGTCACCATGGCAAGGTAGTGCCCGCCCAGCCTCAGCGTCGACATGCCGAGGAACGCGCCGGCGACCGGCGTGATGATGCAGGCCGCAACCAGGCAGAGCCAGAAGTTCAGGTGCAGGTCGGCGGTCCCGAGACCGACCGCATAAGCGCCGAAGCCGAAGAATGCGGCCTGCGCCAGGTTGATCTGGCCGCACAGGCCGAGCACGACCGAAAGCCCGAACACCGCGATCGAGAAGGTCGTGGCCTGCAGCAGGATGTTGAGGATGTAACCGTCGAACCGCATGCTGGCCGCGAGCGCCACCAGCACGGCGGCGCCGATGAAATACGGCAGATGACGGACGATCAGTGGCTTCGAGCGCACGGCCGGCGCCGGGATCATGTTGTCGCTGGCGCTCATGCTTTCTCCGCGACACGTTCGCCGAAGATGCCCTGCGGCCGGAACACCAGGAAGGCGATCAGCACCAGGAAGGCAAAGCCGTCCTTGTACGGCACCGAGATGTAGGCGGCGCCGAACGTCTCGATCACGCCGAGCGCCAGCCCACCGACGATGGCGCCGGCGACATCGCCGAAGCCGCCGATGATGGTCGCGGCAAACGCCTTCAGCGCAATCGTCGAACCCATCTGGATCGAGACGAACAGCACCGGCGCCACCAGGATGCCGGCGAGACCGCCGAGCACGGCCGAATAGATGAAGGTAATCATGATCATGGTGGAGACGGAAATGCCGAGCAGCGAGGCCATCTCCTTGTCCTGCGAGGTCGCCTGCAGCTTCTTGCCGAGCAGCGTCTTCTCGAAGAACCAGAAATTGAACAGCACCAGCAGGATCGTGACGCCGATAATCAACAGGTACTGGCTGTCGAGATAGACCGGGCCGAGCTGGATGCCGGGCGTATCGAACCAGCCCTGCAGCACCTGCGGCTGCGGGCCGTAGATCGCGAGCACCGAGTTCGAAAGCAGGATCGAGGCGCCGATGGTGGCGATGATGACAGGCAGATAGGTGCGGTGGCGCAGCGGATAATAGACGCCGAGGTTGAAGATCACGCCGAACAGCGCCATGCCGGCGAGCGCGATCAGGAACGACAACCAGTAAGGCCAGCCGAGATCGACCGAGAACACCACCATCAGATAGGCGGCGACCATCGAAAATTCGCCTTGCGCGAAGTTCACCACATTGGTGGCGCGGAAGATCAGCACGAAGCCGAGCGCAACCAGCGCGTAGACCGCGCCGATGCCGATGCCCGTGAACAGAAGTTGTAGGACCAGATCCATGACAGCGCCCGATCAGAACAGAGTGCGCGGGAGAACGGCCTCGCCGGGTTCACCGGAGAGGCCGATCCGCAATCAATCGTTGAAGTCGATGTGCTTGTCGTAGACGATCGCGCCCTTCTCGTTCTTCACGACGTTGTAGCCGTGCAGACCGTCGCCGTTCTTGTCGAAATTATATTCGCCTTCGGCACCGGCGAATTTCTGCGTCGCCAGGATGGCATCGCGGACCTTGTTCGGATCGGTCGAGCCGGCCTTGTTGATCGCGGCCGACAGGATGGTGATCGCGTCGTAAGGCCAGGCGCTCTGGTTGTCGGGCGCGGTCTTGTAGGCATCGCGATAGGCCTTGCCGAACGTCTTTGCGGCGTCGCTTGAGTCTTCGGCGAAGTCGGCGACCCCGAAGGTACCGAACAGCGCGGGGCCGGCGAGCTTGGTCGAGGAGACCGCCACCACCGAGGGCGAGCCGACCCAGGGGATATTGACGCCGAGCTGGCGCAGCTGCCGGGCAAAGATGCCGAGGTCGTTCTCGAAGGTGAAGTAGGTGCCGAGCACATCGGCGCCGGACTGCTTCACCGCCAGCACCACAGGGGTGAAGTCCTGGCTCTGGTTGGCATAGCCCTGGTCGAGCACCGGCGGCGAGCCGAGCTTGCTCAGCGCTTCTGACAGCGCCTTGCCGCCCGCAGTACCGAAGGCATCGGTGGAATGGACGATCGCCCATTTCTTCTTGCCCAGCGTGTTGACGCCGAAATCGGCGATCACGCGGCCGGAATAATTGTCGTTCGGACGGAAGCGGAACAGCCACGGATTGCCGGAATGGGTGAGGTCGGGATTGGTGCCCCCGATCATCACCGGCTTGCCGACCTTGATCACGTCGGGCGCCATCGCCTGCACCTGGGTCGAGCGGATCGAGCCGAGGAAGGCGACGATGTCGGATTGCGCGGCAAGCTTGGAGAAGGCCAGCACAATGCCCGGATTGGTGGTCTGATCATCCTCGATGACGAGTTCGACCTGCTTGCCGAGCACGCCGCCGGCCTTGTTGACCGCGGCCAGCGCCAGCTTGGCGCCGTTCTGCGCCCACAGCCCCTGCTCCGCGGCCGGTCCGGTCACCGGCACGCACATGCCGATCTTGATGGTCGCGCCCTGCGCCCAAGCGCTCCGCATCAGCGCGGGAGCAGCGAGACCTGCCGCCAAACCGGCGGAAAACTCACGCCTCGTCAGTTTCATTCAATCCTCCCTGTATTGCGCCGAACTTTAATGTCGGCTGCGTTGAGACGAGCTGGACGCGTAGACTCGTTGCCCTGTCCACAGCACTCGCAGCGTGACGAACAAACATCAGCGCCGCTGCAGCGCACTCGACGTGCAACGGCGATCATCAAATCCAAGCGTATGGGCCAGCTAACCATGATTGTACATTGCACGCAATGGTCAAAAGTTCGGCACAGGCGGTGCGTAAATGCCTGTTGCGAGCGACCGCGACGCGATCACGTGTTAGTGTGGCGGCCGAGCACCCATCCATGTCGATGCCAAGAGCGAAATCGCAGACCAGACGGAAACAGCCGGCCTATGCGCTGATCAAGGCCGCATTGGCCAAGCGCATCCGGACCGGTGACGTTCCACCCGGCACCGTCATGTCCGAATCGGCGATCGCTACCTTGTTCGGCTCCAGCCGCTCCCCGGTGCGGCAGGCCTTCGAGCAGCTCGAGCTGATCGGCCTGGTGCGCCGGTTCGACGGCCGCGGCGTCATCGCCGGCAAGCGCCAGGTCGAACCACGGCGCGTCCCGATCACGCCGGAGATGCTGGGGCTGACCGACGGGCCGGTCGAGGCGGTGCGCAGCGACGCCTGGGACGCACTCTATTACAAGCTCGAACGCGAGATCATCTACCGCTCGCTGTTCGGACGCTTCCGCGTCAGCGAGCTCGCACTGGCGCGGCATTTCCGGGTCGGGCGCACCGTTGCGCGCAATTTGCTGCTGCGAGCGCAGGCGATCGGAATCCTGGAGAAAGGCGCCAAGGCCCACTGGTACGTGGTGCCGTTGGATGAGGATCGCGTCCGCGACATCTTCGAGATGCGCGCGACGCTGGAGCCGCTGCTGCTGAAATCCGCTGCTGCGAAGATACCGGCGGCGCTGCTCGACCGCATGGCCGAGCGGCTGCGCGAGGGGATCCAATACCGCGACCGCGTCGGTGTCGGCGAGCTCGACGAGATCGAGGGTGATCTCCATATCCAGTGCCTGGGTTACGGCGTCAATCGCGAGATGCTCGAAGCCCTCAAGCGCACCCACTGCGCTTTCGTGATCGGCAAGCACATTCAGGTCGCCCTGACCGCGCCGCAGATCGATTCCTTCATGGACGAGCATCTGGTGATCATTGAAGCCTTGCGCGCGCGCGACGGCGACACGGCGGCCGCGACCTTGCGCCGGCATATCGAGTGGTCCCACTCGAAGGTTGCGGGCTGGATCGCCGAATTCCGCGCCATCAACGTGATTTCGCGCGTTCCCTACATGGCCTGACCGGCACTGCCGCACGCCATCGCGCAAATTGCCGGCTACTCGTCAGCCTCGGCCTCGACGTCATCCGTGGAGCTCATTCCGGCAAGGCTTGCCTCCAGCGCGCCCAGCATCTCCTGCAATTCCGCAAGCTTGCGCGCGCCATAGCGCCTGGTGATGGCGGCGTATATCACCTCCGAGGTCGGCGCCACCGCCTCGATCAGCTTCAACCCCTTGGCGGAGATCGAGACGACCGCGCGCCTTGCGTCGGTCTCCGCCGCCTTGCGCTCGATCAACTGGCGGGCCTCGAGATCGCGCAGGATGCGCGACAGGCTCGGGCCGAGCAGAAACGCCATGCGGGCGAGCTCGGTGACCTCGATCTCGTCGACCGCGGTGAGCGCCCGCAGGATCCGCCACTGCTGCTCGGTCAGCCCGTGATTGCGCAGCGACGGACGGAATTGCCGCATCACCGCTTCGCGGGCGCGGAGCAGCGACATCGGCAGCGAGCGCGAGAACTCGCGCATCGGCGTGCGGCGCGGCGATCCTTCGTCACCCTGCCCTGACCGCGTGTCGTTATTTTTTCGCGCCATCGCTCAATCCACCACAACGATCTTTTGCGTTGCAGCATGCCCCGATTCAGTTTGCGGGAATTCATTTAACATGTTAATCATCTCCCCAACACCCACTTTTGTGTATCACGCATGGCCCTCTCCAAGGACGATATCCGCGCTGCCGCCGAACGGCTCGACACTGCGGAAAAGACCCGCAAGCAAATCCGCCAGCTGTCGCTGGAATACCCCCGTATCACCCTCGAAGACGCCTACGCGATTCAGAAGGCCTGGGTCGAGATGAAGGTGGCGCAGGACCGCGTCGTCAAGGGCCACAAGATCGGCCTGACCTCGAAGGCGATGCAAAGCGCGCTCAATATCGACGAGCCCGATTCCGGCATCCTGCTCGACGACATGTTCTTTGCCGATGGCGGCCTGGTGCCGACCGACCGCTTCATCGCAACCCGCGTCGAGGCCGAGCTCGCCTTCGTGATGAAGCATCGTCTGGCTGGACCGGACTGCACGCTGTTCGACGTGCTCAACGCCACCGACTTCGTGGTGCCGGCACTGGAAATCCTGGATACCCGGGTCGAGCGCGTCGACCCCGAGACCAAGGCAACGCGAAAAATCTTCGACACCATCGCCGACAATGCCGCCAATGCCGGCATCGTGCTCGGCGGCCGGCCGATCCGTCCGCTCGATGCCGATCTGCGCTGGATCGGCGCGCTGTGCTTCCGCAACGGCCGGCTCGAGGAAACTGGACTCGCCGCCGGCGTGTTGAATCATCCGGCGACCGCGGTGGCGTGGCTCGCCAACAAGATCGCCCCGAACGGGCTGGCGCTGGAGGCCGGACAGGTCGTGCTGGCAGGCTCCTTCATCCGTCCGATCGAGACCCGCAAGGGCGACACCATTCAGGCCGATTACGGACCGTACGGTTCCGTGAGCTGCTACTTCGCCTGACCGCACTCAGCAGGAGCGCTGCATGCCGCATTTCACGCTTGAATATTCCGCCAATCTCGACGGCCTCGTCGACATCGGCGCAACCGTCGAACTGGTACGCAAGGCCGCAGTCGAGACCGGGATCTTCCCGCTCGGCGGCATCCGCGTCCGCGCCATCAGATGCGAGCATTACGCGATCGCCGACGGTCGCGCGAATTACGGCTTCCTCGACACGGTGCTGCGGCTTGGCGAGGGCCGCGATCTCGCCACCCGCAAGAAAGCCGGCGAGCACATCTTCAAGGCGCTGTCGGCGCATCTTGATCCGGTATTTGCAAAGAGCAAATTCGCCTTGTCGTTCGACATGCAGATCAACGACAAGGAAACCAGCTGGAAGCGCAACAACATCCACGACGCACTGAAGGTGGAGACGGTCAATGGATAAAGCCACTCCGAAATCATCGGCCGACGTGTTCCAGGCCAATCGCGATCGCGCCGGCCCCCTGCTCGCCAAGTTGAAGGCAGACGGCATTGGCAATTTGATCGACGGCAAGGTCGTCCCGGCGGCCTCCGGCCAGACCTTCGAGACAAAATCGCCGATCGACGGCACCGTGCTGGCAACCGTCGCGCGTGGCAATGCCGAGGATATCGACCGCGCGGCAACCGCCGCTTCCAAGGCCTTCAAGGCCTGGCGCGACATGCCGGCGACGCAGCGCCGCAAGCTCTTGCATCGTGTCGCCAACGCAATCGAGGAGCGCGCCGACGACATCGCCGTGCTCGAATGCATCGACACCGGCCAGGCACACCGCTTCATGGCCAAGGCCGCGATCCGCGCGGCGGAGAATTTCCGCTTCTTCGCCGACAAATGCACTGAGGCGCGCGACGGCCTCAACACGCCCTCGGATGAGCACTGGAACATCTCGACCCGCGTGCCGATCGGCCCGGTCGGCGTGATCACGCCGTGGAACACGCCGTTCATGCTCTCGACCTGGAAGATCGCACCGGCCCTCGCCGCCGGCTGCACCGTGGTGCACAAGCCGGCCGAATGGTCGCCGGTCACCGCCGATCTCCTGGTCAAGCTCGCAAAGCAGGCCGGCCTGCCCGATGGCGTGCTCAACACCGTGCACGGTTTCGGCGAAGAGGCCGGCAAGGCGCTGACCGAACATCCCGCCATCAAGGCGATCGGCTTCGTCGGCGAGAGCACGACGGGCTCGGCGATCATGGCGCAGGGCGCGCCGACCCTGAAGCGGGTGCATTTTGAGCTCGGCGGCAAGAATCCGGTGATCGTGTTCGACGATGCCGATCTCGATCGCGCGCTCGATGCCGTCGTGTTCATGATCTACTCGCTCAATGGCGAGCGCTGCACCTCGTCGAGCCGGCTCCTCGTGCAGCAGAGCATCGCCGACAAGTTCATCGAGAAGCTGACCGCGCGCGTGAAGGCGCTCAGGGTCGGCCATCCCCTCGATCCCGCCACCGAGATCGGGCCGCTGATCCATGAGCGGCATCTGGCCAAGGTCTGCAGCTATTTCGACGTCGCAAAGAAGGACGGCGCCACGATCGCGGTCGGCGGCAAGCCGCATGACGGCCCCGGCGGCGGACACTATGTGCAGCCGACGCTGGTCACGGGCGCGAACTCTAAGATGCGCGTCGCGCAGGAAGAAGTGTTCGGCCCGTTCCTGACCGTGATCCCGTTCAAGGACGAGGCTGACGCCATCGAAATCGCCAACGGCGTCCAATACGGCCTCACCGGCTATGTCTGGACCGGCGACATGGGCCGCGGGTTGCGCGTGGCGGATGCGCTGGAAGCCGGCATGATCTGGCTCAACTCGGAAAACGTCCGCCATCTGCCGACCCCGTTCGGCGGCATGAAATCATCGGGCATCGGCCGCGACGGCGGCGACTACTCGTTCGATTTCTACATGGAAACCAAGCACGTCTCGCTCGCGCGCGGGACGCACAAGATTCAGAAACTGGGAATTTAACCAGCCGTCGTTCCGGGGCGATGCGCAGCATCGAACCACAGATGCCTTGCGCACCAGGGAATCTCGAGATTCAGGGTTCACGCTTCGCGAGCCCGGAATGACGAACAAAATTGAGGAAACACCATGCCCGTTCCGACACACGTCTTCGATCCGCCCTTCAACATCATCCGCTGCAGCCATGCCGTGCTCGACGTCACGGACCTGGAGAAGAGCGCCGCGTTCTACGAAAAGACAGTCGGCCTCCACATCGAGGATCGCGACGACAAGGCGGTCTATCTGCGCGCCAGCGAAGAGCACCAGCATCACTCGGTGGTGCTGCGCAAGGCGCCGAAGGCCGCCTGCAACCGGCTCGGCTTCAAGGTCGGCAATGACGGCGACCTCGACAAGGCGGCCGCCTTCTTTTCGGAGAACGGCGTTGCCTACGCCTTCGTCGATCAGCCGTTCCAGGGCCGCACGCTGCAATTCACCGATCCGTTCGGCTTCCAGATCGAGCTCTACGCCACGATGGAGAAGCGTCCGCATCTGCTGCGGCGCTACGACCTCTACAAGGGCTGCCATCCGCAGCGGCTCGACCATTTCAACGTGTTCGCCGCCGAAGTGCAGGACACCGTCGATTTCTACGCGCGGCTCGGCTTCCGCCTCACCGAATATGCCGAGGAGGACGGCGACAACGGCCGCATCGCCGCGGCCTGGATGCACCGCAAGGGCAACGTCCACGACTTCGCCATCACCAACGGCAAGGGGCCGCGCCTGCACCACATCGCCTACTGGGTACCGACCGCGATGAATATCGTGCATCTCTGCGACGTGATGGCTTCCTCCGGCTTCCTCAAGAACATCGAGCGCGGCCCCGGCCGGCACGGCATCTCCAACGCCTTCTTCCTCTACATCCGCGATCCCGACGGCCACCGCATCGAGCTCTACACCAGCGATTATTTCACCGGCGATCACGACCATGAGCCGCTGCGCTGGTCGCTCCGCGATCCGCGCCGCCAGACGCTGTGGGGCGCGCCGGCGCCGCGCTCCTGGTTCGAGGAGGGCTCGACCTTCGCAGGGCAAACGGTGCGCGAGCCGCGCTTCGTCGCCGACGTGCTGGTTGCGGATTAAAGAAGAATGCAACGAACACCATCCACGTCGTCCCGGCGAAGGCCGGGGCCCATAATCACCGAATAGGGTTGCCGAAAGAACGTCTAGCCGCGTACCCATTCCGATGGCCGCGGCGTATGGGTCCCGGCCTTCGCCGGGACGACACCAATGAATGGATTGCCGATGCCCGCCCCTCGCCTCGCCACCTACTCCATCAACGGCGCCACGAAATATGGCGCCGTCACCGACACCGGCATCGTCGACCTCTCGTCGCGCTTCGCCAAAGAGTATCCAACGCTGCGTGAGGCGATCGCCGCCGGCGCGCTGACGAGGCTCGTGGAGGATGCCGCCAAGCGCACGCCCGACCACGCGCTGGACGCGGTCGCCTGGCAGCCGCCGATCCCGGCGCCGGAAAAGATCATCTGCATCGGCGTCAACTATCCGGACCGCAATGCCGAGTACAAGGACGGCTCGGACGCGCCGAAATATCCCAGCATGTTCCTGCGGGTGCCGCGCTCCTTCGTCGGCCACAACATGCCGGTGGTGCGCCCCCGCATCTCGCCACAGCTCGACTATGAAGGCGAGCTGGTGCTGGTGATCGGCAAGGCCGGCCGGCACATTCCGGAAAGCGCCGCGCTCGATCACATCGCCGCGATCACGCTGTGCAATGAAGGCACCATCCGCGACTGGGTGCGCCACGCCAAGTTCAACGTCACCCAGGGCAAGAACTTCGATTCCACCGGCAGCCTCGGCCCATGGATCGTGCCCTACACCAGCGAAGCCCAGATCGCCGATATCCGCTTGACCACGCGGGTCAACGGCGAAGTCAGGCAGGACGACCGCACCTCGCGCGTGATCTTCGGCTTCCGCTACCTCATCAGCTACATCTCGACCTTCACGACGCTGGTTCCCGGCGACATCATCGTCACGGGGACGCCAACCGGCGCAGGTGCGCGGTTCGATCCGCCGCGCTATCTGAAGCCCGGCGACGTCGTCGAGGTCGAGGCCGAAGGCGTCGGCATTTTGCGCAACGGCGTTGTCGACGAAGCGATCTAACCCGAGAAGCAAGTGGACGGCACCATGACCTCAACATCCGGCGGCGAAGCGATCGTCAACGGCCTCGTCGCCCACGGCGTCGACACCGTGTTCGGCCTCCCCGGCGCGCAGATCTATGGTCTGTTCGATGCGTTCCACCAGGCGCAGCTCAAGGTGATCGGCGCTCGCCACGAGCAGGCCTGCGGCTACATGGCGTTCGGCTACGCCCGCTCCTCTGGCAAAACAGGCGTGTTCAGCGTGGTCCCCGGCCCCGGCGTGCTCAACGCCTCGGCGGCGCTGCTCACCGCCTTCGGCTGCAACGAACCGGTGCTGTGCCTGACCGGTCAGGTGCCGACGCAGTTTCTCGGCAAAGGCCGCGGCCATCTGCACGAGATGCCGGACCAGCTCGCGACGCTGCGCAGCTTCGTGAAATGGGCCGACCGCATCGAATACCCCGATAATGCACCCGCGATGGTGTCGCGCGCGTTCCAGGAGATGCTGTCGGGCCGGCGCGGCCCGGCTTCGCTGGAGATGCCGTGGGACGTGTTCACCCAGCGCACGCAGGTCGCGGCCGTCAAGCCGTTCGACCGGCTGCCGGCGCCGCAGCCCGATCCGGACCGCATCAAGGCGGCTGCCGATCTGATCGCCGGGAGCAAGACGCCGATGATCTTCGTCGGCAGCGGCGCCATCGAGGCGCGCGAGGAAATCCTCGAGCTGGCCGAGATGATCGACGCGCCTGTCGTGGCATTCCGCAGCGGCCGCGGCATCGTCTCCAACGCGCATGAGCTCGGGCTCACGATGGCTTCGGCCTACAGACTGTGGCCGAAGACCGACCTGATGATCGGCATCGGCACCCGCCTGGAGCTACCGACGATGTCGCGCTGGCCCTATCAGCCGGCCGGCCTGAAATGCGTGCGCATCGATATCGATCCGGTCGAGTTGCGCCGCTGGCCCGCTGACGCCGGCGTGATCGCGGACGCCAAGGCCGGCACCGCCGATCTCGTCGCCGCCGTCCGCAAGGCCGGCTACAGCAAGACCTCAGGCCGCCGCACGGCGATCCGCGAGGCCACCGCTGCGACCGAGCATGAGATCCAGCGTATCCAGCCGCAGATGGCCTATCTGAAGATCCTGCGCGAGGTGCTGCCGGCGAACGCCATCGTCACCGACGAGCTGTCGCAGGTCGGCTTCGCCTCCTGGTACGGCTTTCCGATCTACGAGCCGCGCACTTTCGTCACCTCGGGCTATCAGGGCACGCTCGGCTCGGGCTTCCCGACCGCGCTCGGCGCCAAGGTCGCCAACCCGAACAAGCCGGTGGTCGCGATCACCGTACGCATACGACGGAGGCCGCCTGATTGACGCATGCGCGCGGGCACGGCGAGGTCTATGATGGCATTGGGTGAAGGGTGAAGGTCAGGCGGCCTGCTGATTGGCTGGCTTGTCGGCCTGGCGCAGGAGCTTCCATTCCCAGGGCAAGAGCTCGTGCAGACGCGATGCGGGATGATCGGCGATACGGGCCAGGACGTCGGCGAGCCAGGCCTTGGGATCGACGTCGTTGAGGCGACAGGTCGTGATCATCGTCAGCATGATGGCGGCACGGTCGGCGCCGCGCTGGCTGCCGGCGAAGGTCCAG
>NZ_AUGA01000025.1:0-145465 GCF_000426785.1 Bradyrhizobium sp. th-b2
GTCGTCAATGGCGCTTCGGCCACATCCCGCGGCGGCACAGACGGCCCAATCTCGACCGGCACCAACGGCGCTACACTCGTTTCACCGTGCTTGCAAAGCTCTTTGCGCCACCTGAACAGCTGGCTCACATGAAGGCCGGCCATGCGAGCCACCTCGGAAACAGTGGCTCCGGGCTCGAACGATGCTGCAACTAGCCGTTCCTTCTCATCCTGTGACCACCGACGCCGCCGCTCGACCGATGTGATCACCTCTGCCCGCGAAATCGTCATAGCGCTTCTCCTAGGATTACCCCTAGGACCTGCAGCGCTCGCGTCCGTCAAACAAGGCGGCCCTCAATGGAGGGATACCCTTCCTCTATGCGAGCATGAACCTGATCGGCTTCGACGACTGGAACGTGCTGATGTTGGCGGCAGACGAGCGCACCAGGCAAATGTGCGGCATCGCCGGCCATCCCGGCACCGTGCCTGCCGTCACCGACGTCGTGGCCAAGCACGTGACCGCATGGAAGGCGCGCCACGAGGCTGCGCTGGAATTATACGGCGTCACGGCCACCGGCGGCGAAGGCGGCATCACGCGCGAACAATATGAGACGGAGAAGGACACGCTGCGCCAGGAGATCGTCGACAAGGTCGGCTGGATGAAGCCGCGCATCATCGACGAGCTTGTGCGTATTCAGGGCTAAAACACCCGCCTCTCAATCCTGCCTGTCGCGGTGCCGCCGCGTCCGGTACTGGCGGCAATCCTGACACGGCGTGCCAAAGATCACCTGCGACGGATACGGCCGCGCAGAGTGCCACGGCGTCGAGCCGAACAGGCCCGCCGCCCCGAACCCTGCGCTGAAGGGATCGGCGGCAAAGCTGCCCGGGAAATAGCCGTTGCTGCGAAAATCGCGGTCGTCGTCCCGGCCGTCGAAATACGCGCCGCCGGTGTTGCCGTAGCGCAGCGGCCGCTCCTGTGCCGACGCCGCGGCCGCGCCGAGCGCGATGACGGCGCAGGCGATCAGTCCTCTGATGGCAGTCATGGCCAAAACCCTCATTGCGGATTGGTCCCCCAGTCGCCCTTCCAGGCGATCAGGCGACCCTTGCCGAATTGCAGATAGAGCCCGTCGCTGCGCCTCGACAGCACGCTGCCCCTGACATTGGGCAGCGCGACGAACAATTCATTGCCCGGCGTGCCGCGAACGTAATTCAGGGGAACGCCCAGCGATTGGCTGGCCTGGTCGGCGCTCATGCCGAAGGCAAGCGGAACGCCGTTCGCTGCGCGTTGCTGTGCCCGGGCTGTGCCGAGCGGCGCGCCCAGCGCGATGACGAGGGTAACGACGACGAGTGTGACGAACCGCTGCATGACCGACCTCATTGCACCGCCGCCGCAAGCGTGCCGGCGGGCGTCCAGCCGCCGCCGAGCGCCTGGAACAGGCTGCTCGCGGCGAGCAGCTTGTTGAGCCTCACCGTGACCAGGTTCAGTTCAGCCGTAAACAGCGTCTGCTGCGTCTGCAGCACGGTGATGAGATTGACCGTGCCACCGCGCAGCTGCGTCTCGGAGACCTCGAACGCCTTGCGTGAGCTCGCCACCACGTCGGACTGCAGCCGCTCCTGCAGCGTGAACTGTTGCAGCGCGATCAGCGCCTTCTCGACATCGGCGAAGGCCGACAGCACCGCCTTGCGATAGGCCTGGAGGAATTGCAATTGCTGGCCCTTGGCGAGCTTGAGCTGGCTTTCGAGCAGGAAGCCGTCGAACAGCGGCTGCGTCAGCCCGGCGGCAAGCGTGTAGTACCAGCCGCCCGGTGCAAACAGCGAGGCCAGCGCCACGCTCTGGAAGCCGGTGGTGCCGGTCAGCTGGATCTGCGGGAAGAACGCCGCGCGCGCCGCGTCGACGCTGAAATTGGAGGATGCGAGCTGCGCCTCGGCCTGGCGCACGTCAGGCCGCTGATAGAGCAGTTCCGACGGCATTCCCGGGGTCACGCGCGGCACCGCGATTTGCGTGGTGCTGCCGCCGCGCACCGTGAAATTGGCCGGCGCGCGCGCGACCAGCACGGCGAGCGAAGCGATGTTCTGCCCGACCGTCACCTCGAGCGGCGGGATCGCCGCGCGCTGCGTGGCAACCAGCGCCTCCTGCTGCGACAGATCGAGCTGCGAGGCGGTGCCGCCGGCGAACTGCGACTTGATCAAAGCGAGGATGCGCTCTGCCGCCGCCAGATTGCGCCGGGTGGCCTTGATCTGGTCCTGTGCCGCCAGCACCTGGAAATAGGTATTGGCAACCGTTGCCATCGTGGTCAGCGCGACCACCTCGCGATTGTAGCGGGCACTGGTGGCGCTCTCCTCCGACGCCGATAGCGTGGCGCGGTTCTTGCCCCAGAAATCGACGATATAGCTCGCGCTCAGCCCCAGGCTGTATTGCGAGAACGTCCCGCTCCCGCCGAGCGACGAACTCGATCCCGTGGCCACACGCTGACGCTCGGCATTGGCCGATCCGGAGATCGACGGCAGCAGCGCCGCGCCGGAGACGCCGACCTGGGCATCGGCCTGCACGATCTGGGCGATCGCCACCGCGATGTCGAGATTATAGAGCTGCGCGGACTCCATCAGCCCGATCAATTCGGGCGAGCGGAAACCGCGCCACCAGGCAAGCGCCGGAACTGCCGCGTCGACATCGCCCTTGGCGGCGGCGCGATAGCTCGCTGGCACTTCGAGACTGAGCTCGGGCTTCTCCGCCCCGGGAATGCACCCGGAGAGGCCAAGGCTCAGACCAAGGCTGAGGCCGCCGAACGCCCCTACGCGCAGCAACCGGACCGGTTTCCGCAACACCTGAAGATTTCGCAACGCTGCAACTGTCGGCATTTACTCGCCCGGTTGAAGTGAGGAGCCCGGCGTCCGCATGGCGCCGCCGCGGCGGACGCGCTGGGCCCACAAGCGGAACCGGTCGAGATAGAGGTAGATGACCGGCGTCGTATAGAGGGTCAGGACCTGGCTCAGGATCAGGCCGCCGACGATGGCGATGCCGAGCGGCTGCCGCAGCTCGCCGCCATCGCCCATGCCGATGGCGAGCGGCACCGCGCCGAGCAGCGCAGCCATCGTCGTCATCATGATCGGTCGGAAGCGCAGCAGGCATGCCTCTCTGATGGCCTCGAGCGGCTCCAGCCCGCGCTTGCGTTCTGCCTCCAGCGCAAAGTCGATCATCATGATGGCGTTCTTCTTCACAATGCCGATCAGCAGGATGACGCCGATCAGCGCCATGATACTGAACTCGGTCTTGAATGCCATCAGCGCCAGCAAGGCGCCCACACCCGCCGACGGCAATGTCGACAGGATTGTCAGCGGATGAACGAAGCTTTCGTAGAGCACGCCCAGCACGATGTAGATCGTCACCAGCGCTGCCAGGATCAGGAATGGCTGGTTGGCGAGCGAATCCTGGAACGCCTTCGCAGAGCCCTGGAAGGTGCCGCGGATCGTGGCCGGGACGCCGATCCGGTTCATGGTCGCCTCGATGCTTCCGACCGCGGTGCTCAGCGACACGTTTGGCGGCAGGTTGAACGAGATCGTGTTGGCGACCAGGAGGCCCTGGTGATTGACCGCAAGCGGCGTCGCGCCCTCTTTGAAGGCGGCGACGTCCGACAGCGGGATCATGGTCTCGCTGCTGGTAGAGACGGCCGAACCGGTCGAGGCCACGCCCTTCCCGGTCGACCCGATCGAATTGGTGGCCTGATTGCGTGCGGCCTGGGCATTGGCCGAATTGGCGGCGCTTGAGGTCCCCGGCGCCGCCACCGTGCCCGCCACCGCGTTGGTGGCCTCCGAGCCGCCGACCGATCCGCCCGACGTGCTGATATAAACGTCCTTTAGCGTCTGCGGGTTCTGCCAATAGCGCGGCGCGACCTCCATGATGACGTGGTACTGGTTGCGCGCGACATAGATGGTCGACACCTGCCGCTGGCCGAAGGCGTCGTAGAGGGTGTTGTCGATCTGGCTGACCGTGATGCCGAGCCGCGCCGCGGCGTCGCGGTCGATCACGAGATCGGACTCCAGGCCCTTGTTCTGCTGGTCGCTGTTGACGTCGGCCAGGTTCGGATCGCGCTGCAGGGCCGCCGCGATCTTCGGCGTCCATTCATTGAGCTCCTCCAGCGTCGATCCCTGCAGCGTGTACTGATACTGCGCGTTGGACTGCCGTCCGCCGACCCTGATGTCCTGCACCGCCTGCAGGAACAGGCTCGCGCCGGGCACCACCGACATCTCACGCCGCAGCCGCGAGATCACGCCGTCGGCGCCGATCTTGCGCTGGTCGAGCGGACGCAGCGAGACGAACACGAAGCCGGAATTGGTTTGCCCGCCGCCGGTAAAGCCGACCACCGTCTCCACCGCCGGATCGCGCTTGATGATGCCGACGAACTGCGCGAGCTTCTGCTGCATCAGCTGGAACGAGACGCTCTGGTCGGCCTGGATCGAGCCGACCAGCCGCCCGGTATCCTGCTGCGGGAAGAAGCCCTTCGGAATCACGTCGTAGAGATAGAAGTTGAGGCCGAACACCGCCGCCAAGATCAGCATCACCGACTGCGGATGCGCCAGCGCTGCGGTCAGCGTCCTGCGGTAGAAATTCAGCATCGCCTCGAAGAAGCGCTCGCTGGCCCAATAGAGCCGCCCGTGGCCGCCTTTGTCCGGCTCGAGCAGTACCGCGCACATCATCGGCGTGGTCGAGAGCGAGACCGCGAGCGAGATCAGGATCGAGATCGAGATCGTCATCGCAAATTCGCGGAACAGCCGGCCGACGATGCCCTGCATCAGCAGGATCGGGATGAACACCGCGATCAGCGAGATGCTCATCGACAGCACCGTGAAGCCGACCTCGTTGGCGCCCTTCAACGCCGCCTCGAGCGGGCTCAAGCCGTCCTCGATGTAGCGGGTCACGTTCTCCAGCACCACGATGGCATCGTCGACCACGAAGCCGGTCGCGACCGTCAGCGCCATCAGGGACAGATTATCCAGGCTGTAGCCGAACAGGTACATCGCCCCGAAGGTTGCAACCAGCGACACCGAGACCGCCACGACGGGAATGAATGTGGCGCGCGCACTGCGCAGGAACGCGAACACCACGATGATGACCAGCAGCACGGCCAGGACGAGGGTCCGCTCCACGTCCCTGAGCGAGGTGCGGATGGTGGTCGAGCGGTCCACGGCAAGGCCGATGTCGATCGCCGGCGAAATCGAGGCTTGCAGCTGCGGCATCAGCCCCTTCACCAGGTCAACGGTACTGATGATGTTGGCGTTCGGCTGGCGGTAGAGGATGAGCAGCACCGCGGGCTTGCCGTTGGCGAGCCCGGCGTTGCGCAAATTCTCGACGCCGTCGGTCACCTCGCCGACATCGGAGACGCGGACCGGCGCGCCATTGCGATAGGCCACGATCAGCGGCTTGTAGTCGTCGGCCTTGTTGGCCTGGTCGTTGGCATAGACCTGGTAGCGCTGGTCGCCGACATCGATGCCGCCCTTCGGGCTGTGGGCGTTGGCACTCGACAGCGCCGCCCGGACATCCTCCAGCCCGATGCCGTATTTGTAGAGCGCCTGCGGGATCAGGTCGACGCGGACGGCGGGCAGCGAGCTGCCGCCGACCACGACCTCGCCGATGCCCTCGACCTGCGACAGCTTCTGCGCCAGCACCGTGGACGCGGCATCGTAGAGAGCGCCGCGCGTCAGCGTGTCCGACGTCAGGGTCAGGATCAGGATCGGCGCGTCGGCCGGATTGACCTTGCGGTAGGTCGGATTGCTGCGCAGGCTGGTCGGCAGATCGGCCCGCGCCGCGTTGATCGCGGCCTGCACGTCGCGCGCCGCGCCGTCGATGTCACGATTGAGGTTGAACTGCAGCGTGATCCGGGTTTGGCCGACCGAGCTCGACGACGTCATCTCGCTGACGTCGGCGATCTGGCCGAGATGCCGCTCCAGCGGGCTGGCGACCGTGGTCGCGACGTCCTGCGGGCTGGCGCCGGGCAGCGTCGCCTGCACCGAGATGGTCGGAAAATCCACCTGCGGCAGCGGCGACACCGGCAGCTTGAAGAACGCGACAATGCCGGCGGCCGCAAGTCCGAAGGTCAACAACGTGGTTGCGACGGGCCGGCGGATGAAGGGCGTTGACGGATCCATGGTTCAACGCGACTCGCTCGCCTCGCCGACCTCGTCCGACCGCCCGGCAAACCGCAGCGCGAGGCGATCGAACCAGAGATAGATCACCGGCGTCGTGAACAGCGTCAGCAGCTGACTGAGCAAAAGGCCGCCGACGATGGAGATGCCGAGCGGATGCCGCAGCTCGGAGCCGGCGCCGCTGCCGAGCATCAGCGGCAGCGCGCCGAGCACTGCGGCCATCGTCGTCATGATGATCGGCCGGAACCGCAACAGGCAGGCCTGGTAGATCGCCTCGCGCGGCGGCTTGCCCTCGTTGCGCTCGGCATCGAGCGCGAAGTCGATCATCATGATCGCGTTCTTCTTCACGATACCGATCAAGAGGATGATGCCGATGATCGCAATGATCGTGAGATCCTGCCCGGCCATCATCAGCGCCAGCAACGCGCCGATGCCGGCCGAGGGCAGCGTGGAGAGGATGGTCAGCGGATGGATGAAGCTCTCATAGAGCACGCCGAGCACGATATAGACCGTGATGATCGCGGCCAGAATCAGAAACAGCTGATTTGAGAGCGACGACTGGAACGCCAGCGCCGCGCCCTGGAAGCTCGTGATCATGCCGAGCGGCTGGTTGATGTCGGCCTGCGCCTGCTTGATCGCGGTCACCGCGCCGCCGAGCGAGGCGCCCGGCGCCAGATTGAACGAGACGGTTGCCGAAGGGAATTGGCCGAGATGCGATACCTGCAGCGGCGCGGTCTCGACCCGCATCTTGGCCATCACCGACAGCGGCACCGGCGTCGAGCCCACCGATGACGGCAGATAGATCGACGACAGCGAGTCCAGCGAATTCTGCAGCGACGGGTCGGCCTCCAGGATCACGCGGTACTGGTTCGAATTGGTGAACACGGTGGAGACGATGCGCTGGCCGTAGGAATCGTACAGAGCGTTGTCGATGGTGGCCGGCGTAATGCCGAACCGCGCGGCCTGGTCGCGGTCGATGTCCACAAACACCGAGAGCCCCTGCGCCGAGATGTCGCTTGTGACGTCGCTTAGTTCAGGCAATTCCCTGAGCTTGTCGACCAGCTTCGGCGTCCATTCCGCGAGCTCGTTCGGATCGGCGTCCTGCAGGATGAATTGGTACTGCGTCCGGCTCACCGTGCCCTCGATGGTGAGGTCCTGGACCGGCTGCATATAGAGCGTGATGCCGGTCAGCGCGGCCGTGCTCGCCTTGATCCGGTCCATGATCGTCGCGACGCCGGCCTTGCGCTGCTCATGCGGCTTCAGATTGATCAGGATACGGCCGCTGTTGAGCGTGGTGTTGGTGCCGTCGACGCCGATGAAGGACGACAGACTTTCCACGTCCGGATCCTTCAGGATCGCGCTGGCGAGCCGCTGCTGCCGCTCAGCCATCGCAGCATAGGACACCGATTGCGGCGCCTCCGAGATCGCCTGGATCACGCCGGTGTCCTGCAGTGGAAAGAAGCCCTTGGGGATGACGATGTAGAGCAGCGCGGTCAGCCCAAAGGTGGCGAGCGCGACCAACAGCACCAGCGTCTGGCGATCCAGCACCCAGTTGAGCATCCGGGCATAGATCGCGATGACGTAATCGAACCCTTCCCGGCTGAGCCGCTGGAAGGTGTTCTCGCGTGTCATGCTTTCCGGCTTCAGGAGCTTGGCGCAGGCCATCGGCACCAGTGTCAGCGACACCACGGCGGAGATCAGGATCGTGACCGACAGCGTGATCGCGAATTCGCGGAACAGGCGGCCGACGACATCGCCCATGAACAGCAGCGGGATCAGCACCGCGATCAGCGACACCGTCAGCGAGATGATGGTGAAGCCGATCTGCTCGGAGCCGCGCAGCGCCGCCTCAAGTGGCGTTTCGCCCTCCTCGATGTAGCGCGAGATGTTCTCGATCACGACGATGGCGTCGTCGACCACGAAGCCGGTCGCGATCGTCAGCGCCATCAGCGACAGATTGTTCAGGCTGAAGCCGAACAGATACATCGCCCCGAGCGTGCCGACCAGCGACAGCGGCACCGACAGGCTCGGGATCAGCGTGGCGCGGGTCGAGCGCAGGAACACGAAGATCACCAGCACGACCAGGACGACCGCGAGCGACAGCTCATACTCGACGTCGCGGACCGAGGCGCGGATCGTGACGGTCCGGTCGGTCAGGATGTTGAGGTCGATCGCGGCCGGCAGCGTGGCCTGGAGCTGCGGCAGCAGCGCCTTGATGCCCTGGACCACCGAGATGACGTTGGCGCCGGGCTGGCGCTGGATGTTGAGGATGATCGCCGGCGTCTCGTTCATCCAGGCGCCGAGCTTGTCGTTCTGCGCGCCGTCGATGACGTTGCCGACGTCGCTGAGCCGGACCGGCGAGCCGTTCTTGTAGGCGATGATCAGCGACCGGTAGTCGCTGGCATTGCGGATCTGGTCGTTGGCGTTGATGGTGTAGGCGCGCATCGCGCCGTCGAAATTGCCCTTCGGCGTGTTGACATTGGCGTTGCCGAGCGTGGTGCGGAGATCGTCGATGTTGAGGCCATAGGCCGCGAGCTTGCGGATGTCGGCCTGGATGCGCACCGCGGGCCGCTGGCCGCCGCTGATGCTGACGAGGCCGACACCAGGCAGCTGCGAGATCTTCTGCGCCAGCCGCGTGTCGACGAAATCGTTGACCTGCGTCAGCGGCATGGTCTTCGAGGTCAGGCCGAGCGTGAGGATCGGCGCGTCGGCCGGGTTGACCTTGGCGTAGATCGGCGGCGCCGGCAGGTCCGACGGCAACAGATTGCCCGCGGCATTGATCGCGGCCTGCACCTCCTGCTCGGCGACGTCGAGCGAGATCGACAGGCCGAACTGCAGCGTGATCACCGACGAGCCGGCCGAGCTCACCGAGCTCATCTGGTTCAAGTTCGGCATCTGGCCGAACTGCACCTCGAGCGGCGCCGTCACCGACGAGGTCATCACGTCGGGGCTCGCGCCCGGATAGAAGGTCTGCACCTGGATGGTCGGATAGTCGACTTCCGGCAGCGCCGCGACGGGCAGGAATCTGAACGCCAGCATGCCCGACAGCATGATGGCAATCATCATCAGGGTCGTCGCCACCGGCCGCAGGATGAATGGCCGAGACGGGTTCATTTCGTCTGCCCGTCCTCGGAACGCTTGCGGTGGCCGCCTCCCGCCTTGTCGGGTTCGGCGCCGCCCTTGCTATCTCCCATCGCCGCGCCGTTCGCGCCACCCGTCGCCGCGCCCTTGGCCGCAGCGGCCGGGTTCGCGGCATCGGCGGCGGAGCGCACGATCACCTTGGCGCCCTCGCGCAACTTGTCGGCGCCATCGATCACGATGCGGTCGCCGGGCACCAGCCCCGTGAGCACCTCGACCCGGTCGCCGTCGGTGACGCCGAGCTTGACCGGGCGCACCGAGACCGTGCTGTCGGCGTTGACGAGATAGACAAAGGTGCCGGGGACGCCGCGCTGGATGCCGGCGGTCGGCATCGTGGTGGCGTCCTTGTGGGTATCGAGCAGCAGGCGGATGTTGACGAACTGGTTCGGATACAGCGTGCGCTTGTCGTTCTCGAACTGGGCGCGCAGCTTGATCGTGCCGGTGGTCGCGTCGATCTGGCTGTCGAAGGTCTGCAGCGATCCGTCGGCGAGCTTGTTGGCGCTGCTGCGGTCATAGGCCGCAGTCGGCAGCACGGCGCCTTCCTTCAGCCGCTTGGCGACCGCCTGCAGATTGTCCTCCGGCAGCGTGAACAGCACGCTGATCGGCTCGAGCTGCGTGATCACGACAAGGCCGTTGGTGTCGCCCGGCGTCACATAGTTGCCGAGGTCGACCTGGCGCAGGCCCACGCGTCCGTTGATCGGCGACACGATGTGGCAATATTGCAAATTCACCTCGGCGGACTTCACCGAGGCGCGGTCGGCTTCGACAGTGCCCTGATACTGCGCGACCAGCGCGACCTGGGTGTCGAGCGTCTGGTGCGGCACCGCGTTCTGCGTGGCGAGGTTCTGGTAGCGGGTGAGATCGACCTGGGCACCCTTCAGCTGCGCCTCGTCGCGCGCCAGAGTGCCCTTGGCCTGCGCCAGCGTCGCCTCATAGGGCCGCGAATCGATCTCGGCGATCAGGTCGCCCTTCTTGACCTCGTCGCCCTCCTTGAAATCGATCTTCATCAGGTAGCCGCTGATCTGGCTCCTGATCGTCACGGTGGCGAGCGACGTCACGGTGCCCAGCGCATTGAGGCTGACGCCGATATCGCCCTTGCCGACGGTCTCCGGCACGATCGACATCGGCCCGGCATTGCGGCCGCCGCCGGCCTGTTGCGGCGGGCTTTGCTGGCGCGTCCACCAGACGATGCCGGCAAGCACCGCCAGCACGAGAAATCCGGTCAAAATCCCTCGGCCGCGCGACGTTCGCCTGACCGGCTCGGGCGCGACGATCGACGGGTCTTTTATATGCTGGTCCATAACTTGCCCACGAAGAAACACGAAAGAGCTCGCGCGACTCTATGTGTCCCCTGAGATCCGCGCGCGCCACATTCGGGAAGCATTTTGATCGCTTCCGCCAGACAAAGCGCGTTAAGAATCGGAAAGGAAAGTCCCTCCTTCCCGGCCGGCCGCTGTTTCCCGCTGGATTGTGGCTATTTTACCCGATCGTTTGTAACCAGGGCAACACGATCAGCAACAATCCGGCAAAGTAGATCGCGCCGAAGATCAGCCCGAACTTCCAGAAGTCGCCTTTGCCGATATAGCCGCTGCCGTAATACATCGGCGCCGGTCCCGTGGCGTAGGGCGAGATCACGCCCATCAGCCCGAGCGAATAGACACACAGCAGCATCAGGGTCTGCACCGAGAGCCCGGGAATACTGGAGCCAACGGCGAGCACCACCGGCAGCACGGCAGCGGCGTGCGAGGTGATGCTCGAGAAGAAGTAATGGATCCAGAAGAAGAACGAGACGAGCAGGATCATTCCGACGAACGGCGACATCCCGGCAAGCGGCTTCGCGTAGCCTTCGGCCACCCATTTGATGAAGCCGATTTCGTTGAGGCCTGACGACAGCGTGAGCAGCGAGGTGAAATAGAAGAATACCTCCCACGCGCTCTTCTCGGCGACGATGTCCTCGAACGCGATCACGCCCGTGAGCAGCATCAGCGAGATCACGACGAACACCACCGTGGTCGCGTTGATGAAGTTCGAGCCGAGCAGCGGCACGCTGATATTGGGATTGGAGCCGCAGATCCACAGGAACATCGCGAGCAGCACCAGCACCGCCATGATCCATTCGTGCCGCGACGGCGGGCCCATCTTGGTGAGCTCGCCCTCGCTCCAGGTCACGATCTCCGGGCTCTCCTTGATCTCGGGCCGGCAGATCACGTAGCTCAATAGCGGCACCAGCAGCAGCAGAAGGATACCGAGCGGCGCGAAGCCGATGAACCATTGCGACCAGCCGACCTCGATATTGACCAGCTTCTTGGCGATCGAGAGCGCGGCGGCGTTCGGCGCCAGCGCGGTGAGAAACAGCGAGCTGGTCACGGCCGTGGTCGCAAACGCCGTCCACATCACGAAGGTGCCGATCTTGCCCGCGGTCGGACCGGGCTCGGAGCCATAGATGCGCGGGATGTTGCTGACGATCGGATAGATCGTGCCGCCGGAGCGTGCGGTATTGGACGGCGTTGCCGGTGCCAGCACGAGATCGGAGAACGCCACCGCATAGCCGAGCCCGATGGTGCGGCGGCCGAGGCCGCGCACCAGGAGCAGCGCCAGCCGGCGGCCGAGCCCGCTCTTGCGGTAGCCGATCGAGAACACGAAGGCGCCGACGATCAGCCACACCGTGCTCTCGGAAAAGCCGCCGAGCATCCAGCGCAGCGACTTGTTCGGATCGGGCTCGACATAGCCGCCGACGCCGGCGACCGTCAGGCCGATCAGGCCAACCGCGCCGACCGGCATCGATTCCAGGATCAGCCCGGTGATCACGGCGGCGAACACCGCGAAATAGTGCCACTGGTTGGCGTTCAGCCCCGCCGGCACCGGGACCAGATAAATCACCAGCCAGACCAGCAACGGCGCAAATGTCCGCCATGACCACTTCATGCAGCGTCCCCCTCAGCTGTGTCGATTGTCGGGCGTGCAAACCGCCATGTCCCGGACGGCGCCGCCATCTTTTTGTTGCAATGTAGCACGGTCGCGCAGTCCGTCTCGGGAAACTGCAGCCGAACGGCGCGGCCTGTGGAGGAACCGGCGCGTCTCGTCAACACCGTGCGACACCCGAGGGCCCCCCCATCGCAAGACCACGCACGCTTTGCTATTCTCGTGACCATGACGTCACGAGACTCCGCCTCCTCCGAAATCACGCCCGAGGTGCTGCTGCGCGCCTATGCCTGCGGCATCTTCCCGATGGCGGAGAGCGCCGACGACCCGACCCTGTTCTGGGTCGAGCCCGAATTGCGCGGCGTGATTCCGTTCGATGGCTTCCGTATCGCCTCCCGCCTGGCGCGCACCGTGCGCTCGGATGCGTTCACGATCACCGTCGATACCGCGTTCAAGGCCGTGATCGCCGGCTGCGCGGCACCGCAGCCCGGCCGCGACGACACCTGGATCAACAAGCGCATCCGCGACCTCTATCTCGGGCTGCACGCGTCAGGCCATTGCCACAGCGTCGAGGTCTGGCAGGACGACAATTTGGTCGGCGGGCTCTATGGCGTCAGCCTTGGCCGCGCCTTCTTCGGCGAAAGCATGTTCCACACCACACGCGATGCGTCGAAGGTCGCACTGGTGCATCTGGTGGCACGACTGATCGCGGGCGGGTTCGAGCTGCTCGACACGCAATATGTGACCGAGCATTTGAAGACGTTCGGCGCGATCGAAATCTCGCGGCGCCGCTATCGCACGCTGCTCGACAAGGCGATCACTGGCACGCCGGCGGATTTCGGCAAGCTCGACGCGACGCAACCGGTGAAGGGCGAGCAGGCGCTGGCGATCATCGCGGCGCGCAATTAAGGGCTCGTGTCCCGGACGCGGGACCCATCTCACTCATTCCCATCGGAAGCATAGGCCCCGGCCCAGCAGCGCATCACTTCGCGCTGTGCTGCGTCTGGGGCACGAGACCGCGTCTAGTTTCCGAACAATCCGCCGAACAAACCGCCCGGCCGCTGCTGCTGGGGCGGTGGAGGTGGCGGCTGCTGCTGGTATTGCGGCTGCGGCGGCGGACGCGGCGCGGCCTGCTTCGGCGGCGCGCGCTTCTGGGCCGGCGGCGGTGGCGGCGTCGGTGCCTTCGGCGGGTCGGGCGCGGCGGTCACGATGGTCTGGTCCGGCCCTTTGCAGTCGGTCAGCCAGATGTCGTAGATCGGATGCTCGACGCCATGCAGGCCGGGGCTAGCCGCGAACATCCAGCCCGAGAATATCCGCTTCACCTCGCCCTGCAGCGTGATCTCGTCGACCTCGACAAATGCGTCGGTGTTGGCGGCTTCGGTCGACGGCCGCGTGTAGCAGGCATCGGTCTTCACCCGCAGCGCGCCGAACTGCACGGTCTCGCCGATTTCCTCGTCGAAATTGATGATGCGGCCAGTGATCTTGTCGAGGCCGGAGAAGCTCGCCTTCTTGTTGGTGATCTTGGTCGAGGGCGGCTCCTGGACCACCTCGTCGCCCGGCTGCAGCGCCGCCGGCGTCTGCGGCGGAGTGCCCTGTGGAGCCCCCTGTGGCGTGCCCTTGGGTTGACGTTGCCCCGGCGGCAGGCCCGGCAAGGGATTTGCGCCGGGCGGCGTATTGGCAACGGCAGGACCGCCGGGCTGCGGCGGCTGCACGGCAACGCCGGGCTGGGTGCCCGGCGGAGCGACCGTGGTGCCGGGCGGCGGCGCCAAAGGCTGCGACTGCACACTGCCGGGCGGCGGAACCGCCTGCCCTGGTGGCAACGCCCGCGGCTGCGTCGGCAGCAGGCGGCCGCGCGGCAATTCCGGCACTTCCTCGTCGTCGTCGCTGGGTGGCTGCACCTGACCGCGCGGGATCGAGCCCGGCGGACGCGGCGCGGGATCGGAGAAAATCGTTCCGATCTGCGCGCGCGCGGGCGGCGCAAGCGAGATGGTTGAGGCGGCAACCAAGGCCGCAAAGCCAGTCAGGGCAATGGTTCGAAGCATCTCGCGCGGCTTTAAAAGGCGAATCGGGCTCGCGACATTGTACCTTGATATCGGCCGCTCGCAGGGCACCGGTTAACACGCCAAATAGGGCGGGGAAAGGGCGGGTCCGGCGCCCTCCCCGGCGCTCTGGTCAGCCACCGGTCTGACACTGGTAAGCCCCGGGGACACGTGGGATAGTCAGCACGCAAAAGCCGCGCGGCGACGCGCGAAAATCAGGAAAATCCGGATCGAACCGGACCAGCCAGAGGAAACCCAGACATGCCCGATCGCATCAGGCTCGACGGCCGGGTTGCCGTCGTCACCGGGGCTGCTGGCGTCATCGGAACCGCCACGCTTCATCTGCTCGCCGAACGGGGTGCGCGGATTGTCGCAGTCGACCGCAAGGAGGCCGATCTGTCGGCGGCCCTCACGGAGCTGCCGGCCTCGGCCGAGGCGCTGGCGATCGCAGCCGACGTCACCGACGAAAGCGAGGTCAAGGATTATGTCCGCGCCGCCGTCGACCGCTTCGGCACCATCGACGCCTTCTACAACAACGCCGGCATCGAGGGCGACATCAAGCCGATCCCGGAATATTCGCTGGAGAGCTTTCGCCGGGTGCTCGACGTCAATGTCGTCGGCGTCTTCCTCGGTATGAAATACGTACTGCCGGTGATGCTGAAGCAGAACAGGGGCAGCATCATCAACACCGCCTCGATCGCGGGCCTGATGGGATCGCCGATGATCGCGGTCTATAGCGCGAGCAAGCACGCGGTGATCGGACTGACCAAGAGTGCGGCCTGGGAATGCTCCGGCACCGGCGTGCGCGTCAATTGCGTCTGTCCCGGCATGATCGACAGCCGCATGCTGAGCACGATCCTGCAGGGCCGCAGTGGCGGCAACGCCCCGCCGCCTGTCGAGAAGATCGTCGACCGCATCCCGGCGCGCCGGCTCGGGCTCGCAAGCGAGGTCGCCTCCATCGTCGCGTTCCTTGCCTCCGATGAGGCGAGCTACGTCTCCGGCTCCGCCTACACCGTCGATGGCGGCCGCACCGCCGCGTAACACTTCAGTCCAGCATCGCAAGAAGGTTTGTCGTCCATGCCCGTCGTTCTCGATCCCGATGCCGCCGCTGTCTACAAGGCCTTCCAGGAGGCCGGCCGCCCCGCCTATGAGACGCTGACCGCACCGGAAGCGCGCGAATATTATCGAGCCGCCCGCGTCGTCTCCAACCCCGAGCCGCCGGCGCTGGAATCCAGCAAGCCGCTTTCGATCCCGGCGCCGCACGGCACCATCCCGGCGCGCATCTACACGCCGAGGACGCTGCGCAAGACCGACGGGCTGGTGCCGTGCCTGGTGTTCTTCCATGGTGGCGGCTGGGTGATCGGCGATCTCGATACCCATGAGGTGGTCTGCCAGAAGCTTGCCCATGAGGGCGAGCTGATCGTGATCTCGGTGGACTATCGGCTGGCACCCGAGCACCGCTTCCCCGCCGCGGTGGATGACGCCGTTACCGCGACCCGATGGGTCGCCGCCAATGCAAAGAGCCTCGGTGTCGACGCCGCGCGGCTGATCGTCGGCGGCGACAGCGCCGGCGGTAATCTTGCGGCTGTGGTTGCGCTCACCGCCCGTGACGGCGGACCGAAGCTTGCCGCCCAGCTGCTGATCTATCCCGCGACGGAGTTTTCGCGAAAGCATCCCTCGCATCGCGAGCCCGAGACCAGCATCCTCCTGACGCATTCGGTGATCGGCTGGTTCGCCAACCACTATCTCGGCGGCGCCGACGGCAGCGACTGGCGCGTCTCACCGGCGCGCGCGACAAGCTTTGCCGGACTGCCGCCGGCCTATGTGCTGACCGCCGGCGCCGATCCGCTGCGCGACGAAGGCGACGAGTACGCGAAATTCCTCAAGGACGCCGGCGTGCCCGTCACCTACCGGCATTTCCCCGGCCAATTCCATGGCTTCTTCACCATGGGCAAGCTGCTCAATCAGGCCAATGTCGCGGTGTCAGAGATCAGCGCCTGGCTGAAGACGCTGGGCTGACGGCCGGCCGGCGAGTGGACAACCGGATCGGGCGACGTGGTCTGGCGTCCCCCGATCATGGCTCGAAGCGGCGAGCGCAGCTTGCGGCGCTAGCGCGCCTTGAAGTTCCCCGCGTCGCGCGATAGTGCGGCCGGGCGCGCGTCACGCCGCCGGGCACTCCAGCCATCGAGATCGTCTTGCTCACGCCTGTCCTCCTCTACGGTATCCCGCTCGACTTCCTCCTGTTCGCGCTGACGCTGCTCGGCGTCGCGATCTTCCATCACCACACGCTTGCCGTTGCGTTGACCGGCCTGACGGCGATCGTTGCCTACAAGCTGTTGTTCGCGGGCTTCGCGAAGTTCGGCGCCGGCTTGCCTGGTCTTGTGCACCACATGGAGCATGAGTGGGTCACGCTCGCGAACCTGTTTCTGCTGCTGATCGGCTTTGCGCTGCTGTCGCGCCATTTCGAGGAGAGCCGCCTCCCCGACAAGATGCCGGCGCTGCTGCCCGATGACTGGAAGGGCGGCCTGATCCTGCTCGTGCTCGTGTTCGTGCTGTCGGCCTTTCTCGACAACATCGCAGCCGCGCTGATCGGCGGCACCGTCGCGCGCCACGTGTTCCGCGGCCGGGTGCATATCGGCTACCTCGCCGCCATCGTTGCCGCATCGAACGCGGGCGGCTCCGGCAGCGTCGTCGGCGACACCACGACGACGATGATGTGGATCGACGGCGTCAGCCCGCTCATCGTCGTCGACGCCTATGTCGCCGCCATCGTCGCGATGCTGGTGTTTGCGGTGCCGGCCTCGCTGCAGCAGCATCGCTTCTCCCCGATCGTGAAGGACGCGCCGTCCGGCCTGAAGATCGACTGGGCGCGGGTTGCGATCGTGGCGGTCATCCTGCTCGCTGCGCTCGCGGCCAATGTCACCGCCAATCTGAAATTCCCCGCGCTGCTCGATGCACTGCCGGTGTTCGGCCTCGCCGTCTGGGCCGCGATCCTGCTGACCTCGCTGCTGCGCCGCCCGGACTGGTCGGTGATGCCCGAAACGTTGAAAGGCACCGTGTTCCTGCTGGCGCTGGTGACGGCGGCCTCGATGATGCCGGTCGAGGAGCTGCCCGCGGCATCATGGCAGACCGCGCTCGGGCTCGGCTTCGTCTCGGCCGTGTTCGACAACATTCCGCTGACCGCGCTGGCGTTGAAGCAAGGCGGCTACGACTGGGGCTTTCTCGCCTACGCGGTCGGATTTGGCGGCTCGATGGTCTGGTTCGGCTCTTCCGCGGGCGTCGCGGTCTCCAACATGTATCCGGAAGCCAAGTCGGTGGTCCGATGGATCACCCAGGGCTGGCCGATCATGGTGGCCTACGTCGTCGGTTTCTTCGTGATGCTCGCGCTGCTCGGCTGGCACCCCGACGCGCCGCATTGAGCACGCCGGCTCCGCCCTACCCCGCCCGCGCCGCCCGGCGCGGCGATTGCGGCAGCTGGCCGCAGGCGCGCGGCTGTTCACCAACCTGCTCTCGCTAATGTGGAATTTGCTATGCTGCATTGCACAATGAACTTACGTCAAACTTGTGGAAAAGCGAGACAAATCCGTTGACATTGCTAAACTCCGTTTGTCGTAACAACTTATGGAGCGTCGCATGAGTGTTAGTGCAGAAGTCCTCGCCCGCGCCCCGCTGGAACAGTTGCAGGGCGAAGTCGACACGATGAATTCGCATCGACCACGCAGCAACATTCGGCCTCTCTCACCGATGCCGGACTACGTCGAGCACCGCAACGGCGTCAACGAGGTGGGCAAGCTGTCGGCCGAGGCGGTGGTGCGCGAATACGAAGCGGCGGTGAAAGAGATCGAGGCCCTTGGAACGGAACTGCAATTGGCCGCCAAGAACTGCGAGGCAATGGTGGCAGGCGTCCATGACATGATCGCGGAAATCAAGGAATTCGCCGCAGGTTACCGCGATCAGGGCAAGCGTTTCTTCCTGCAGATCGAGGCCGTGGCGTTGATGACCACGGAGGTCAGGGATACCTGCGAAGCACTCAAGAAGAAGATCGCGACCGACACATTGAGCTAGCGATATTTCGGCTGGGGCACGTTTCGTGCTCAGCGCTTTCGTGGATTTCTGCGATCGTGGGCTGATCCTGCGTGCGGTGGCTGCGCTATTCCGGCGCGGCGGAACTGCTAGTTCTGTTCAAAATTAGGTCGTTCAACATCTTGCCCCGCTTCGGCGGGGCTTTTGTGCTGTGAGGGCAATCTCTGCGCGCGGCGAGTCCTCAAATTGGCCGGACCGCCGCCAATGACCGATTTAACGCGCGTCAGGTGCACGCTCGGCCATGTCCGTTGCCGGAGGCAAAGCGGATATCGCGGACCAGCGGTCGTTAAAATCCGTAGCCGGGAGCGTGTCCGCGCCGGAGGCGACAACGCCGTCGGTCCGGGAAGCGTGCGACCTCATCGTAGCGGCGGTTGCCGTGACAGCTAGCAGGGCGACAGCCACGAACCCGGTAATCGTTCGATGCTTTGTCATTAGAACCTCCTCGGGTCCCCAATGCCCACTCAAGGTAAGTCACGGGAACCTTCGCGCTGGTTCATCAGTACAAAAATATCATCGATCGTGTGAGATCGGACAACGAGCTTGTCCCAAACTCAATTGCCTCTGCCGACAGCGCCGATGAATTTGGCGCCTACCCCACCCTGGCGGCCCGGCGCAGCGATTGCGGCGGCTGGCCGAAGGCGCGGATGAAGGCGCGGCGCATCCGCTCGGGATCGCGGAAGCCGGTGATCTCGGCGACGCGCTCGATCGCCTCGCCCGACGACTGCACTCGCTGCCGCGCCACCTCGATCCTGAGCCGCTCGACCGCTTTCGACGGCGTGGTGCCGGTCTCGGCGATGAAGGCGCGGGTGAAATGCCGCGAGCTCATCCCGGCCTTGTCGGCGAGGTCCTCGACCGTCAGCGGCGCGTCGAGATGCTCGCGCGCCCAGGCGAGCAGCGGCCCGAACCGTCCGTTCGGCGTCTTCAACTCCAGCAGCGAGGAAAACTGCGACTGCCCGCCGCTGCGCCGATGATACAGCACGAGCTGCCGCGCGGTGTTCTGCGCGATCTCGTCGCCGTAATCCTCGGTGATCATCGCGAGCGCGAGATCGATGCCGGCGGTGATGCCGGCCGAGCTCCAGATATTGCCGTCGCGGACGAAGATCTGGTCCGGCTCGAGCTTGACCTTCGGATAGGTCTTCACGAAATGCGGCGTGCGGTGCCAATGCGTGGTGGCGCGGCGGCCGTCGAGCAGGCCCGCTTCGGCCAACACATAGGCACCCGAGCAGACGCTGGCGACCCGAATGCCGCGGTCCGCCATCCGCCGCACGAATAACAGCGTGGTCGGACAGGTCGCCGCTCCGCCCACGCCCATGCCGCCCGAAATGATCAGCGTGGTGATCGCCGCCGACGGCTTGAGTCCGCGCGCGAGCATCTCGACGCCGGACGAAGAGCGCACAGGCCCCGGCTTCATCGCGATCGTCCTGATCGCCGGCGCGTTGTTGGAAAGGCGCGCGGCGATCTCGAAGGCCGATATCGGGCCGGCCGCGTCGAGCAGCTGGAAGTCCGGAAAGATCAGGATGCCGATCATCGCCAAATCCTCGCAAACGGCGTTACGTTCCGAATGGCCTTACGTCTTAAAATGAGGGAAATACGCCATTTTGGACGGAAGGCCATCATGGCATCGTGGTTCCGTCAAGCGCTATTTGGAGACTTCCGATGTCCGAACCCCTGCAGATTGGATTGCTGATCTTCCCGAAAGTCACCCAGCTCGATTTCACCGGTCCGCTGCAGGTGTTTTCGGCCGTCCCCGGCGCCAAGGTTCATCTGATCTGGAAACGGATCGAACCCGTTCCGACCGATTCCGTCATGGTGCTCACGCCGACCATGACGTTTGCCGATTGCCCGCAGCTCGACGTGATCTGCGTGCCCGGCGGGGCCGGCACCAACGACATGGTGGGCGACGAGGAGATGCTCGCCTTCCTGCGCAAGCAGGCCGCCGGCGCGAAGTACATCACCTCGGTCTGCACGGGATCGCTGGTGCTTGGCGCGGCCGGCCTGCTCAAAGGCTATCGCGCCACCACGCATTGGAGCGCGATCGATTTCCTGGCCGGCTTCGGCGCGATCCCGACGAAGACGCGCGTCTGCGTCGACCGCAACCGCTTCACCGGCGGCGGCGTCACGGCTGGAATCGATTTCGCGCTGACGCTAGTGTCGGAGCTGGTCGACCGCAAGGCCGCGGAAGCGATCCAGCTTGGGATCGAATACAATCCCGCACCGCCCTTCAATGCGGGCTCGCCCGACACCGCGCCGGCCGAGATCCTCGCTCTGGTGAAGGAGCGGATCGCGCCGTCGCAGACCCGCCGCACCGAACAGATGAACCGTGCCGCGGCGCGGCTGTCCTGACGCAGAGCCCTTTCCGTTCCGATGGAATCGGAACGGGCTCTGGATTCTTGTATTGACGCGTTTTCTTCACGCGAACCGGGATCCACTACGCTCGAAAACGCTTCAGGATCGCCGCAAAGAAAAAGGCCGCCCAGTTTCCCGGGCGGCCCTTCCTGTCTCACGGTAGCCTCACATTTGCGGGCGATTTCAGGACATCTGTACCGGGGGCCTATCTCCCGGCCGCATCCAACTCGGAGGCCGCTGCTTATCGGGACAGTCGCGATCTGGAGCCCGATCCGACGCGATGGTCTCCCATCTCCGTAAGATGGCTTCATTGAGCCGCGAACCCGTGCGCGACGCAAGCGGACATGTTCGGCTGCTGCCCGACTGTCCCCGCTGTTACCGTTGTCCACAGGCGCGCCATGGGTCGCCACGACGCGCGTGCGGTGCACGCGCGGCGTGACGCAGATGCACGTCAGAAACGGCAATGCGTGAAGGTTAGCTTCCCGGCGTCCAGGCGTGGTAGTCGCCGGTCGCCTTGGGGCGGCGGCCGCTCGCCAGCGTCGAGCCGGACGGACGGTAGGCCTGCGCGGTGCCGGTCATGTTCGGCAGGTGCGGCTTCTCCCATTCCCGCGCCGTGTAGGTCTCTTCGGTCGGGGGCACGTCGACGGTGTGATGCAACCAGCCGTGCCAGCCCGCCGGGATACGGGACGCTTCCGCGTAGCCGTTATAGACCACCCAGCGCCGCTCGAAATGCAGCGTCGGGTCGATCTCGCCGCCCTTGGTGCGATAGTAGCGATTGCCCTGCTCGTCCTCGCCGACCAGCTCACCGAATCGCGAGGTCCACAATTGCGTGCCAAAGGTCTGGCCGTTCCACCAGGTGAAGAATTTCAGCAGGAATTGTTTCATGCGTGGCCGGTCGTCGGTTCGAGGCAGTCAGGCTCTGATGCCACCTCAAACCCCAAATGTCCAGCCGTCGCCAAGGTAACCGCGCACTCCCCGAACGGACCCGATCACGAACCCGTTTGGCGACCAAATGACGCGGTCACGGGCGGTTTTGTTCAGCCACCATACATGCGCCGCCTGCCAAGCAAAGATGACGCACAATCAATGTGGAACGCAGGAACGTCCGACCGCAGAAATGGTTAGACATCACCCGTTTTGATGGAGTCGAAAATGATCAACCTGAAGGTTCTGAGCACTGCCGCGGCGCTGGCGCTTGCGCTGCCGATGGTGATGCCGAACGTCTCGTTCGCGCAGTCTGGTGCACAGATGGGCGCGATGGGCGGCGGTGGCGCGCGTGGCGGTGGCGGTGGCGGTGGCCACATCGGCGGTAGTGGCGGTGGCGGCGGCCATATTGGCGGCGGCGGCGGATTTGGCGGCGGTCGTGGCGCGGCCATGGGAGCCGGCCCGCGCGTTGGCGGCGGCGGCCAGTGGGCTGGTGGCGGTGGCGGTGGTCGCCAGTGGGCCGGCGGTGGCGGCGGGCGCTGGCAAGGCGGTGGTGGCGGTTGGCACGGCGGCTATCGCCGTGGCGGCGGCTACTGGCCGGGCGCGGTTGCCGGTGCAGTGGTCGGCGGCGCCATTGCCTCGGGCGCGTATTACGGCTCGGGCTACGGCTATGGCCCCGGCTATTACGATGACAGCTACGGTTATTACGATGAACCGTCTGTCGCTGTGGAAGCCGTGCCGAGTGGCGGCGATGCCAGCTACTGCGCGCAGCGCTACAAGTCCTACGACCCGGGCTCGGGCACCTATCTCGGCTACGACGGCCAGCGGCACCCCTGCCCGTAACCGCAGTCTGAACTTCCAGTTAGCAAAGGGCGGCGGCAACGCCGTCCTTTTTCATGTGCGTAAGATTCACGTGCGCAAGGCCACCGCGACGGCAGCGAACGTCACCACCAGCGCCGCGATATCGCTGGTGCTGAGCGGCTCGCGCAGCATCGCCGCTGCCGCCAAGACGCCGATGATGGGCACCAGCAGCGTGCCGATCGATGCGGTTGCCGCCGGTAGCCGTTCCAGCGCCGCAAACCAGCAGACATAGCAAAGGCAGAACTGGATCAGCGTCATGTAGATCATCGACGCCCAGCCGAACCGCGACAGCGCGACCAATTGCGGTTGCTCGATCAGGACGCCGATGATCGCAATCGGCACGCAGCCGATCGCAAGCTGCCAGGCCGCGAGAGACAATGGCGGCATCGCGAGCTTGAAGGACTTGGTCAGCACCGTGCCAAGCCCGACACACACCGCGCCCGCGAGCGCAAACAGAATGCCCGGCAACTTGCCGAGGCTTGCGTCGAGACCGCCGCCGCCGATCAGCGCGGCGATGCCGGCGAGCGCCACCGCAAGCGCGAGCGCGCGCGGCAGCGACACACGCTCGCCGAGCACCGGCCAGGCCACCAGTGCGACCCACACCGGGATCGTGATCCCGAGCACGGCCGCCTCGCTGGCCCGCAGCCAGATCAGCGCCAGCCCCATCGAGGCGACCCAGCCACCGATCGCCAGTGTCGAGACCAGCGCAAGCCGCCACCACATGCCCGGCGGAACACGCAGCGTATGCCCCCGCACGACCGCCACCAGACCGAGCGCGAGCGCGCCGACCACGCCGCACAGACCGCGCGAGGACAGCGGCGGCCACTCGCTCAGGAGAAATTTCATGATCGGGAAGTTGAGTCCCCAGCCGGTCGAGGCTACCACCAGGAATGCGAGGCCAAGCGGTGACAGCGGAGCGCGGCCGGCGGCTGGAACTGCGGTCATGGACCTGTCGTAAAGGGAATGGACAAATACAAGTGATGTGTCAGGGCTAGCTGGAAATCAGCTTGTCAGCAAACAGCATATGCATTCTATGATACAGACTTTCCGTCGCGGTTCCGCCTTAATCGGCAAACGGGCCAAGCGAGTCGCCGGCACGCGAGGCCATAGCAAGAGGATGCATCGTGCCGAGCGTTCTCGTGGTCGATGACGACCCGATGGTGTGCGTTGCCATCGAGGTCTGTTTGCAGCGCCAGGGCTTCGAGGTCACCGTCGCCGACGGTGGTGAGGCGGGCATGCGTGCGCTCGAGAACGGCACGTTCGACGTGATGGTGGTCGACGTCTTCATGCCGCATATGCGGGGCTTCGAGGCGATCCGGATCTTCCACGAGCGCGCCCCCGATATTCCTGTGATCGCGATGTCGGGCTACGCTTTCGCCAATGCCGACCGCGCGCCGGACTTCCTGCGGATGACGATCGAGCTCGGTGCGTCCGCCTGCCTGCGCAAGCCGTTTACCCCGCAGGCGCTGATTGCCGCCGTGAACGAATGTCTCGCGAAGTACACTCCTTCCGCTCGTCTTTCGAAGTAATTGCTCGTACTAATCGTCGATGGCTTCCCAACGTCTCATCCTCGGCAGCGGCCTTGCGATCCTTCTCGTCATCAGCGCGGCGTCGATCGGGCTGGACGTCAGGTCGCGCAGCGAGATTGATTCGGTCGAGCGCACGCTCAGCATCCTCAAGCGCATTTCGGATGCGCGGGCGCTGCCGCGCAGCGTCGAGAGCGCGGCACGCGGCTTCGCGCTGACCGGCGACGCGTCCTTCGCCGACGAATTCCGCGAGCAGAGCACAGCCCTCACCGCTGCCTTCGACGGCCTGATGGCCGCGGTGACGTCGGCCCCCGAAGAGGCGCAGCTGATCACGGGCACCAGGAGAGACGTTCAGCGCGCCATCGCGCTCGGTGCCGAACTGATCCGCTTGCGCAACGCGGGCGACACCGCCGGCGCCGCCGCGCTGATCTCCGCGGGTGAGAGCCGCGCGGTGATGGACAAGGTTGGAGCGGCGCTCGACCGCCTGGTCACCGAAGAGCGCCGCCTGCTCGGGATTCGCACCGGACAGTCGAAGACCAACGGACGGCTGCTGCTGGCGATCGACCTCGCCGGCGTGGTGCTGATCCTGCTGCTTGCGGTCGCGCTGACGCTCGCGGCCCGCCGTGCCAGCCGCGAATTGCAGGGCGCGCTCAGCGCGACCAAGGCCACCAATTTGTCGCTCGAGGGCAAGGTCGCCGAACGCACCAAGGATCTTGGCGCCGCGCTCGAAGGGCTGCGCCGCTCCACCTCGGTGATGGAAACCACCTTCCGCAGCATGGCGGAGGCGGTGCTGGTGATCGACAGCGCCGGCGTCGTGCTGCTCTCCAACCCGGCCGCCGAGAAGATGCTGCGCTACAAACCAGGCATGACGCTCCGGCAGCTGCGCGCGATGAGCAACGTATTCCAGTCCGACGGCGAGACGCCGATGCAGGCCGACGACATGCCCTCGGCCAAGGCGTTGCGCGGCGAGGAATTCGACGGGCTGGAATTCGTCGCCAAGCCGGTCCGCGGCGCCCCCCCGATTCACCTCGTGGTGTCGGGTTGCCCGCTGCGCGACGGCGACGACGCCATCACCGGCGCCGCGCTGATCTATCACGACATCACCGCCTCGCGCGAAACCGAGCACAAGCTGCAGCAGGCGCAGAAGCTCGACGCCATCGGCAAGCTCACCGGCGGCGTCGCGCACGACTTCAACAACATGCTGACGGTCATCACCGGCACCACCGAGACGCTGGTCGACAGCCTGCGCAACCAGCCGAAGCTGGCGCAAACCGCCGAACTGATCGACCGCGCCGCCGAGCGCTGCCGCGAGCTGATCCAGCATCTGCTCGCCTTCGCCCGCCGCCAGCCGCTCGAGCCGCGCACCGTCGACATCAACGGCACCGTGGTCGATATCGCAAAACTGCTGCGGCCGACGCTCGGCGAGCAGATCGAGATCGATTCGGTGCTCGCCCCCGATGTCGCCAGCGTCCATATCGATCCGTCGCAGCTTGCCAACTCGCTGCTCAACATGGCGATCAACTCGCGCGACGCGATGCCGAACGGCGGCAAGCTGCTGTTCGAGACCAGCAACATCGTGCTCGACGACGCCTATGCTGCGACCAACCCCGACATCACGCCGGGCCGCTATGTGCTGCTCGCGGTCAGCGACACCGGCACCGGCATGTCGCACGCGGTACAGGACAAGGTGTTCGAGCCGTTCTTCACCACCAAGGAGGTCGGCAAGGGCTCCGGCCTCGGCATGAGCATGGTCTACGGCTTCGTCAAGCAGTCCGGCGGCCATATCAAGATCTACAGCGAGGAAGGCCACGGCACCACGATCAAGCTCTATCTGCCGCCTGCCCGCGGCCAGGTCGAGGCGACGGCGCCGGAGCCGGAGCCGGTGCGGCGCGGCAGCGAAGTCATCCTTGTGGTGGAGGACGACCAGCTGGTGCGCAACTACGTGGTCACGCAGCTTGGCGCCCTCGGCTACAAGACCATTGCCGTGCCCGACGCCCGCGCCGCGCTGGCGCTGGTCGACAAGGGCGAGAAGTTCGACCTGTTGTTCACCGACGTGATCATGCCCGGCGGCATGAACGGCCGCCAGCTCGCCGACGAAGTGAGAAAACGGCGGCCCGGCCTCAAGGTGCTCTACACCTCGGGCTACACCGAGAACGCGATCGTGCATCACGGCCGCCTCGACGAAGGCGTGCTGCTGCTCGCAAAGCCCTACCGCAAGGCGCAGCTCTCCAGCATGCTGCAGCAGGCGCTCGGCGAGTGATGCGACGCCTCGACCTCTCCTCGGTTGCGGCAGGGCGATCGCAGGGGTGCACTGCCAAAATATCGAAAACAACCCCATGCAAAGGAGCCGACGGCCGCCGACGTTCGCCACGGTGCCTCGACACGAGGGGCTAAATCAGCGACATTTTTCCGTTATTCAGAAATCATGCAGACACCCTTCACCTTGGGGCTGTCGCATATTGCATTTGCGGACTTCTGCAACTGACGTTGCCACGTCGTCATGGCCGGGCTTGTCCGGGCCATCCACGTCTTCTTTTGCTCAGAGGCCAAGACGTGGATGCCCGGCACAAGGCCGGGCATGACGAGTTTGTGGCGCAGAGCGAGACGCAGCTACCGCGTCGCCAGCGCGACGCCGGCGAGCGTGAACAGCAGCGCGGTGATCTGGATCGGCCCGAGCGGCTCGCCGAGCGCGACTGCGGACGCCACCACGCCGATGACCGGCACTGCCATGGTGCCGATCGCCGCGACGGAGGCCGGCAGGCGGGCGAGCGCGGCAAACCAGGCGACATAGGCGACGCAGAACTGGATCAGCGTCGAATAGACCAGGAGCCACCAGCCGACCGTCGTCACCCTCTCGATATGCGTGGTCTCGATCAGGAGGCCAACGATTGCGATCGGCACGCAGCCGAGGCCGATCTGCCAGGCCGCGGCCGGGATCGGCGGCATCACCAGCGGGTATTTCTTCGCCAGCACCGTGCCGAGCGCAAAGCCGAACGCGCCGCAGAGCGCCATGATGATTCCCGGCAGCTTCTCCTTGCTCGCGGAAATGCCGTTGCCGCCCATGATCGCGGCAAGTCCCGCGAACGCCATCACCAGTGCGATGGTCCGCAGCAGTGTCGGCCGCTCGCCGAGCACCGGCCAGGCCAGCAGCGAGGCCCACACCGGCATGGTGTAGGCGATCAGCGCGGCCTCGCTCGCCGGCAGCCAGAGCAGCGCCAGCCCCATCAGCACCATCCAGCCGGTGACGTTGAGCGCCGCATACAGCACGAGCCGCGGCCACAGCCGGGGCTCGACATGCAGGCTCTGCGCGCGGATCACGGCCAGCAGCGCCAGCAGCACCGCGCCGATCACGCCGGTGGTGCCGCGCAGCGTCAGCGGCGGGAGCTCGCTGAGCAGGAATTTTGTAGACGGCCAGTTGAACCCCCAGCCCACCGAAGTGATGGCGAGGAACATCAGGCCGGCGGGCGCAAGGCGCGGCCGCGCGTGAGGCTTCTGGTCTGTCATGGAACCCGGCGGGGGATGTGAGTCGGCCGCAGCTTGCCCGCGATCTTGTCGCCCGACCATCACGCCCCTGACATGCCTGATCCTTAGTTTGCCCGTAGCCCTACGTGAGTCCCTAAAATTCAATCCGGGACGGCGAATAAAAACTTCGCCTGTGAACAGCGGGGCGAAACTCCAATCCACAGGCGGAGCGAATTTTTTTGGCTTGGGAATCCCTGAGGACTCACCGATAGTTGGCTCGATCACAGGCGCGGCACCGACCCCTGTTATCCCCCTCCATCCACCATATTTAGTGTTTGATTCAGAAACTCGTACTAGTCCTTGACGGGTGAGACGGACATGGCCTAGTTTTCAACCTGTTCGGCGCGAGTGTGTTTGGGTTCCCGCCGGTCGCTCCCACAAGGGTACCAAAATGACCACTCCGCCAGGCCTTCGGGCCGCGGGTGAAGGACTTGTCTGCCCTGATTTTGGGCCGAGTCTTTTGGGCCAGGTTGGGGACGACAAACGGGCCGAGAAGGACCCGGAAACAGAGGCCGGAACCGGCCCGCAAGAAGCGTACGCGTGACGTGTCGCGTGAAGCGTTTTGGGGCGTTGAATGCATGACCCGGAGGGCCCGTAACGTCGGGATCCGCGCCGGGATCGTGCCGCCGCAGGGCCGGATCAAGCCGGACCCCTCGCGGATGAGAGAACAGGCCGGGTCCACCGGCTGAGCTGCGGATGACGGGAGGCGTGCTGACGCGTTTTCCCTGAGTCCGCGAACAGATAACATTCCGGCAACCTGCGAAAAACGTGGGACCGGGCAGAAGAAGAGACGGGGCTCGACCATGCAAATCGATCGGCGCAATACCACCAGCGGACAATCACCCTATGCCGGGATCAATTTCCGCCTGACCACATCAGAGATCCGCAATCCGGACGGCTCGGTCGTGTTCCGCGCCGAGAACGTCGAGGTGCCGGATTTCTGGTCGCAGGTCGCCTCCGACGTGCTGGCGCAGAAGTATTTCCGCAAAGCCGGCGTTGCCGCGCGCCTGAAGAAGGTCGAGGAAGAGACCGTGCCGTCCTGGCTGTGGCGTTCGGTGCCCGACACCGAGGCACTCGCCCTGCTGCCCGAGAACGAGCGCATCGTCGGCGAGACCTCGGCAAAGCAGGTGTTCGATCGCCTCGCCGGCTGCTGGACCTATTGGGGCTGGAAGGGCGGCTATTTCTCCACCGAGGAAGACGCCCTCGCCTTCTTCGACGAGCTGCGCTTCCAACTGGCAAAACAGATGGTCGCGCCGAACTCGCCGCAGTGGTTCAACACCGGTCTCCATTGGGCCTATGGCGTCGATGGCCCGGGCCAGGGTCACTACTACGTCGACTGGAAGACCGGCAAGCTGACGAAATCGAAGTCGGCCTATGAGCACCCGCAGCCGCATGCCTGCTTCATCCAGGGCGTCGGCGACGACCTCGTCAACGAGGGCGGCATCATGGACCTCTGGGTGCGCGAGGCGCGCCTGTTCAAGTATGGCTCCGGCACCGGCTCCAACTTCTCCAGCCTGCGCGGCGAAGGCGAAAAGCTTTCCGGCGGCGGCCGCTCGTCCGGCCTGATGAGCTTCCTCAAGATCGGCGACCGCGCCGCGGGCGCAATCAAGTCGGGCGGCACCACCCGCCGCGCCGCCAAGATGGTCGTGGTCGATGCCGATCACCCCGATATCGAGACCTATATCGACTGGAAGGTGAAGGAGGAGCAGAAGGTCGCAGCTCTCGTCACCGGCTCCAAGATCAACCAGAAGCACCTCAAGGCCGTGATGAAGGCCTGCGTCAACTGCGAAGGCAGTGGCGACGACTGCTTCGATCCCGAGAAGAACCCTGCCCTGCGCCGCGAGATCAAGCTCGCGCGCCGCAGCCTCGTGCCCGACAACTACATCAAGCGCGTCATCCAGTTTGCCAAGCAGGGCTACAAGGACATCTCGTTCGACATCTACGACACCGACTGGGATTCCGAGGCCTACCTGACCGTCTCCGGCCAGAACTCCAACAACTCGGTCTCGCTGAAGGACGACTTCCTGCGCGCTGTGGAAACCGACGGCGACTGGAATCTGGTGGGACGCACCACCAAGAAGGTGACCAAGACGCTGAAGGCCCGCGACCTCTGGGAGAAGATCGGTTACGCCGCCTGGGCCTCCGCCGATCCCGGCCTGCACTTCAACACCACGATGAACGACTGGCACACCTGCAAGGCGTCCGGCGACATCCGCGCGTCCAATCCGTGCTCGGAATACATGTTCCTGGACGACACGGCGTGCAATCTGGCGTCGGCCAACCTGCTGACGTTCTACAACACCTCGACCAAGCGGTTCGATATCGAGTCCTACGAGCACCTCTGCCGGCTCTGGACCATCGTGCTGGAAATCTCCGTCATGATGGCCCAGTTCCCGTCGAAGGCGATCGCGGAGCTGTCCTACGAATTCCGCACCCTCGGCCTCGGCTTTGCAAACATCGGCGGCCTCTTGATGACCATGGGCCTGCCCTATGACAGCAAGGAAGGCCGTTCGCTCTGCGGCGCGCTGACCGCGGTCATGACCGGCATCTCCTACAAGACTTCGGCGGAGATGGCGGCCGAGCTCGGCACCTTCCCGGGCTACAAGAAGAACGCCGCGCACATGCTGCGCGTGATCCGCAACCATCGCCGCGCTGCGCATGGTGAAAGCCGCGGCTATGAGGCGCTCGCCGTCAATCCGGTGGCGCTCGATCACGCCTCCTGCCCGCAAGCCGACATCGTCACCCGCGCCAAGCTCGCCTGGGACGACGCGCTGGCGCTCGGCGAGGTCAACGGCTACCGCAATGCCCAGACCACGGTGGTGGCGCCGACCGGCACCATCGGCCTGGTGATGGATTGCGACACCACCGGCATCGAGCCCGACTTCGCGCTGGTGAAGTTCAAGAAGCTCGCCGGCGGCGGCTACTTCAAGATCATCAACCAGGCGGTGCCGGCCGCACTGCGCGCGCTCGGCTATCGCGAGAGCGAGATCGCGGAGATCGAGGCCTACGCCGTCGGCCACGGCTCGCTGTCGAATGCGCCCGGGATCAACGCCTCGACCTTGAAGACCAAGGGCTTCACCGATGAGGCCATCGCAAAGGTCGAAAAGGCACTGCCGACCGCGTTCGACATCAAATTCGCCTTCAACAAGTGGACCTTTGGCGAGGATTTCATTCGCGACACGCTCGGCATCGGCGCCGAGGCGATTGCCACCCCCGGCTTCGACCTGCTCGCCGCGGTCGGCTTCACCAAGCGCGAGATCGAAGCCGCCAACGTGCACATCTGCGGCGCGATGACGGTGGAGGGAGCTCCTCACCTCAAAGCCGAGCACTATCCGGTGTTCGACTGCGCCAACCCGTGCGGCAAGATCGGCAAGCGTTATCTCTCGGTCGAGAGCCACATCAGGATGATGGCGGCTTCCCAGCCGTTCATCTCGGGCGCGATCTCCAAGACCATCAACATGCCGAACGACGCCACGGTAGAGGACTGCAAGTCCGCCTATCTGCTGTCGTGGAAGCTGGCGCTGAAGGCCAACGCGCTCTACCGCGACGGCTCGAAGCTGTCGCAGCCGCTCAACTCGCAGCTCATCTCCGACGATGAGGACGAGGACGATGCGGTCGAGGCACTCTACGAGAAGCCGATGGCGGCGCGTGCCGCCCAGGTCTCGGAGAAGATCGTCGAGAAGCTGGTCGAGCGCATCATCGTGATGCGCGAGCGCGAGAAGATGCCCGATCGCCGCAAGGGCTACACCCAGAAGGCTGTTGTCGGCGGCCACAAGGTCTATCTGCGCACCGGCGAATATGACGACGGACGGCTCGGCGAGATCTTCATCGATATGCACAAGGAAGGCGCAGCACTCCGCTCCTTCATCAACAACTTTGCGATCGCGGTTTCGCTCGGTCTGCAATACGGCGTGCCGCTGGAAGAATATGTCGACGCTTTCACGTTCACGCGCTTCGAGCCCGCGGGTCCGGTGCAGGGCAACGACTCCATCAAGTATGCCACCTCGATCCTCGACTATGTCTTCCGCGAGCTCGCGGTGAGCTATATGAGCCGCTTCGACCTCGCCCATGTCGATCCGAACGAAAGCGGTTTCGACGCGCTCGGCAAGGGCGTCGAGGAAGGCAAGGAGCCGGATGAGGCCCCCACGCACCAGGCGACGAAGTACGTGTCGAAGGGCTTGACCCGTTCGCGCACCGACAACCTCGTCGTCATGCGCGGCGGCTCGGCCGCAGTCAGCGGCAACGCCGACAACGCCCCCGCCGGCGGCAGCCGCGTCACCGCGCTGGCCCCGCACGGCGCAACCGCCCGCGGCGTCTCCGACACCATCGAAGGCGCCGTCGCCCTGAAGCAGGAGGTCAGCCACGACCTCTCGCCAACCGAGAAGCTCGAGGCGCTGAACTGGAGCAAGGCCGGCACCGCCGCGGCAGCAGCTCCGTCCAAGGCCGAGCGCCGCGCCGAAGCGAAGGCCAAGGGCTACGAAGGCGAGATGTGCTCGGAGTGCGGCAACTTCACGCTGGTGCGGAACGGGACCTGCATGAAGTGCGATACGTGCGGAAGCACGACGGGGTGTTCGTGAGGAATATAACGCAGCACATCGGACTGCAGATCAACCCCGCCGTCAAAACCGGCGGGGTTTTCGTCCTTGCAGCGCATGAATCCCCAGATCGCCTCATCCCAAGGGAAAAGCAATCCTCGACCGAGACCTACAGCTTTGCCTCGGTCCCCGCTCGACAGGCACCGTCACCCGAACATCGGGAAACGACGAAACGGAAGGCTACGTTACGGCCCATTTCCGATACGCATCGACATCGTAACGCGCCGACTCTAGCAGAGCACACATCGCGTTGGTCATCTCGGTCAAAACCTCGGGGTCTGACAAGAGAACATCGTCTACATCGACAATGGAGCTTACACGGCTAGCCACTTTTTCCGCCAGTGAGCACTCGTCAGGAGCGGTCGCTTTTGCTGCCGCAAGCTTGATCGGGTCATTTGTTGGGATGTGCGTCGGCTCGAACCGAATAGCTATTGAAACCATAACCGACAGCGGGCACCTCGTCTCCGGCAGCGTTGAGCGGATTAGCCGAAGGCGCACTCCGCCGCACGGCGGCTTACGCTCCGTCAATTCGCCCTATTTACCTCACGCCGCCTTCGCTTCCTTGTCTGCCGGCGCCGTTTCCATCGCTCGCATGTAGAGATCGAGCAGGGATTCGCGTTCGTCGCGCTCGTCCTGGTCCTGTTTGCGCAGCTTGATGATCTCCTTGAGGATCTTCACGTCGAAACCATCGCCTTTCGCCTCCGAAAAAACTTCCTTCTTCTGCTCGCTCAATTCCCCGATTTCAGTGTCGAGGTTCTCGATCCGCTCGACGAAGGAACGAATTTTTCCGCCGGGAATGGTGATGTCGGACATGGTGCCTCCTTGCTGAATGAGGCCGTGAAAATGAAAGCAAAGAGATGACCAATGTCTTAACCCACGCGACCGCTGCGGCGTGTTCATAGCTGAGGTATTCTTGTGACGACGATGCGATCGCATCATCGCATGCGAAACAAATCGCTCAGGCGTCATCAGACACGCGCAACGTGATCCGGGTCAATTCGGACGGGCGGCCGAGCCGCAAGGCAAAACCCGGCCATAGCGCGGTGCCGTTGTTGACGTAGAGCGTCATCCCGTCGACGTCGTAGCGGCCCGAGACGAAGCCGGCGTTGGCGCGCGCGGCCAGGCGGTCGATCCCCAGGATCAATCCGCCATGCGTATGTCCGGAGAGTTGCAGGGCGACGCCGAGCCGAGCGGCGTTGCGTGCGTCGCTCGGCTGGTGGTCGAGCAGGATGACGGGCGCGCCTTTGGGGGCGCCGTCGATGACAGCGGCAAGGTCGCGGACGGGATGCCCCCTGCGGCGCGACGCGCGGTCGGTGATGCCTGCGATCACCAGCCTGCCGCCGCCGCGTTCGAGAACGACGTGCCTGTTCTCGAGCGAGCGCAGGCCCAACGCGGCATAGTGCGCCATCCATACGTCGTAGCCGAAGATATACTCGTGGTTGCCAGAGATCACGTAGACGCCGTCGGTGGCCTTCAGGTCCCGCAAAGGCTCGACGTCTTTGCGCCGCGCATCGACGGTGCCGTCGATCAGGTCGCCCGTGATCGCGATCAGATCCACGCCGAGCTTGTTCGATCGCGCGACGACGGCGCGCGCCCACGGCGCAGGAAACAGCCGGCTGATGTGAAGATCGGTCAGTTGCAGGATGGTGTAGCCGTCGAGCTGTGGCGGAAGTCCGCGGATGCCGACTTCGACGTCTTTCAGCGGCGGAATCCGCATGGCCTGATGGACGCCGATCGCGGCGGCTGTGGCCGCAAGCGCAGCAAGCGCGTAGCGGACGCCGTCAGGCGCGCCCACGATGCCGCCATGGATCAGCGCGGCGACCAGTAATCCGGCATCGAGCGCCAGTTGCAGCAACGCCAGCAGGACGATCGCACCGAACGCCCAGTTGAAGAGGACGACCACCGGACGTGGAAACTCCGGCGAGAATTCCGATCCCGACGACAGTCTGTTCCAGCGGTGAAACTGCAAGGCGACCAGCACGAGCACCGCGGCGACGATCTTTGCCGGGAGCGGCCAGTCGAGCGGCCAGATGAAGCGGGCCAGAATCAGCAGACTGGTCAGGCCGAAGATGAGCTGGGGAATCGGTTCGCTCCGGATTGGATCGGTGGGGCTGTGTGGTGGGCGCTCAGCGAACGTAGGGTGGATCGGCTGCAGGCGTAAGCCGCCATCGTCAGCACGTTTCGGCGAGTTGCGCTTCGCTGAAACACCCCGCGCGCTTTGCGGTGGAGCAAGGCTGACGCCGCCGCAGCCGTCCGCCCCGGCAAAGCCGACGGCCGCGTTGAAGCTTTGGTGGAGGTCTCCAGGCACCCTCCCCGCCGGCGTCATCAAGCGATCCTCCCGAAATAGAACTTGAACATCGCTCATTTTCTTGATCTATTATTGAACAATGTTCATTTTTGACGGAACCGGCGATGCAAACCACCTCCTGGACGGACGGATCGATTGGGGCCAACCGGCCCGTGAAATCGTGGATCAAATACGCCCCGACGATCGTCACGACAGGTGCGATCGTGATCCTCGCGCTGCACGGACGCATTGCGCAGCCGGCCGGCTACAACGATTTCGCCGACCGGTCAGTCATCTCAGGCATTCACCACGCAGCCGATGTGTTTTCCAACACAGGCTTCGCGCTGGTCGCCCTCTGGGGCTGGCTGGCGCTGCGCCCCCGGCGCAACAGCGATCAGCTTCGCGCCGGATGGCCCGGCTACCGCTTGTTCCTGATCGGGCTGTTCCTGACCGCCTTCGGGTCCGCGTACTATCACCTCGACCCCGGCAATGCCCGCCTGATCTGGGACCGCCTGCCGATCGCGCTTGCTTGCGCCGGCCTGCTGGTCGGCGTCCGCGGAGACACAAGGCCCGGATTGAAGACCGAACTCGAAGCGATCGTGCTCGGGCTTTTTGCTGTCGCCAGCGTCGCATGGTGGGTCTTCACCGACCAACATGGCGCGGACGACCTGCGGCCGTATCTGTTGTTGCAGGTGCTGCCGCTCATCCTGATCCCGCTATGGCAGTCGATCTATCGTGCTCCGCGCGCCGATCGCATCGCTTTCGCCGCCGCGATGGTGCTGTACGTTCTGGCCAAGATCACGGAGGTGCTCGACCATCAGATCGCCGGCACGCTCGGCTTCGTCAGCGGACACACCTTGAAGCATCTGATCGCGACGGCAGCCACGGCCGCCGTCGTCTGGGGGCTGACGCGGCGTTTCTCCGCCGGCGGCCGTCGGTTGAACGACGCGGCGAGCTGAGCCTACGCGTCGGCCAGCGCGACAGCCGCTGAAACGCCAGCCGGCTCCACGCGCCGGTTGTTCTCGTCGACGATCACCACGCGCGGCCGAAACCGGCGCGCCTCCTCGGCATCGAAGCCGGCATAGGCGACGATGATCACCTTGTCGCCCGCCATCGCCAGGCGCGCGGCGGCGCCGTTGAGGCCGATGGTGCCGGAGCCGGCCGGCGCCTCGATCACATAGGTCGAGAACCGCGCACCGGTGTCGATGTTGTAGATGTCGACGCGTTCGTTGATCAGGAAGCCGGCGGCCTCGATCAGATTGCGGTCGATCGAGATCGATCCCTCGTAGTGCAAGTCCGCTTCGGTGACACGCGCGCGATGAATCTTGCCCTTCATCAAAGTCACTTGCATCGAGGCCATCCCGTATCGTTGCGTCGGAATTTTCGTGCTCGCCAATACGGGCCTCACGACGCCGGGTCAATCGTCGCGGTGCGACGGCGCGCCGCGCGTGCGGCGTTGCATCGATACGATTATCCTGAGATTGCGGATCGCTGTGGTGGGAATGGGCTACGGATCGCAACGATCCGAGAACGATCGCGCTGCAGATCCGCGATCAGGGAGCAGATTCTTATCTCGCAATTCCTTGGCAGGCAGCGAGCGAAAGGCGGATTGGCCCGGGGAACGCGCGTTGTGCGGCCCCGTTGGCCAACCCGCCCTGTTCGTTGTCCTCAGCGCGTGGAGCGTCCGACCGTTTCGGTCTGGCCCGGCGCGGTCGCGGTCGTGACCTTGCGCGGCGTCAGCACGCTGCGTTGATGCGGCGTGGCCGAATTCGCCACCGCCGACTGCTGCTGGACACCGGCCGCACCAAGCAGCTGGACCTGCACGGGCGAGATCGGCAAGCCCGCCTTTTCATAGGCCGGCAGCTCCGCCGCGCCGGCGGTCACAGCGGTCATCGCGACAATAGCGGCCGCGATGGACAGAGAGATCTTCTTCACGTCACTTCTCCTCGATAGCATTGGAATATCGAGCTAATGCTCGATTTGCTGCACCGCAATACCATACATGACGCATTGCACAATTTTGTGATGATGGATGCAAGTGCATCGAATCGCATGACAGGCGCGGGTCGCCGCCCTGTCGGCACAGCGCGTGACGCGAACAGGGATCGGCGCGCTGTGCTGCGCGACGTCGACGCGCAGCGCGCTTTTGCGATCGACACGATGATCACGCCACGCGACGGACGACGATTTGACATCGATGTCGTCGCGCAACGCTGCCAGTCGATCACCGATCGGGCTCGGCAGATTGACCCGCTCAGCGACACTATCCATATGGGACGGACGAACCGGCTGATATCGGCCGCTTCGCCCTCACCCGGACACAGCCTGATACCACCGGCCTCGTCCCCCACGCACCGCCTGTTCCGGAGCTCCCGTGACCGCACTGTCCATCCTTGATCTCGTCCGCGTCACTGAGGAGACCGATGCGCGCGGCGCGCTGTACAACGCGCGCGATGTCGCCGTGCATGCAGAGGCGCTGGGCTATCGCCGCATCTGGGTGGCCGAGCACCACAACATGGCGGGTATCGCGAGCGCCGCGACGTCGGTCGTGATCGGGCATATCGCGGCGGGCACGAAAACCATCCGGGTCGGCGCCGGCGGCATCATGCTGCCGAACCACGCGCCCTACGTCATCGCCGAGCAGTTCGGCACGCTGGCGCGGCTGTTTCCCGATCGTATCGACCTCGGGCTCGGCCGCGCGCCGGGGACGGATCAGCTGACGCTGCGCGCGCTCCGCCGCACGCCGGAATCCGCCGAGAATTTTCCGCAGGACGTGCTTGAGGTGCAGGCCTTCCTGGCGGCCGCCGGTCCCAACCAGCGCATCCAGGCGGTGCCGGCCGCGGGCACCGACGTGCCGCTGTGGATTCTCGGTTCGAGCAATTTTGGCGCAATGCTGGCCGGCGAGCTCGGCCTGCCCTACGCCTTCGCCTCGCATTTTGCTCCCGAGCTCCTCATCCAGGCGCTGCAGATCTACCGTGCCCGCTTCAAGCCGTCGGAGCAGCTCGAGCGCCCCTACACCATGGTCGGCGTCAACATCATCGCCGCCGACACCGACGCAGAAGCGCGGCGGCTTGCGACCACGCAGCAGATGTCGTTCACCAATATCTTCCGCGGCGCGCGCGGCCTCAGCCAGCCGCCGATCGACGACATCGAGACCTACTGGTCGCCATCGGAAAAGGTCCAGGCGATGCGGATGCTGGAGCGCTCCATCATCGGCTCGCCCGACACAGTGCGTGCCGGGATCGACGCGCTGGTGGCAGAGACCGGCGCCGACGAGCTGATGATCGTGTCCGATGTCTACGATCACCAGAAGCGGCTGCGGTCGTTCGAGCTGATCGCCGAGGCTGGCGGAATCAAGGCCGGCGGGATCAAGGCCGCCTGACCTCCTCACGCGCCCGACCGCTGCCGCTTTGGCGCAGCAGCGGTTCAGGTTCGCGTCCTGCTCAGTGAGCAGCGGCAGTTTGCGGCACCGCGTGCTTCGCGCGGTTGTCCAGGCTAAAAGCGCCGGCGCCGAACGCCGTGATCTGCAGCAGTCCGCCCGCCATCATCACGTTCTTCAGGAAATGAATCATCTGGTTCTGGTCGGCGAAATTGCTGTGGAACGCGACCGCGGCCGCGACCGAGAACACGGCGAGCGCCAGCGCCACGGCGCGGGTCTGATAGCCGGCAATCAGCAGCAGGCCGCCGCCGAGCTCGACGGCAACCGCCACCGCAAAGGCCAGCGGCGGGAACGGCAGGCCAACCGCGCTGATCATGCCGGTGGTGGCTGCATACGCGCCGAGCTTGCCGAGGCCGCTCATGGCGAACGGCAGGCCGATGAGAAGACGGCCGGCGAAGGGAAGATAAGTGGTAGCGCTCATGGTCGTGTGTCCTTGTTCGGGTGAATGAGTGCGGCGAGCGCCTTCCGTGGCCCCGCCGGTCGCGAACCGCTTTGCTGTCCGCTTCCCCCTCGTTATCGCCCTGCATCGGCCGATCGATTAGTCGGCCAGTTTCAGACGGATCGTTCCACCAGGAGAACGATCGCGCCGGACCGGCGAACCGATGCCGCCCCGGGCGACGGGCCGGATCGCGCAAAATCGTTCAGGCAGTGGAACGCTGCGTCTGACAAACGCCGGCTAATGCGGCCGATCGATCGTCCCTATAACGCTGTGCATCGAAGGAGACGGACCATGTGCGACATCCTGAAGAACAACCTGATCAACGCCCTGCGCAGTTTCCAGCACGCTTGTCTGACGCCGGTGATCCGGGACGATGACGACGACGATGGCGACATCGCAACGCCCAAGACCAGCCTGGACGATGGCTGGTGAAGCCGCGACTAGGCTCTCGCACCGGCCACAGGCCCGCCGGCACGGCCATAGCGGCGCGGAGATCGGCGGAGCATTAGCGTCCGCTCCGATGCCTGTCGCGCGGCGTTGCGGCCGACGGCAGCGATTCGGCGTTGAAAATCGAAGGGAACTATGATGCGGATGGATGTTCTGGTCCCGCCCGATACGGGCGGAATGGAGCCGGTAGCGCCTCCCATGCGGGACTTCAACGATCTCTATTTCTTCGCGGCGGTGGTCAAGCACGAGGGGTTTTCGGCGGCGGCGCGCGCGCTCCGCCTGCCGAAGTCCAGGATCAGCCGCCATGTCGCGTTGCTGGAGGAGCAGCTCGGCGTTCGCCTGATAGAACGCTCGACCCGTCGCCTGAGCATCACGGCCGTCGGCCGCGACGTCTATCGCTACGCGCAAACCGTGGTCGATGCCGCGGAGGCCGTCGATGAAGTCGCCTTGCGGATGAAATCCGAACCGCAGGGCCTGGTCCGCATCGGTTGTCCGGTCGGCGTGCAACGGGCGCTGGCGCCGAAATTGCCCGAGCTGTTCGCCAAATATCCACGCCTGCGGGCGCAATTCCTCATCACCAACCGGCCGATCAACCTGATCGAGGAGCAGGTCGACGTCGCCATTCGCATCCGCGACAGCCTCGATACCGACAGTGAGATGCAGATGCGCAGGATCGGGACCACCCGGAGGATTCTGGTCGCGAGCCCGGCCTTGCTGAGGGAGCACGGGGCGCCCAAGACGGCAGGCGATCTTGCAGGGCTGCCAATCCTCGATGCCACGGAAACGCCGGGCCCGCGCACATGGGAGCTTTCGGGCCCGCGCGGGCAAAAGGCCTCGGTCGCGATCGAACCGAAGGTTTCAGCGGGAGACTTCACCATTCTCATCCAGGCGGCCCAGGCCGGGATCGGCATCGCGCTGCTGCCCGAACTTGAATGTCAGGGCGCACTCGGCGAAGGCAGGCTGGTCCGCGTTCTGCCGGACTGGAGCATCAAGGACGGCATCATCCATCTCGTGTTTCCGTCCCGGCGCGGCATGTTGCCCGGCGTTCGCGCCACCATCGATTTTCTGGCCACCGCGCTCAAGGCCCAGATCTAGTCCGGTGTGGCGGGCGTAGGGTACGCCTACGGCACGCCCTCGAAGCCCGGCCGCCTGAACCCCATCGCCATCCACGCACCGAGCAGCTTCAGCATGAACTTTCCGGAGTGGCCTGGATAGTTGGCGATATCGTCCGGCAAGATCACACCCTCGGGCCGGTCGGCCGTCATCATCCGCATGGTTGCCGGCGGGATATCGCCGGGCAAGCGGCCACGATAGACCGAGAGCCAATGCCCCTTGGTGAAGTCGAGGAACATCGCCGTGTTGCAACAGCGCGCGACCATTCGTCTCGTCGGCGACTCCGGCTTCAACCGCCGCTCCTCCAGGAGCTCTCCGCCACTGCTACAGCGCACGCGATCCTTGCAATACAGCACGTAGTCCGTGCCACCATCCTCGGCCAAAACAGCATCGGCGCCGGAGGCCGCCTGATGCCGCCGCCCCGCCTGCTGGCAACTCGCGCAATAGCAGATGCCCCGCAGGATTGGGGATCCTGCGATCTCGAGCGCGACCCTGCCGCAGCGGCACGATGCCGAGGCGCGCTCATCGGTCATTTCGCATCGCCTTTGCTCGCAATCTCGTTCGCCGACACGATGATCACATCGCCGTCGAGGATCAACTTCGCAATATCGAAGAACTGCGCCACGGCCGGCGAATTGTTGTGTCCGTCCATGGCCGCCTGATCCAGATATCGCTCATAGGTCGCGAACACGCAGGGATCCGACGCATCCTGCGACACGTAATAGCCGATGGTGGAAGGCTCATTGGCCCGCACATGGTCGACGACATCGAGCAGGGCCTGACGCATCGTTGCCTCGTGGCCCTTTTTGGCCCTGATGACCGCCGTGATCGTCAACATGCTGCTTCTCCTGCCCTGCGCACTTGCTACACTCGGCTCAACGCCTGCGCGATGTCGGCCACCAGGTCCGACGGATGCTCGATCCCGATCGAGAGCCGGATCGTCGTATCCAGGACGCCGATCTTTTTCCTGATATCGGCCGGCACGCCGGAATGCGTCATCGTGGCCGGCAGGCTCGCGAGCGACTCGGTGCCGCCGAGGCTCACCGCGAGCTTGAAAATCTGCAAGCTGTTGAGGAATTTCTCCGCGGCCTCCTGCCCGCCAACGATGTCGAAGGCGAAGGTCGAGCCGGCGCCGGAGCACTGGCTGGCGAATACGCGGCCGGCAAGCGAGGCCGCATCGTGGTGCGCCAGATAATGCACCTGCGCCACCTTGGGATGGTCGCGCAGATAGTCGGCGACGATCCTTGCGTTGCGGTCGGCCTTTTCCATGCGCAGGCTCAGCGTCTCCAGCGAGCGGCTGATCATCCAGCAGGAATGCGGATCGAGCTGGGTGCCGATCGCGCCACGCAGCGCCTTGACGTCCTTCATCAGCTTCTTCGAGCCGAGCGCTGCGCCCGCGATCAGGTCGGAATGGCCGCCGACATATTTGGTCAGCGAGTACAGCGAGAGGTCGGCGCCGTGCTCAATCGGCCGTTGAAACACCGGCCCGAGCAGCGTGTTGTCGCAGGCGATGATCGGGATAAAGCCCTGCGCCTTGCCGATCATGTCGGCGATGCGACGCGTGAGCGCGATATCGACCAGGCCGTTGGTCGGATTGGCTGGGGTCTCGATGAAGATCATCGCAACCCGGCCCTTCTTCATCGCTTCGTCAGCGGCAGCGCGGACGACGCTCTCGTCGAGGCCGTCGGCAAAGCCCACCGCGCTGATCGAGAAGCCCGCGAGCGTCCTGGTGAACAGCGTTTCGGTGCCGCCATAGAGCGGCTGCGAATGCAGGATCACGTCGCCGGGCCGCGCAAAGGCGAAGATCGTCGTCGAGATCGCCGACATGCCCGAGGAAAACAGCGCGCAGCTCTCGGTGCGCTCATAGATCGCAAGCCGATCCTCGACGATCTCGCTGTTCGGATGATTGAAGCGGGAATACACCAGCCCTGCCCCCATGCCCTCCGGAGGCTCGCGCCGGCCTGCGACGAAATCGAAGAAGTCCTTGCCGTCCTCGGCGGTCCGGAACACGAAGGTCGAGGTCAGGAACACCGGCGGCTTGACCGCGCCCTCCGACAATTGCGGGTCGTAGCCGTAATTCAGCATCTGGGTTTCCGGATGCAGCAAGTGGTTGCCGATGTGGGTTCTGGACGGAAACGGTTTGACCACGGCCTGTCTCCTTGTCTTGAGGGGGAGCCGCATCGGCGGCCGGACCTTAAGAATCTGCCGCAAGCATACTCCACCTTTGTGCCATTCCGCCAAAGCACGGCATCGTGCAGTTCTGGATAACAAACGGCCGGCGTGCGCCCTGCGCCGCCGGCCGTCCGAAAACCGTAGTCAGTATCGCGGGTCGCGCGTGTCACCTGCCGGCTGACACAAGAAAAGCCGCCGATGCGGGCTACGTGTGACTTGCTCACACCGAGAGAGGACGCGGCTACCAGCCGCGGTCCACATTGCGCACCTCGCCGGTCCGCGCGTCGACATCGACCTGCATCCAGCGGCCGAGACGGTCGCGGCCCTCGACCTCCCACTCGTCGCCGAGGAACTGGGTGTTGGACACCGTCACGATGCCGAGATTGGTCGCGACGTCGAGCGCCGCCTCCATCGAGATCTGGCTGCCGGAATCAAAGGCCATCGCCGGCGTCGCCGCGCCGATCGCAAGCGCCGCGACGAGTGGAATAATCAAGCTTCGCATTGTCACTCCTCATGGATGTTATGCCGCATAAAACGAGCGGCGCACCCGATCAGTTCCGGGAACAGGGATGACGGAGCAGCGTGAAACTTCGGCAGTTGCGGCAATTTGGTGGCGCTTCCAGCGTCAACGCGGCGCGCTGCTCGCCTTGCCCGTGCCCTTCTTCCACATCCGGAAGCCGCCCTCGAATGCGTTGGCATTGTCGCCGAACCTCACCTTGGGCGGCGGGTTGTCGACCTTGTCGGCATTGCCGCCGCCGAGCACGATGTAGTCGGGCTCCAGCGCCGCCGACAGGCGCGCGATGACGTCGTCGACGCTCTTGCGCCATTTCTTCCGGCCACGACGCTCGAGGCCTGCGGCGCCGACATAGTCCTCGAACGTCTCGCCCTTGCGGTACGGCAGATGACCCAGCTCCATCGGCTCGAACACGCCTTCGACGATCATCGCGGAGCCGAGCCCGGTGCCCAGACCGAGAAACAGCATCCGCCCGCCCTGGTAGCTGCCGATCGCCTGCATCAGCGCGTCGTTCACGACCCTGGTCGGACGTCCGAACGCTGCGTGAAAATCAAAGCCGGCCCAGCCACGGCCGAGATTGTGCGGCTCGGCGAGCGGACGGTTGTGAACCACCGGCCCGGGATAGCCGACCGAGATCACATCATAGGACCAGTCCTTGGTCAGCGCTTTGACCTGTCGCACCATCTCGGTCGCGGACAGATTTGGACCCGACTCGAACTCGCGCCTGATGCGCTCCCTGTCGGTCATCACCTTGACATGCGTGCCGCCAATGTCGATCGCCAGCACCGTGCGCCGCGACGCGGGCTTTCTCGCTTTCCTGGTTGCCTTCTTGGCTGTCTTCCTGGCCATCAATCCGCACTCTCCTGCGCGCCAAGTGGAGCAGAGAAACGCATCGCGCGCCACAGCCGCGTTCTGCATCTGACTCCAATTTGTTCGCGGGGAACGAATCGGAATCGAAAAAATCAGCGCAGTTCAAGCGTTAAAAAGATGTATTCACGGGTCGCGCCCGGGCAAGTGATGTTGTGTCATGGTGGGATTATTGCGCTCGGCGCGGAATATCATGCGGTACTCCACGCGCATTGCGTTCAGTTGCCTCACGGGCAGAGCGACGAATAGCACCACAAGCGCGTTCTCCATCCGACTCCAATTTGTTCGCGAGGAACGAATCGGAATCGAAAAATCAGCGCGAAACGAATCTTAATAAGAAGTATGCACCCGTCTTCACAATGCGAAAGGCTGGATCGGACTGCGTGGTCCGGATGAGCGAAGCAACATCCGGGACCCCTCCGTGGCGGCTCCCCGTATATCGCGAAGCTCATGCGGGCTACATGGGATCGCGCGCCGCGTTCCGTACCTCATCCGACTCCGTTTTGTTCGCAAAGAACGAATCGGAATCGCGCAAATCAGCTCGACGCGATTCTTAACAATACGTTTGCGTGACTTCGGTGCTGATCGATTTGTAGGGTGGTTTAGCGCAAGCGTAATCCGCCATCTCTGCACGACATCAATGCGGCGGGTACGCTTCACTAACCCGCCCTACGCGCTGTAGCTCACTTGGACGCGCGCTCCTGCTCGACAATTTTCAACAGCACGAGGGTCATGCGGGTCGCCTCAGAATGCGAGACAGTTGGATCGATGCTCTTCGAGAAGGTCCATATGTCGTCTATTACTGTCAAGCTGCGCTCTTGGTCGTTCGAGCCGACCACCTTGCGAAATCGCTCCATGAGTTCGTCATTTAAAGCAACCTGTCGCGCCAACGGTTCAAGCTGCTCTTGAGTCCGGATAGGCTTCGCAGGTGGCAAACCAGCATCGTCTCTGTTTCGAACCGGATAATCACCGGATCGAAGGTTGAGCTTTGGCCTCTCGTCGTTTGATATTCTCGTCCCGTGCTCGGCGGGCGCCTCACTTGACCCATCAGCCTTGCCCGCGACCCACCGGACAAGTTCCTTCCCATATTCAAGCTCCGGCCGCAGCGCGCGCATCTTCGCGGCCAGCCGGCGGCTTGCCGTCTCCTCCGCATCCGCGAGGCGATTGACCAGCGCGACATAGTCCGCATCGCTCTTGTGCTGATTGAGCTTCGACTGGCCCTCGATCTCGTCGACGACGAGATCGATCACCCGGATCGCCGACAGCATCTGTTCGCGCTTGGTGGGCTCCATCTGCGCGAGGTCCCAGGGCTGCTTCGGCAGCCGCGCCTCGGAGGCCGCGAGCAGCGCATCGCCATGGCCGCGGTTCTCGTCGAGCCCGCGCAGTTGCGCGACGCCGGACAAATGCACCACTTGATAGAGCCAGGTCGAGACGTTGTCGCGCGAGACATACCAGTCGTTCGAAATATAGGCGTCGTCACCGGAGACGATCAGCAGGAAGCGCCTGACACCGTCGGCAAGCTCGACCAGCGGGTTCTTCGCGGTGAGATGGATCTGCACGATCACGCGATCGTCGCGCCGCTCGATCACGAACGGTACGTGGGAGGCCCGCGGGCCGCGCGCATCGGCGGCGACGATGGCGCCGAAGCCGCGCGCCGCCGCAAAGGCCAGCGCGCGGTCGTCCTCGATGCGAAACTGGGGTCGGAGGATGTGCATGGCGGCGGCGCTCGCGGCTGGAGAGAGACGACCCAGCAAGGCTAGCGCAAGTTTCGTCTGATATCACCGCCATGCACCATCAGGCTCAGCAGATCATCGCGTTGTCGCCGACATCGCAGACGCCGCCGGGCAGGTCGCGGGGCTGCGCGTCGGACTCGCCGAAGCGCGGAGCCGCCATGTGCGGAGGTCCGCCGCTCCAGTGGCTGGCGGCAGCGGCGCCGGCATGACCCTTCGCGAACGCGTATGGCCCGGCCGTCGGGGCTTCGTGCGCGATTGCCGATGTCGTCAGCATGGCGAGAGCGGCCAATCCCGCCGCGATGTGTTTGATCCTGATCATGAGTTACTCCTTTTGTATCAGGCACGCCGGGGCATTGCTTGCCCGCCTGCCGATCGGTTCGCGCTCACACCATGATCGACCGCCGGCTGGTTCCGACGCCATGGGGCAAGCGTTTGGATACAGGACGGTCGAACCGTGCATCCTCTTCCACTGCAATCCGACACAATCGGTTGATCGGACCGTGACCGGCGAGATCCCCCGCACAGGGCCGCAAATCAAATCCGGTTGCGCCGCCTGCGACAAATCAACCCGACGGGCAACTCGGCAAAACCTGTCAATATCGGCATAAGAAAATATTCCGCTTGGCGTTTCACCCAACTCAGATGTTCAATTGCCCCGTCTCACCCGATCGAGGGGCGCTTCGCGATCGTCACGGGTGTTGCGGTGAGATGCGGTGGACGCCGAGCGCGCAGTCGACGAATGCGTGTGACGCGGACGGTGAAGTCGTGTGGTCCTGACGCCCTAGCGGCCGGTGTCCCCCGCGAGATGCGAAGCATCCTCGCGAAGGCGGTGACAAACAAGCCCAGTCTCGCCGGGGAGAGCACGAAGTAAGCCGTACAACCATCGCGCAGGGAAAGCCGGGATGTTCCCGGTTACACCTGTGGTCCTACCTCCCGTGCTTTTTTGTTGGACCCATGGGTGCGATCGGCACCCGGCTTTCCCTGCGCCCTCTGCGAGAGAGAGGGCGGAACAAAATGCAAGGCTCGGACAAATCATGTCGCGAGAATGCAGATGTGTGGCTCACAAGTGGCGCAACAAATTCAGTGTCGTCCCGGCGAAGGCCGGGACCCATAACCACAAATGCCGATTGTTGCGTGACGCTGGGGCAACAGCCTGTTTCCAACAACACAACCCTGTGGTTATCGGTCCCGGCCTTCGCCGGGACGACGGTGGAGTGTGCGGAGAAAGTCGCGCGACGAACACGAAGCTGCTTTCTCATCCACATCTGTCATCGCCCGGCTCGTCCGGGCGATCCAGTACGCCGCGGCCTCTCGGCTCAAGCACCAGAGCCTCTGGAATACTGGATCACCCGCATCCGCGGGTGATGACACCGAACGAGCTGTTTGACATTCGAATCCGAACCTACCCCGTCATCCCCGCGCAAAGGCGCGATCCGCCGTTGAACTCGCTGATATCGGCGGGTTACGCTGTCACCAGTCTCACGCCCTCCCGCTGGAAGGACCACTATGAACGGCAATCGATATTATGGCGTCCGCGTCGAGGGTGCGAAATATGGCGTGGGATTCGGCTCGGCGCTGGCGATTGCGATCTCCTACACCAAGAACCATTCGATCCTGTGGGCGATCATCCACGGCATCCTGGGCTGGCTCTACGTGATCTATGCCGCGCTGTTCGGGTGATGCGGACGACATGACCGTCATCTCGATCCAGTCGCAGGTCGCGTGGGGCCACGTCGGCAACAGCGCTGCCACCTTTCCGATCCAGCTGCATGGCATCGATGTCGTCGCCGTGCCGACCACGCTGCTCAGCAACCGGCCGGGCTATCCGACCATCCGCGGCCGGGTGCTCGACGTGCAGCTGGTCGCCGACCTCTTGCGCGGCATCGAGGAGCGCGGCGCGGTCGAGCGCGCGCGGATGATCCTGTCGGGCTATCTCGGCTCGGCCGACATCGCCGTCGACGTCGCCGATTTCGTCACCCGCGCCAAGGCCGCGAACCCGGGTCTGCTCTATTGCTGCGATCCCGTGCTCGGCGATCGCGACCGCGGCATGTTCGTCCGACAAGATATTCCGCCGCTGGTGCGCGACCAGCTCTGCCCGCTCGCCGACATCATCACGCCCAACCATTTCGAGTTCGAATTCCTCTGCGGCGCGCGCGTCACCACGACCGATGAAATTGTCGCGCAGGCCCGCGAGCTGATGGCGCGGGGACCCGCGACCATCGTCATCACCAGCGCCGAGCTTGCCGGCACGCCCGACGGCGAGATCGAGACGCTGGCGATCGAGCGTACCGGCGCGTGGCGCGTGCGCACCCCACGGGTGCCGATCAGCCCGTCCGGCACTGGCGACCTGTTCGCCGCGCTGTTCGTCGCCGCCCGCGTGCGCGGCCTCGCGACGCCGGACGCGCTCAGCCATGCCGCGTCAGGCATCCACGGCGTGCTGCAGCGTACGGCGCAGAGGGGAACCGAGGAAATGCGCATTGTCGAAAGCGCCGACGTGATGCTTGATCCGAAGCCACGCTTCGCAACGATCGCCATTTCCGCTGCCTGACATCCGGGACACGTCCGATGATCGATATCACCACCCTCCTCACTTTCGCCGCCGTCGTGCTCGGCCTGTTCCTGATCCCCGGGCCGGCCGTGCTGCTGGTGCTCGCGCGCTCGGTGACCGGCGGGCGACGCGTCGGCGTCGCGACCGGGTTCGGCATCGCGCTCGGCGACCTCGTCCACACCGCGATGGCAACGTTCGGCCTGTCGGCCGTGCTGATGACCTCGGCGCTGGCGTTCTCGATCGTCAAATATGCCGGCGTGATCTACCTGATCGTGCTCGGCGTCCGCGCTCTGTTCGAGAAGAATGACGAGCTGCATCTGCCGGCGCCGCAGCCGGTCGATCCGCGGCGCGCGTTCCGGCAGGCGATCTGGGCGGAAATGCTCAATCCGAAGACCGCGCTGTTCTTCCTCGCCTTCCTGCCGCAGTTCGTCCACCCCGGCCACGGCTCGGCGGTGGCGCAGTTCGCGACGCTTGGCCTGATCTTCGTCGCGATGAGCGCGGCCTACACCTCGCTGCTCGCGCTCGCCGCCGGCCAGATCAGCCCGTGGATCAGGCGGCATCGCCGCATCGGGCAATGGCAGGGCCGCGTGGTCGGCACGATCTATATCGCGCTCGGCGTCCGCCTCGCCTTCCAGGAGCGCTGAATGGTCCCGCTCAAGCCGCAAGCCAGCTACGACGACTTCGCCCGCCTCGATATCCGGATCGGCAAGGTCGTCGAGGTGCAGCCGTTTCCGCGCGCCCGCAATCCCTCTTACAAGGTCGGCGTCGACGTCGGCACTGATCGGATCATGTGGTCGAGCGCGCAGATCACCAACTACGAGCCGGCGGCGCTGCTCGGCTCGCTGGTGGTGTGCGTCTGCAATCTCGGTGCGAAGAACATCGCGGGTTTCACCTCGGAACTGCTGATTCTCGGGGCGAAGGACGCAGATGGCAGGGTGATCGTGCTCGGCCCGCGCAGCGAGGTGGCGGTCGGCGAGCCGATCTTTTAACCTTAACCGCCGATCACGGCCGCGTGATTCAAATCGTCAGGAATCCCCGTAGTTTACCGATGGGGGATGACCCGGATTCTCCGTGCCCGCGCGCACTGCTATTTTTGTGCGTGAGAATCGCTTCGGCATGGGAATTGGAAGATGTCTGCAGTTTTCTTTCACTGCTCCGACGACAAGCACGTGATCCTGGATCGCATCGGCACCGCGATGGATCTGACGGACGTGCGCGTGTATGCCGAGCAGCTGGCCCGCAGCTACATGATGACACCGAGCGCGGAAGACTGGCGCAACTGGGCGGTCCACGTCACCGACGACATCGGCACCGAGATCTTCGACCTGCCCTTCACCGCCGTGCTCGGCGGGCTGCACTGAGGGCGTGTCATGAAATCGATGGAACTCACCTTGCAGCCCCTGCGCCGCCGCCTCGCCCGCCTTGTTACGGATTGCCTGGCGCTGATCGAGAGCATCTGCCACCCCTATCGCCCCGAGCTGTATTACATGCGCGGGCCCGGTCCGAAATGCCGCGCCAGGCAAGCCACGCTGCGCGACTAGTTCCGAGTCGTTCGCGACGAAAACCGCATCGCGACGAGAAAAGGCCGGCGGGCGTAACGCCACCGGCCTTCTCCTGCAGCTGCCGGTTCCCGGAGCCCGGTTCCGCCGCAATTCCACTTGGCATTCCACTTGGGCCCAAGCTTGCGACGACAGTTTTAATCAAATCTTAACGGCATGGCGGTGAGCTGGATCGCAGGACTCCTTCGCCGTGCGGCGCGTGCTTGATCGTTCATCGTGCTGGATGTGCTGCACACCGTTTTTGCGGGATCGCCCGACGATTGTGCGCCACGCATCTTAGGGAATGCACGACTCAGTGTTACCCTGTGATGCAAACCGAAACGGAGACTTCGGAATGCCGTACTACACCTTCGATCTCGTGGTGGGGGACGAGTTCCGCAATCAAGGAACCATCATCCTCGAAGACATCAGCCTCGCCTCCGATCGCGCCGACCAGCTCGCCTGCGAGCTGTCGCAGGTCAAGCCGGAGCTGAAGGCACGCGGCTGTGCCGTGCGCGTAACCGACATCGACCGGCGCGAGCTGTACCGCACGCCGCTCGATCCTGTGCCGCGGTGGCGCCGGATCGGCTAACGCCGGCAGCTTGGGGCGTTGCGTGATCGCGCCGGTCAGCGCGCGGTCTTGATCATGCTGCGCCCGGCGACCGGGTCGACCAGGCTCGGCAGGAAGCTGAAATTGGCCGACGTCTTGTTGTCGACCAGCGTCGCGAAGTTGTGACAGCTGACGCAGGAGCCAGGACCCGGCAGGCTCGGATCGCTGCCATTGTAGTTCTGGATGTAGGTCTCGAGCGTGGTGTTGGAGAGCATGCCCGGCACCGCATTGGCCGGCACGGGATTCGGCGGCGTCGGCGGTTCGAGCTGCCCGCCCCATTGTGTGCCGATCAGCATGTAATTCTGGAACACGCTCTTCAGCGAGCCCAGCGCCATCCGCCATTGCTCGTTCAACACCGTCGTCGTCGGATAGATCTGCCAGCAGCGCACCGCCTGCGGTATCGCCGTTGCCTGGCTGGTCGCGCCGTGCGCATAGGGCCGCGTCGGATTCCACGGGAATTGCGTCTTGGTGCCGAGCAGACCCTGTGGCGCGATATTGGTGCCGAGCCCCGACTGCGCCGGATTGTAGAAGGAATAATGCGCACCGGGCGCTGTCGCCGCCGGTCCGCAGCTCGGCTTGTTGATCCAGTAGGTCGGCGACGTGGCGCTGCCGCAGCCGTTCGACACGTTGCACGGCGCCTGCGCCAGCGGCGCGTTGTCGATATGCTCGAAGGTCGCCCAGATCCATTGCGGCAGCAGCGCCTTGTTCTGCTCGACGAACGGATTGCGCTGCAGGATATGCATGCCGACCAACCCCACCTTCTCGCTGCGGCAGAACGGCTTGCCGTTGCGGACGAGATCGCCGGAGACGGCGAGCAGGATGTTCTGGGTGTAGTATTTCGACGCGTCATCCTTCGCCGGATCGAGGATGCGCCAGGCCGCCTTGATCTCGATCGAGCCGTTCTTGCCGTCGGGCACCGACGCCGACGCGGTGAAATCGGCGCCCTTCGGATTGGCCTTGATGAAATTGCGCTGCCCGTCGCGCGTCGTCAGCGTCTGCGCCGACAGTCCCTGCGGCGCGCGCAGATACGACGCCTCGATCGCATTGACGCGCCGCTCGAACAGCGTCCAGTTGCCGTTGACATCGATCAGCGGCAGATTGGTCGAGGCCTGCAGGAACTCCTCGTTGTTCGGCGCCGGCTTACCGTTGCCATAGGAGCCGATATAGAAGATCGGCAGGGCAAGCGCCTGGGGGCAGCCGGCCCTCACCTTCGAATTGCCGAACAGCGCGCTGACCTTGGGATAGGCCTGCCAGACCCGCGGTCCCGGCGCCGTCAGCCCCTGTGCGGCCGACTCCACGCCGCTTGCCGCCCAGTTAAGCGCGACGAACATCTGCCAGGCCATGTTGTCGAACGGCGTCTGCACGTCCTCGGATGCACTCCGGGGCGGATCGCCATAGAGGCCGTTGTAACCGACGGTCAGTCCGAGCCGCGAATCCGGGCCGATATAGGCCGGCAGCTTCGAGCACAGCGCGCCGGTGTTGCCGGTGACGCAGAACTGCGCCTGCGGCTGATATGAGGACTGGGTCTGCGCAACCGGCCGCAACGGCGACGCCACGATTGCCATTGCGACCAGCAGCGGCAGCACGATTCCGACAAGCAATGTCTTCATGAGAGGCCCCGAACATGTCCGGCCAACGGCGTTCAAGCACGCACGACGAAGCGCCGCCGAACCGCCTTCACCGGCAGTCAGCAATTGAGTTGAAACCATCAATCGCACTACCTGAGATTTATAGCATCGTTCGGACCGCGCCACAAACCGTGACGTTGATTCACTATCTAAGATTGTATATACCAGCGAACGGCAGCGCGCGGCGAACATCTCCCCGTTCAAGACCGGCCGGTGCGAGGCCCCGTCACTTCTTCAGATTCAATCGGCCGATGAAGTCGCGCTTGCCGAGCGGCGCGCCCTTGTGGCGCAGGATGTCGTAGGCGGTGGTTGAATGGAAGAAGAAGTTCGGCAGCGAGAACGACATCAGGAAGCCTTCAACCGTGAACAGCATCGACCGCTCTCCGACCTTGAAGGTGATGTCGCGCCCGAGCAGCGCGTTGACCGCATCCGGCGTCAGGTCAGACAATTCGCTGTGCGCGTCCTTCACCAACGCCTGCAGGCCGGCGTAATCCAGATCGGGCTTGCCGGACGGCGGGGCGAACACGCCGTTCTTCGCGGCCTGCATCGCGCCGCGGGAATGATGCGCGAGCGAGACCACCTGAAAGCGGAACGGCAACATATCCGGAAACAACCGGGTCTCGACGATCTCGGCCGGATCGATGCCTGCCTCCTTGAAATGCGCCAGGCTCTTGTCGAGAAAGCCCGTGGCGGCGCCGAGGACCTGCAAATAGTTGGCAACAGTCGCGTCGTAGAGTGAGAAGGTCATGGCGAATCCCCCAAATCAAATTTGTCTGCGGCTTTGCCTGAACAGAGTTCCCGGAATTTCCGGCGAAGGCAAGCGGCGCTGCGGAGTTCGCAAAACGAATGGTGCGGCGCGCAGCGCCGGATCATTCGATCAGCCATCGCCGTTTCCGGCAGTCAGCTCTGATGCGGTCCGCGCATCATCTTCATGGCGTCCTCGACGTGGCGCCAGTCCCGGGCTTGTTCGGTCTCGCCCTTGCTCTCGCAGTCGACGGCATTTTGCGCCGCCTGGGCGATCGCTTGCGGGCCGTACGTCTGCAACATTTGCCACGCGATAGTGTGGATTTGCGTCTCGGCTATCATGACGCGCTCCTCCGCTGCCGAATGCCGCGGGGACAGGCGTGACCGCGTGCCCCGCGCGCTCACATTAAAACCGCCGAACGCGCTGTCTGGTTCCAGGATCACCGCCGAACTCGACGGATTCGGCGGTTCCCACGCGCCGCGCCGGCGGTTACAGAGAGATCACTCCGACCGACACGAGTGCCGCGACCATGGCGCAGAACATCTATGACGATCCCGGCTTCTTTGCCGGCTACAGCCAGTTGCCACGGCAGGTCCGCGGACTGCTCGGCGCGCCCGAATGGCCGGCGATCCGCGCCATGCTGCCCGATATCGTCGGCAAGCGCGTGGTCGATCTCGGCTGCGGCTTCGGCTGGGCATCGCGCTGGATGCGTGAGCAAGGCGCATCCGCCGTGCTGGGTTGTCGACCTCTCGCAGAACATGATCGCCCGCGCCACGGCGATGGCGCAGGATCCGGCCATCGCTTACGAGATCGCCGACCTCGAAACGCTCGAGCTGCCAAAGGCCACCTTCGATCTCGCCTACAGCGCCCTCACCTTCCACTATATCAGGGATTTCGATCGTCTGGCGCGCATGCTGTATCGCACGCTCGTTCCGGAGGGGCACCTGGTCTTCACCATCGAGCACCCGGTCTACATGGCACCCGCCCATCCGGGCTGGGGGCAGGACCAAGACGGCCGCAAGACCTGGCCGGTCAACCGGTACTTCATCGAAGGCGAACGCCGCACCGACTGGTATGCGCTGGGCGTGCTGAAATATCACCGCACGATCGGCACCACGCTCAACGCGCTGATCGGCGCCGGCTTCACGCTGCGGCATATCGAGGAATTTTCCCCGACGCGGGAGCAGATCAAGGCCATGCCCGAACTGGCCGACGAACTCGAACGCCCGATGATGATGCTGGTGTCAGCGCAGCGCTAAAGCATGATCCGGAAAAGTGCGAAGCGGTTTTCCCTCGCGACAAACGCAGCGCGTTTGCGCGGAGATCATGCTCAAAACAAAGAGCCAAAGCGCGATTCAACCCAAGCTCATCGCGCTTGAACCTTACGCTGCGAGCAGCTTGTCGAATTCCTCGGGCGGGTATGATTTTCCGTCCTTGTCGGTGATCACGACCTGCCATCCTTCGCTCGCCCAGACCTTGGCCTTGGCAACGATGATGAAGGTGCTCTCCCGCTCGATCCTGACCGTTTCGTTCTCGCGTTCTGCGATCATCTTGTAGGCCAACGCTTGTCCCTCGCCGACGCATTCTGCTCGGTGGTGTGTTGGCAGCGGCGTTGGGCCGCAATTCGCCGGGAGCGTGACAATTTGGTGAAAGCGATGGCGCAGGATTTGGCGGAACGCAACGTGCGGTCGCGCCTACGCCAACTTCCCATCAAGGTCGGCATATCCGGCATGTGCCAGGTCTTATGCCAAGGACTTTCCGGAGATGGCTCGGATCCGCCCATCAACTCATGCAGCGAGCAGAGCTCAAAGAAAAATCCCGCCTTGGAGGGACAACGCCAAGGCGGGGAAGGTTCACTGGGTAGAAATCCACGCGCCTGGAAATGGAGAGCGCGGGGAAGTAGCGGCAACAATTCTATTTGCTGCGCTCGTTCGGACAACAGGATTAAAGCGCGCGAAATGCCGGGACTTTTTCCCGATCGAGCTGGCAAAAATCCCGAACCTGGCTTCTGCCGCGCCGTTCACTGCACGACGTCGAGCCTGACATTGGCGACGCCCTTGCCGACCATGCCGAGCGACTGGGCGGCGGAATAGGAGACGTCGACGATGCGCCCGGGAACGTAGGGTCCGCGATCGTTGACGCGCACCGTGACGGAACGGCCGCTCTTGACGTCGGTGACGCGCAGCCTGGTGCCGAACGGCAGCGTGGGATGCGCGGCAGTCAGTTCGCGCCCATCGAACTTTTCACCGCTCGCGGTTGGCTGCGCCTCGCTGTAGAAGCTCGCGACGCCGTGCGACGCGATCCTGGTGTCGCCGGTCTTGCGCGAGGCGTAAGGCGTGTGCCTGCGCGCCGCTGCGACACGTGTGCGCGGCGCAGAGGATGCAGCCCGCGTCGGCTCGATCGAGGCTGGCCGGCTCGCGAGCGCCTGTGAGCGCTGGCTGACGACGGAGGACTGCGCGCAGGCCGCGAGCGAGGCGGCGCCGATCACCACGGCGAACAGCCTGAGCGGCTTTCGGGCATGCGCAAACAGCATCGAGGGCGCAGCACAGTGCGAGCTGCGTTTGACGCCGACGTACGAGATGACTGCATCGTCGCGTGACATGTTGCACCCCCAACTTGCGCCCCAGCCCAAGCCGAAAATCCAACAGCTGCCTATCAGCCGAATCCAAACGGGGCGGAACGGTGGCGGACACGGTCAGACGTGCCGCACGTAACCCGATTTCCCCTCGGCTGTGGTGGATACGCCACACAACCGAGGGAGATTCAGTCCGGAAATGCAGTACGGCGCCCCTCGCGAGCGTACGTGGACGCTCGTGCCCCCTTTGCCTCCAGCTTCGGTTCCCGAAACTCCCCAACCTCTCCACCCTCTCGCCTTGCTTTGGTCAAACCGGACTGGAGTCGTGGGGACAGGGTCAGGGGTCGATACAGAGCGCTAATTTGCCGGCCGCCTATTTGCGGTTGACCTTGGACTGAAACGGGGACCGCCATGCAATCCACACTGAAAGACGCAGATCCGCACGATATTTTCGCGATTGAGCCGAGCTTCACACCGGCACGTAAGGACGATGCCGCCACACCGGCACAAGCCGGCAAGGCAGCGCCGGAGCAGCGCGAGCCGTGGTTCGGCCCGAGCCTCGCGCCCTCGGCGCCGCCGATCGCGCCCGTCGCCTCGATGCCACCAGTCACGCCGGTGTCAATGACGCCGGCACCGGCCGCGCCGGAGTACAGCGCCGCAAGCCATGACGGCAGACTGGACGACATCAGACTGGAGCGCGCGCCGCGCCCCACCAACAAATGGGCGGTCCGCGCCTTCTGGTTCGTGTTCGCGATCGCCGGCGCCATGGGCACCGCGGCGTGGCAACACTACGGACATCGCGTCAAGCAGGTGGTGGCGGAGTACGCGCCCCAGGTCGAGGCCCTGACGTCGCTGCTGCCAGGCAGAGCCACTCCTGCTCCCGACCAGGCGAGCCCACCCGCGCAGGCGGCTGCCGCCGATCAGTCGGCTGAGGCCGCTCCGGCCGCTGCGCCACAGGACATCGCCACGGCCGCGCCCACACCTGCCGCAGCACCGGCGGCCGCAGCGGTGCCGGTTGTGCCCGCCGCCCCGGCAGCGCCAGCCGGAGCCGCCCCCGACCAGTCGCAGTTGCTGCAGTCGATGGCGCGCGATCTGGCGTCGATGGGACAGCAGATCGAGCAGCTCAAGACCAGCATCGATCAGCTCAAGGCCGGCCAGGATCAGTTGACACAGCGTGTCGCGAGGACGACCGAAACCAGGGCCATCGAGCCACGGCCGGTCGTGCCGCGTCCGCGCGCCGCGATCACGCCGCCGCCGGCGGCACCCCATGTGGCCGTTGCTCCGCCGCCGGTGCGCCGGCCGGCCCAAGCCTACATCCCGCCGCCGCCTCCGCCGGCATCTGCAGCGCCGCTGCCGGCGCCGGTTGCGGCCGCACCGCAGGCCGCGGCACCGCGGCCGGTGCAACCGCAGCAGCAGTCCAGCGTGGTTGATGCCGATGATGGCGGCCCCGTCGTTCGGCCGCCGATGCCGCTGCGCTGAAGGCCAGCCGGCGATTGAAAAGAAATGCGGCCGATCGCGATACGCGATCGGCCGCCGCACATCGCATGATGCGAATTACGCGCTCTGTCCCGGCGGCAGCACGACCACGGTCGCGCCCGGCTTGACCCGCTGGTAGAGATCGATGACGTCGGGATTGTTCATGCGGATGCAGCCCGACGAGATCGCCTGCCCGATATATTCGGGCTGGTTGGTGCCGTGGATGCGGTAGAGCGTGTCCTTGTTGCCCTGGTAGAGGTAGATGCCCCGGGCGCCGAGCGGGTTGGCCGGTCCGCCGGCGACACGCGCCGGATACGGCCCGAGCCGCTCCTGGATATCCTTGGTCGGAACCCAATCCGGCCATTCGGCGAGGCGGCCGACGGTGGCGACACCTGAGAACGCCATCGCCTCCTCGCCCACGGCGACGCCGTAGCGGATCGCCTTGCCGCCGGGCAGCACGTAATAGAGGTAGCGCTTGTCGGTATCGACCAGGATCGACCCCGGCTGCTCGCGGCGCGTGTAATCGACAATGTGGCGCTGGAACTGATCCGGGATCTTGGCGTCCGCATAGGGCGGATGCGCCAGCAACTGCCGATCGCGCGGCGTCATCGCGGCATCCGTCACGGGCGACAGCGTCGCCTGCATGCAGCCGCCAAGTGCAAGCGAACCCACCAGCACAGCAGCAAGCCCCAACTTCGACACGATCATTCTCCCCTGCGTTAACTTTTGCCAGATGCTGCCGAAATCGTGCTGAAATCGTGGCAGCGCCATCTGGAACACGGCTGTTTGATCGGTTCCTATAGCGACTGTGTCCTGTGGGTTGCAGTCGGTTCCCTTGGGCGCTAGCGTAGTAAAAAACGTCCAAAACCTTCGGAGGAATTCCATGCGTTACGCTTTGCTGATCGGCGGCCTGATTGTCGCAGCAACCCCTGCCCACGCCGATCCGCGCGCCGCCTATGTCACGATGGTGCTGCAGGCCTTTGCCGCCAAGGTCGAGTGCCCCGGCACCGATCTGGTCTATCAGGACCTCGTGCAGCGGGCGCAGGACATGCACCTCCCCGACGGCACCACCGAGCAGGTGCGCAAGGCGATCGCCTATATGCACACCGGTGGCAAGATGGGCGAGAAGCAGCCCGACGACCTGATGACCGAAGTTGCGATCGCAACCCAGACCACCGACCTCGATCAGCGCCGCGCCGGCAGCATGACGACTTGGTGCCAAGACCAAAAGACGCGGCTTGCGGGCTACATCAGGACCAAGGAGTAACTTCGACTCTCAATCGAGCTCCGGCGGCGCGAACCAGTTGGTCAGCGACAGACCGCCGTCGACCACGATCGATGCGCCGGTAACGTAGCCGGAGAGCTTGTGCGACAGCACGGCCAGCGCCATCGGCGCGAGATCGTCGGCCTGGCCAAGCCGCCCGAGCGGGATGTGCTTGGCGAGCGCCGGATCGGCAACGAAGCCGCCGGCTGCGATCGCGCCGGGCACCAGGGCGTTGACGCGGATGCCATAGCGGCCCCAGCTCTTGGCAAGCTCCTTCACCAGCATCGCCATGCCGGCCTTCGCCGTCGAGTAATGCGGCAGATTGCGGGGCGTGCCGGCATGCAGCGAGGTGAGCAGCAGGAACGAGCCCGGCGTCTTCGCTGCGATCAGCCTGCGCGCCAGTTCGCGCGACAGGTGAAAGCCGGCATCGAGATTGACTGCGTGCATCTGACGCCAGGCATCATCGTCGACCGCCATGGCATGATCGGCCTCGCGCCGCGGCGGCGAAGCGCTGTGGACGAAATGCGTCACCTGCCCGACCGTGCCGTGCGCATGCGCATGCAGGGCGTCGCACGCCACACGCTGCGCGAGATCGCCGACCCACGGCACCGCCAGTTCCGGACGCGGGGAAGCCTTGATCGCGGCCAAAACCCTGTCCTCATGCAGGTCGGCGAACACCGTGCGCACGCCTTCGCCGACCAGAGCCTGCGCGATGGCGCGGCCGATGCCGTTGCCTGCGCCGGTGACCAGGGCGGCCTCGCGCGCGGGATCGAAGGGCGATGTGAAAAGGCTCATGATCCCTGAACTCCGAGGACTGGTTCAATACGGCGGCGCCTTGCGCGCCCGCTGTGCCTTGGCGGCTTCCATCCACCAGGCAAGATCGTCGGCAAAGCGTGGGAAGGCGCGCTCGAGCGATTTGCCGCCCTCGCCGATTGGCTGGCCCTCGGCCGACAGGGTCTGCGCGATCGGCCCCGCACTGATCGTGCTCGACACCACCACCATGCCCATCTCCGACAGCGTGCCGTGCCAGGCGGTCGCGGCGCGCGCCCCGGCGAATCGTCCGGCGGAATAGCTCGCGATCGCCGCGGGCCGCCAGAACCATTCCTCGAGGAAATGATCGGTGAGGTTCTTCAGCCCGGGCTGCATGCCCCAATTGTACTCGCCGGTGACGAACAGGAAGCCGTCGGCGTCGCGGATCTTTCCGGCGAGCGTTTCGAGCGCGGCCGGCGCCTGGCCCTTGGGATGTTCCTTGTACATCCGGTCGAGCATCGGCAGGCCGACCTCCTTGGCATCGATCAACTCGACATCGTCGCCGCGGGCGCGAAAGCCCTCGACGACGAAATGCGCCAGCCGGATGCCCATGCGATCCGAACGATAGGAGCCGTAGAAGACGAGAATGCGGTGGGTCATGATGGGGCGATCCTAGCACGGTGCGGCAACAGCGTCCTGCGATGCCGCGCGCAGATGTTAACCACTGTCCCAGTTCGTTTTCCGGGCATTAAGCAATTCGTCGCAGGCCCTTTGCCGCGGCCCAAAATCGCCAGGTTTCTTTTCTGGATATGAATTCGCTTCGAGAAGGAGAACCCGACATGCGGATTGCAGGGCTGGTTTTCGCAGGCTCGCTCGCCGCCATCGCTGCCATTGCAACACCAGCGCTGGCGAAGAGTGGCGAGCGGCAGAAAGCCGACGACAAATCCACCACCACGACTTCAGCCGGTTGCCAGGCCTATCAGCAGGCCGCCGACGGCACCTGGACCCAGCTGCCCTGCGGCGAAGCGGGCTCGGGCGGCGCGACCCAGCATCGCTCCGCGACCAAGGGCGGCGCTGACGACGACGAGCACTGAACGCCACGCACGACGGGGCGGCGCCTGAACTTTTGGACGATTGGACTTTCGGGCAGGATGGAAGCCCGGAGCGCCGTGGCTCGCGCATCGTAAACCCAAGCTTAATGCGCACAAGGTACGGTTGAGGCCTCCCCTCTCTCGTCCAGAATGGCGCGCATCCCATGAAAATCGGTACTCTCCTGACGGCCGCGATCGTCTCCTTGTCCGCGGTCGGCGGCGGACTGGCGGCTTATGTCGCGGTGACCAAGTACCAGACCATGGACAAGATCTCGACCGCGCAGAGCCGGCTCGAGATCGTCCGCGCCGTCGGCGATATCCCGCGCTACATGAACCCCGAGCGGGGCTACGCCACCAATTTGCTGCTCGGCACCGCCACGATCGATCCGAAGCAGATCGCCGAACTCGACCGTCAGCGCCAGCTGACCGACGGCGCGCTCGCCAAGGTCAACCAGGTGCGCGCCGCCCTGCCGGGATCGCTCGACGACGGCGAGGCGGTCGCGAGCGCGATCGATGCGCTGAAGCTGAAGTTTGCCGGGCTGCGCGACGCCATTACGGCTGCAATCTCAGGCCCGGCCGATGCCCGCCGCGCGGCCGCCGGCAAGATCGTCGCCGACAATTCCGTGTTCAACGCCGGTGTTACCACGCTGCTCGACGAGCAGGTGCGCCGGCTCGCCGGCCTCGACGGCAATGCCTATCGCCAGGCCAGCTATGCCAACGTCGCCTGGACGCTGCGCGACACCGGCGGCCTCAATGCCAGCCTGCACAAGGCGCTGGTCGGCGCCAAGCGTGTCGCGACCGATCAGGAGAAGCTGGAACTCTACCGCTCGACCGGCCGCACCGAGCAGATCCTCTCGACGCTGCAGGAATTGCGCAACAATCCGGCAACGCCAGCGAACGTCATGACGGCGCTCGGCAAGATGCAGGCCGACTATGTCGAGCGATTCGGCAAGGCGCTGAAGTTCGCCAAGGAAGGCGCAGTGACCGGCAAATACGAGCAGGACCTCGACACCTACTACCCCGAATCGCAGATCGGCCTCGCCGCCATCATCACCGTGCGCGACGCGTTCTACGAGAATGCCGAGCAGGGCCTTGCGAGCGCCTACTCGTCGGCGCGGTTCAGCTTCGTGATTGCGCTGGTCGGTCTGCTCGCGGTCATTGCGGTCAGCGCCGGCCTCATCGTCATGGTCGGCCGCCGCATCCTCAACCCGATCGCCGCCCTCACCGGCCGGATGTCGCGTCTGGCCGCGGGCGAGGTCGCCGAGGCTATCCCCGGCGCCGCGCGCAACGACGAGATCGGCGCCATGGCCGCCGCCGTGCAGGTGTTCAAGGACAACAAGATCGAAGCCGATCGCCTCGCTGCCGAGAAGGAAGCTGAGAACTACGTCAAGATGCGCCGCGCGCGTGTGCTCGACGATCTGACCCGCGCCTTCGAGGCCAAGCTCAGAGAACTGGTCGGCGGACTGTCGGCGGCATCGTCTGTGATGGAGGATACGGCGCAATCGATGTCGGCGACCGCCGCCGCCACCAACCGCCAGGCCGCGGTCGTGGCGGCCGCATCGGATCAGACCTCGACCAACGTGCAGACGGTGGCGAGCGCGACCGAGGAACTGACCTCATCGATCTCGGAGATCGCCCGCCAGGTCGCGACCTCGACCGAGATCGCGGCGCGCGCGGTCGACCATGCCCGCCGCACCGGCGACACTGCGCGTTCGCTGGCTGACGGCGCACAGAAGATCGGCGACGTGGTGACGCTGATCCAGAGCATCGCGGCACAGACCAACCTGCTTGCGCTCAACGCCACCATCGAGGCGGCGCGCGCCGGCGAGGCCGGCCGCGGCTTTGCGGTGGTCGCCTCGGAGGTGAAATCGCTCGCCGGCCAGACCGCGAAGGCGACCACGGAGATTGCCGAGCAGATCACCGCGATCCAGACCGCGAGCGACGAGACCGTCACCGCAATCAGGAGCGTCGTCGACGTCATCACCGAGATCGACCAGATCGGCACCGCGATTGCCGCCGCGATCGAGGAGCAGGGCTCGGCAACCCAGGAGATCTCGCGCAGCGTTCAGGAAGCCGCGCGCGGCACCCAGGAGGTCAATTCCAACATCTCCGGCGTGCAGCGCGCCGCCGACGACACCGGCGCCGCGGCAACCCAGGTGCTGGGCGCGGCCGAACAGCTCTCGACGCAGTCCAAGGACCTCGCCGGCCAGGTCAACCGCTTCCTCTCCGACGTGCGGGCGGCGTAGCTAATTCGCAAGCCGGTCGATCAGGAGGGCGAGCAGCGCACGCAGGCGCGCGAGCCGCTTGAGATCGCGATGATAACCCACAAAGGTATCGCGTCCGTGCGGCGGCGCACCGAGATCGACCAGCCGCAAGCCGTCAATTGAATCGGCGAGCGGACGCGGCAACACCGCAACACCGGCACCCTCGGCGCACATCCGGGCCTGAACGTCGCGATTGTTGCTGCGCGAGATCACATGCGCATGCGGCAGCATCTTCTTCAGCCAGACCGCATCGGGCATGCCATCGAACGCGGTGTCCATCGTGATCAGCGGCGTGCCGCGCCCGTCACCTGGCTTTGGTGCGTAAGGGCTGTCGGCGCGGGCATAGACGCCATAGTCGATGCGCATCAGCCGCCGTGAGATCACCTCCGCCTCGTCGAACGGCCGGATGCGGAAAGCGATATCGGCCTCACGCCGCGGCAGGCTGTAGAGGCGCGCGTCGGTCAGCAGTTCCACCACCACGCGCGGCTGAAGCTTTGCAAACTCGGCGAGTACCGAAGTCAAGACACAGGCGCCGAACCAGTCCGAGGATGAGACGCGCAACAGACCATCGAGATGGCGGTCCCGCCCGGCAAGTTGGCGCTCGAGTGCATCGGCCTCCTCCTCCATTCGCTCGGCATGGGCGAGCACGCTGGCGCCCTCGTCGGTCAACACAAACCCGTCGGCGGTGCGCTGAAAGAGCGTCTGGCCGAGCGACGTTTCCAGTTCGCGCAGCCGCCGTCCCATAGTCGGCTGACTCTGCCCGAGCATGCGCGCCGCCGCGCCAAGTGTCCCTTCCCGTGCGACGGCGAGGAAGATCCTAAGATCGCTCCATTCCATTGAGGCGCCCATTCAAAAATGAATGGACAACGTACAACATCGTCTATTCCCAAACAATCACAGTGTCCGCAGATTGGCAACCAAGGAGCTCGACATGACCGACCAGCCTTCAATGCACGCCGCGATACTGGAAACCCCCAACACGCCCTTTCGCTTGACCGACATCCTGCGGCCGCAGCCAGGACCAGGCCAGGTGCTGGTCCGCGTCCATGCCAGCGGCGTCAACCCGCTCGACCTCAAGATTGCGGCAGGTCAGGCAGCGCATGCGCGGCAGCCGCTGCCTGCCATCCTCGGTATCGATCTCAGCGGCGTCGTCGAGGCCATAGGCCCCGGCGTGACGGGATTGCGCAGAGGTGACGAGGTCTACGGCATGACCGGCGGCGTCGGCGGACTACAGGGTTCGCTCGCCGATTACGCGGCAGTGGATGCCGATCTGCTGGCCCCGAAGCCTGCAAATCTCACCATGCGCGAGGCGGCAGTGCTGCCGTTGATCTTCATTACTGCGTGGGAAGGTCTGGTCGATCGGGCACATGTTGCCGCCGGCCAGAAGGTCCTGGTTCATGGCGGAGCCGGCGGCGTCGGCCATATCGCGATCCAGATCGCGCGCGCGTTTGGCGCCGACGTCTACGGCACCGGCTCGTCCAACAGCCTGGCGCTCATCGAACGTCTCGGAGCAACGCCGATCGACTACGCCGGCGAGACCGTCGAAGATTACGTCACCCGCCACACGCAGGGCCGCGGCTTCGACATCGTGTTCGACACGGTCGGCGGCGCGACGCTCGACGCCTCCTTCAATGCGGTGCGCCGCTTCGGCCATGTCGTCAGCGCGCTCGGCTGGGGCACGCACGCGCTGGCGCCGCTGTCGTTTCGTGCCGCAAGCTATTCCGGCGTGTTCACGTTGCTGCCGTTGCTGACCGGCGAAGGCCGCGCCCACCATGGCGAGATCCTGCGCGAGGCGACGCGTCTGGTCGAGAGCGGCATGGTCGGGCCGCGCCTCGATCCGCGTCACTTCACGCTGGCGACGCTCGCCGATGCGTACGCCGCGATCCGGGACCGGACCGCGACCGGCAAGGTGGTGGTGGATGTCGCGGTTTAGGCCACGACGGGCGAAACCTAACCTCCCCGCAGACCAAGCACGCGACGCGCGATCGACTGGCGGTGCACCTCGCTCGGGCCTTCATAGACCCGCATCAGCCGAGCCTTCTGCCAGAGCGCGTTGAGCGGCAATTCCAGCGTCACGCCAAGCGCGCCGAGCGTCTGCATGGCGTGGTCGCAGGCTTCATAGGCCATCTCGGTCGCGAACACCTTGATCATCGAGGCCTCGTGGCGGATGTCCTCGCCGCGATCGGTCTTGTCGGCGGCCTCGCGCACCATCAGCCGGCAGGCATGCATCCGCGTGGAGATGTCGGCGATCCACCACTGGATCGCCTGGCGCTCGGCGAGCTTGACGCCGAACGTCTCGCGTTGCTTGGCGTGCTCGCACATCATATCGAGCGCGCGCTTGGTGATGCCGACGCAGGTCGATCCCATCTCGAGCCGCCGCGTGCGCAGGCGCAGCTGCATCGGCGCGTAACCCTTGCCGACCTCGCCCAGCACCGAGTCCTTCGGGATGCGGCAGTCCTCGAAAACGATCTCGTAGGTCGAGCCGCCGCCGACCATCGGGATCTCGCGCTCGATGATGAATCCCGGCGTGCCCTTCTCGACGATGAAGGAGGTGATGCCGCCGTGGCGCTGGTCGCTGCCGACACGCGTCATCACGATGATGAAGTCGGCGGCGCGCGCGTTGCTGATCCAGATCTTGCGGCCGTTCAGCACCCACTCTTCGCCCTCGAGCGCCGCGCGGGTCTTCATGCCGGCCGGATCGCCGCCGGCGCCGGGCTCCGAGATCGCGATCGCCGATGCCATCCGGCCCTCGATATAGGGCTGCAGATATTTTTTCTTCTGCGCATCGGTGCCGACCGCTTGCAGCATGCGCAGGTTCGGCGAGTCCGGCGGCAGCACGAAGGGCACGCAGCTGCGGCCAAGCTCTTCGTGCACCGCAGCCATCGTGCGGGTCGGCAGGTCGTGGCCGCCGAGATCCTCGGGCGCATCGAGGCCCCAGAGTCCGAGCTCCTTCGAGACGTCGCGCAGCCGCTTGCGCTGTTCCGGCGTGAGCTCGGGATGATCGCTGCCGGGCAGTTTCGATTTCAGATATTGCGGCTCGAGCGGGATCAGCTCGCGATCGACGAATCTCGCGACGGTCTCGCGGATCATGGCTGTCTGTTCATCATCGCTCATCTGAGATTCCTCGCCTGCGCTGTTGTGCTTCAAAAAACCAGTAGCGCATTTTTTGCCGGCACAAATAGCGGAAACGCGCGCGCGCACTCACGCTCGCGCGAGGGTTTCACGGCGCGGAATTCAATATCCCGCGGCGTGGTCAGCGCGTGCGTATTTGCGCGGGACGCGCGGGCGCGTCGAGCAGCCGATCGCGCAGCACGAGATTGTTGGCAGCAAGGAAGCGATCGACGATCGGCGCCCAGATCGCCGTTCCATTCTCGTTGAACAGCGTGTGCCCGTCGCTACCGAAGGCAGGCGTTCGAACCAGCGCGAGCTTGCCGCCGGCTTTCGCAAACGCGTCCGACAATCGCGTCACGAGTTTCGGCCCGAAGAAATGATCGTTGTCGGCGGACACCCACAGCAGCGGGATGCGCGAGGATTTGCCGAACTGCGCGAACGCGTCGACGAGTTCGTCCTCCTCGCAGACCGTATCGGGGCCGGTCGATCCGCGGCCCGGCGCGAACGCGATTGCAGCGGCCAGACCCGACGGCGCCATCGACGTCAACGCGACCGTGGCAAAGCCTCCCGCCGAGCGGCCGACGCTGATCCCCTTGCTGACGTAATCCTGACCGGTCATGAATTTGGCGGCGGCTGCGACGTCGCTGGCGCCGGCGCGGCCGGCCTTCGCATAGTCCGGGTCAGAGCACCCTCCGTAATTCTCGGCCCATCCACCCTGCGAGGCGCCGTAGCCGCGGCGCAGGAAAGCCACGGCGACCCAGCCGCGCCGGGCGAACTCCACAGCCTGTGCCCACATCCCGTAGGGGCTCATCGCCGGACGGTCGCTCGCCGACCGCGGTGAGCCGTGATTGAGCAGGATCAGCGGATGCGGTTGCCCGTCATCCGGCCGCAGCACGATCGCGTCGAGCAGCGCGACGGACGGCCCTGCCCCTCCCGCATTCGGCACCGGGATCTTGAGCGCGTCGAGGCGTATGCCCTCCGCTCGCCCGGAACCGAGGGCCGAGATGAAGACGACCAACGCCAGGACAACCGCGCCGGTGATGCTGCGGGTCCGCACTGGTCATATCCCTCTATTCGGCAAAGCCGACGTAGCGGACAAAATCGCTGTTGGCCTCGCGGTCCGACCGCACCGCATTGGCGGCAAAGCCGTCGTCGGGATAGCCCATCGCGACGCAGGTCATGATCACCTGGTCTTCCGGGATGTTGGCGACCTCGCGCACGATGTCGGAGCGCATGATGCCCTGGCCGTTGATCACGCTGCCAAGGCCGCGATCCCAAGCCGCCAGCACGATGCCGTAGCAGAGCGCGCCGAGATCGAAATGGCAGACCGCGCCGGGATCGAGGATCCGGTCATAGGCGAGCACCAGCGAGACCGGGGCGTCGAACTGGCGGAAGCCGCGCAGCACCCAATCCTGCCGCATCGGCTTGTCGTCGCGCGCAATCCCCATCGCCCCGAACAGCTTCTTGGCGATGTCGACCTGGCGACCGCGGTGCACGCCCTGGTACTCGCCATGGCTGACGATGTCGCGCTTGGCTTTGGCGCCGGCGATCATCTCCTCCATGTTGCGGCGGCGCACTTCCTCCAGCGGCGCCCCGGTCAGGACATGGACGTGCCAGGGCTGGGTGTTCATCGAGGACGGCGCGCGCTTGGCCACCTCGATGATCTCCTCCACGGTCGCCCGTGACACCGGCTGCTTCTTGAACCCGCGCACGCTTTTGCGTGTCTGTACCAGCGTCTCGAATTCCATTCCGGGCGTCCCCCATGTTGTTCCGCGCTGCACGCGGAATTTCCTTGCTCTGATCGGGGCATTTTACCGACAAAATCGGCTGTGGGAACTTGATCGGGCCAAGAATCCGATATCCAATCCGGCCACTGGTTTGGTTTAGGGAGAACCCAGATGAAGCGGATTTTCTTGGCGGCCGTGATCGCGACCTTTGCCGCCGGTTCGGCATTTGCACAGGACGCCTCCTGCGAGACGAAGGCGGTCGGCAAGGACGGCAAGCCGCTGGCCGGCGCGGCCAAGACCTCGTTCATGAAGAAGTGCACGACCGATACCTGCGAGACCAAGGCGGTCGGCTCCGACGGCAAGAAGCTCGCCGGCGCGGCCAAAAACTCGTTCATGAAGAAGTGCCAGAGCGGCGCCTGAGCCCCTCGCCGGCGCTTCCCTCAGCTTCGATCGGGACAAGACCATCGGGTCGCGCCGGGCGCGGCCCGAACGGCTATTGACGGATGCTTGCGCCAGATCAGCCGATGCTTTTTGTTTTGACGCGCTTTCTTCACGCGAACCGGTGTCCGCTTCGCTCGAAAACGCTCTTCTGCGCTCAGAACGAGACGCCGACCCGCACACCCCTGCTCCAGACCCGCCGGCACCGCTTCTTGGTGTTGCCGTGAAACATTTCGAAACGTTCGGGCAGCTGGATCGGCTTCTGAAACTCCAGGCAGGCCCCTCCGGCGGAATAGTCCACCAGCCGGCATTCGATCTGCGGCGCCTTCGGCTCGAGCTGCAGCTTGACCACACTGGATACGCATCCTGTCGGACGAACACGCGCAAATCTCCGGGGATGCATCACCGCCGCCTCTGGTGGAATCGTACCAATAGCCTCTTCGGCGGCCGTTAAGATTCCGTTCAGATCGACGATTACGATTCGTATCTGCCAGCGGCCGTCTCGGCGCGCACGGCGCCCGGACGGCGCGAGGCGGCCAGCGTCTCCGATGGCGCTTCCCCGAACTGCGACCGATAGCTGCGCGAAAAATCGCTCAGGTGCCAAAATCCGTAGGCCAGCGCGCAGGCCTTGACGCTCTGCGCACCGGCGAGCAGTTGCTGGCGTACCAGCCAGAGCCGGCGCAACCGCAGATAGCGATGCAGGCTGACGCCCCGGTAGCGCTGGATGGCGTCGTGCAGCGTGCGCACCGACACGCCGATCTGCCTGGCGAGTTCGCCGCTGTAAATCGGGTGAGCCACGTCGCCGGCCAGAATGGCACGCGCGTCGTTGAAGACCTTGAACTGCCGCGTCGTGTTGGCCCGCGTCGTCCACTTGGCCGGCACGATCTCGGCGAAGGCGTTGTCGATCGCCGCAAGCAGCGTTTCCTTGATCGACGCGCCGGTAGCGAACTGGGCATCATCAGTCTGCTGTGAGGTCACGAGCAGAATTTGCCTGACCACTTCGCGCAGCCGATCCTGCGCGCGTTGAGATATTTCGTGAATGCTGAAATGGAGACCCGGGTTCGGCCAGCCGCGGTCGACAACCTCCGGCGTGAACATCGCCGAGACATATTGCCGGGGCGCCTCCTCCACCGAGGTATAGAACGCGCCGCCGCCGCCAAGCACGATCACCGCACGATCGCGCTCGACGCCGTTGAACCGCATCGGGACACCGTCATCCATCGTGAAGCCGACCGCCGTCGTGTGCCGCGCAAGCTGCGCGTCGACGATGCGCGGAAAGGACTGGGTGTAGTTGAGCTCGCATCCCGGCAAACTCAGGATGATCTGCTCGGCCGAAATCTTCCGCGCGAGTGGCGTGAAATCAACATCCAGGTCTCGGATCGAACTCCGGAATGCATCGACGTCGTCAAAACGAAAGACTCTCGGCACCAGCAATGGCGCCGTCAAATGACTGCTCCTGTGAAATGGTCTTGAAAATGTCCGCGCGGCGCCACGCAAAGCGCGCCGGCCTCATTGATAATTTCCATGCACAAAATGCGAATCGTCCAATGAACTCAGTCAAGAAAACTGCGGTCCGTTCGTCGAAGCGGACAATCTGGCAAAATATCGCTGCTGCCGATTTTCGATAGTGTTTACCGCAATATCCACCGTCAGCACAGGCACCCCCATCAATTTCTATACCCCTATTAAAGATTCGGGGAGCAAAATGCTTTCGGGGACACAGAAGTTCCCCGTCGCGGAACATTTTAGGTACCGCAATGACCACCATTGCCTCGCCAGATCTTATTGCTGAACTCGACCATGTCCTGAAGGCCGGCTCACCAGACCGCCGCACGCGCATGCTGCGGGAGGTGGCAGGGCTTTTTCTCGAAGACGCTCACCGGCTCAACGAACACCATGTCGGGCTGTTCGACGACATCCTGGTCCGCCTGACCGAGAGCGTCGAGCTGCGGACATTGACCACGCTCAGCCGCTCCCTTGCCGACCTGCGTCTGGTGCCGCGGGAGCTGGCACGGCGGCTCGCCAATCATGACGACGCCGATGTCGCCGCGCCGATCCTGCGCAAATGCGACTGCATTCTGGATGCCGACCTGATCGACATCGCCTGGATGCGGGCCGAAGGACATCTCTGCGCGATCGCGGGACGCAAGGCGGTCAACCAGGAGCTCACGGACATTCTGCTGATGCGTGGCGACGGCAACGTCTTGCGCGCTTTGGCCGAAAATCCCGGCGCGGAACTGACCAGCGCTGGCTTTGCCATGATGGTTGATGCCGCCGAGCGCGACGACGGCATCGCAGACGCATTGATATCGCGCACCGACCTGCCGGACCGCGTGCTCGCCGATCTCGTCATGCGATCCACACCGCGTCAGCAGGCCCGGCTGCTCAAGCGCGCACGTCCCGACATTCAGGACGCGATCCGCGCCGCCATCGATACCAGCTCAGCCCGCGCCTCCGCAAAACCACCAGCCACGATCGACTATGCGGAGGCGCGGGCCACGGTGATGGCCCTGAACAAGTCCGGACAGCTGAACGACTCCAGCGTCAACCGTTTCGCGATCAGGCAAGAGGTCCGCAACGTCGTCGCGGCGCTGGCGCAGCTCGCGAGCGTTCCGATCGAAACGATCACGCCGCTGATGGACGCCGCCGACAGCAACGGGCTCGTCATCGCCTGCCGCGCATCGCGACTGAACTGGAACACCACGGCCGCGATCGTCAGCTACCGAAAGGCCGGCCTGACGGTCGCGCCGGACGAGCTGGAGCGCGCCCGGCAGATGTTTGAAGGGCTGCCGCTGTCGAACGCGCAGCGCACGATCCGGTTCGGTTCGCTGAGCGAGCTGACTGCGAAGCCTTCCAAGGCAGGGTGAGTGGCGTCATGACGTATGGTGACCGCAGGGCGGAGCGCGTCAGGCTCGATACCCGCTATCCCGTCAATCTCATGGGTGTCGACGGCACATGGCGGCGGAGCTGCATCCTGCTCGACGTCTCGCAGAGCGGCGCCCGGCTCGAGGTCGACGGAACGCTTGATGTGCTGAAGGCCCAGGAGTTCTTCCTGGTGCTGTCCTCGCGGGGGCTGGCCTTCCGCCGCTGCGAGCTGGTCCGTGTCGACGGCACCGAGATCGGCGTGAGATTCATCGAAGAGAAAAAGCGAAAGGGACGCCCGGTCATTCCGAAATGAGGATGGCGGCACCCGGCCTGAAAGGAAGTTGACGACATGCCGAGAGCGACAAACATCGTGGTATCGACCGTGTCAGCCGCACCGTTACGCGGGACCATCGAATTCGACTGCGCCGGCACCGTCGCGACGTTCGAGATCAATGAGGAGCTCGCGCATCGCCTCTGCACCGAGCTTGAACGGTTTCTGACCCAGGCTCCGCGCCGGACTCAGGTGACGCGGCTCGGGTAACGCCGCCCTTTCGCCAAAAGATCGCCTGCCTCGATGCCGATTCATATTGTTGCCGATACGCCGTCCAGACTGTCCGATGTCCGCGGACTTCTGGGACAAACATTTGAGATCACCTCAGAACTGCTTACCGCTGCGCGGCTCCGGGGCGGCGATGTCGAGGCATTGGTCGTGAGCGCCGACCTGCGGCTCGTCGACAACATCGCTGCATTGAAAGCGATCTCCAGCAGACTAAAGCGGATCCCGAGGCGCATCTTCATCGTCGATCAGCGTACGCGCCTTGCAATGGTCCAGGCCTATGCGCTCGGCGCGACGGATGCTCTCTTCCGTCCGGTCAAGCCATCGCAGCTTCTGGCAAGGCTTGTCGATATCGAAGCGCCATCGATCGTTCCGGACGATCTGTCACCGACCAGTATTGAAGCGGCATCCGCTGGCGCCGCCAGCATTGCCGCAATGTTTTCGGCCGTGATGAACGGTGCGGCGATCGATGTCGCCGATGTCAGGCACGCCGGAGCGGGAATCGCCGACAGCATCGCTGAAAATGGGCTTTCCGACTGGTTGGCGACCGTCCGCCGCCACCACGAAGGCACCTACCAGCACTGCCTGCTGGTCACCGGCCTCGCGGTCGATTTCGGCATGAGCCTCGGCATGAGCAAGCCTGACATCGAGCGTCTCTATTCTGCGGCGATGTTCCACGACATCGGCAAGGCGACGATCCCCCTCACCGTTCTCGACAAGCCGGGTCGGCTCGACGACGCCGAGCGCTCGCTGATCCAGACCCATCCCGCCTTGGGCCATGACGCGCTGAAGGACACGCCGGGTATCTCCGCGGAAGTTCTCGACGCGGTGCGGCACCATCACGAATATCTCGACGGCAGCGGCTATCCCGACGGGCTGTGCTCCGAAAGTATTCCGGACATCGTCCGCATCCTGACTATCTCCGACATCTTCGCGGCGCTGATCGAACAACGGACCTACAAGCCGACGATGCCGCGGGACAAAGCCTATGAGCTCTTGCTCGACATGAAGGGCAAGCTCGAACGACCGCTGGTTGTGGCCTTCAGGGACGTCGCGCTCAACCGCTGACCGGCCCGTGCCGCCTGGAGCATTTTCGGTTCTGATTAGAATCAGAACCGAAGCTCCAGATTATTGCTTTGACGCGTTTTCTTCACGCGAACCTTCGCTCGAAACGCTCTACTCCCGCTTGAAGCGATAGTCGAAGCGGTCGCCGTCCGCGGTGATCAGGCCGACCGTCGGGGCCGGGAAATGGATCGGCAGGATCAGCGTGTCGGTCCCGGCCACAGAGCCAAAGAATTTTCGCCGCGAGATCGCCGATTGCTTCGGATCCCAATCGGGCTTTGCCGACCATTCCGGCTCGCGGCACTGGATCGCATGATGCATCAGATCGCCGGCGACCACGGCGCGCTGCCCCTTCGAGAAGATGTTGATACAGCAATGGCAGGGCGAATGACCCGGCGTCGGCGTCAGCGTCACGGTGTCGTCGAGCGCATAGTCGTCGTCGACCAATAGCGCCTGCCCGGCCTCGACGATCGGCAGGCAATTGTCGCGAAACACCGTGCCCGGCGGATTGGCGCCCTTGGCGTTCTCGGCCTCCCAGGCCGCATACTCACCCTTGTGGAAGACGTATTTCGCGTTCGGGAAGGTCGGCACCCAGCGCCCGTCGCGCAGCGTGGTGTTCCAGCCGGTGTGGTCGATATGCAGATGGGTGCAGAACACGTAGTCGATCTGCTCGTAGGAGATTCCGAGCGCGAACAGCTCGTTGCGCCAGCGTTCCTTGCCCGGGAAGTCGAACGGCGGCGGGTGCCCCTTGTTCTCACCGGTGCAAGTGTCGACCAGGATGGTATGGCGCGGCGTCCGCACCACGAAGGTCTGGTAGGTGATCACCATCATGCCGCGCGCGGCATCGAACACCTCCGGCTCCATCGTCTTCAGGTGATGCTTGAACACAGCATCGTCATAGGTCGGGAAGAAATCCTGCGGCCGCCGCCACGGCCCTTCGCGCTCGATCACCGCGTCGATCGTGATGTCGCCGATCCTGATCTGTTTCATGCTGTTTCGCTCCCGCTTTTTTTGCGAAGGGTAGCGGGCGGCCCCTTACCTCACAAGCCGAGCACGGTGCAGCGTGCCATGCGGCTTTGCATTGCTGGAAGCAGTCATGCCGTAATTCATCCGAAAATGTTGCTCATGCTGTGGGGATGACCCATCGCGCGATTCAGATTGCCCTCCTGATGCTCACGACATTGCCGACAGCGGCGGCGGCCGCCCCCGACACCGTTTTCTTTCCGAGCGCCGACGGCAAGACCGAGATCGTCGGCTATCTGTTTCGGCCGCAAACGCCGGGCCCGCACCCCGCCATCGTGCTGCTGCACGGCCGCGGCGGCCCCTATTCGATCAACGTCAACAAGGACTGCACCCTGGTGTCGCGCACAGCTCCGTCCGCGGCCTGCAATGCCGGCAGCCTCTCCAAGCGCCACGCGATTTGGGGGCAGTATTGGGCCGACCACGGCTACGTCGCGCTGCTGCCGGACAGCTTTGGGCCGCGCGGCAAGGCCCATGGCTTCGGCCGCTTCACGCATGACGATCCCGATCGCGACGACGTCAACGAAAAGACCGTGCGGCCGCTGGACGCCGAGGGCGCGCTAAGCTGGCTGCGCAGCCGGAAAGATGTCCGGGAGAACCGCATCTTCCTGCAGGGATGGTCGAACGGCGGCAGCACCGCGCTGAACGTCATGCAGCGCCAGGGTACGGCGACGTCGGGCTATCGCGCAGCGCTGGCGTTCTATCCCGGCTGCGGGCCGGCGGCCCTGCTGGCGCAGACGCTCAAGTCGGCCGCACCGATCACGATGCTGCTCGGATCCGACGACGAGGAGGTGTCGCCCGAGCGGTGCCAGGAGGTCGCGCAGCGTTCCGTCGCCGCGGGCAGCAAGATCGAGGTCGTGCTCTATCCCGGCGCGACCCACGATTTCGACGATCCCGGCCAACGCCGGCAATCGAATCCCGCCAACGACGCGGCGCTGAAGGATGCAATGATCAGGGCCATTGCCGCAGTCAACGGCTTGAAGGATTAGGCCGCCCAGCCACGCGCCGTTGCATTTCTTGCGCGCTTGGCTCGCCGCAAACCGTAGTCTTCAGACGGCGTCCTTAGCGACCTTGAGAGGTGACGCCTTGACTGACTTGCTGGCTGGCTTCGCCGCAAATTCCATCGGCTCTTTCGTAAAAGGATTTACGCCGCTGCGAGCTTCTGTGGCAGGCTTATGCACGACAGACATTTTCACAAAGCCAGGTATGACGAACTCACCGGATTCGTTCAGCTCTCTATAGCCAACAGTCGCCATGTGCTCGATGACGGTCCTTACGTCGTTCTTCGAGATCTGCGTGCCTTCGGCAATCGCGTCGATCAATTGATTCTTCGTCATCTTGGCCATGCTGAAATCCTCTGAATTTGGGGGCGCGCGAGCTACGACGCAACTCTGTCTAGAATGTGGTAAAACCACGCAGCGCGCTTCTCGTTCATGCCAACGGCATGAAGTCACCGGGCTTAAAACCTATCGAGGCCTAAAACGCAAGCAAGCGAATCGCAAATCCTTTGATAGCCCAACAATCTGCAGTGTACATTTCCCGATCCGGTCAGCGGCTTGATTCCCACGCGCGAACTTGCTGAACAAGGCGATCGCCGTGGTCGACGGAATTTAAGAGCTAGGCCCCCGCAGCAGACAGCAACCACTCTCGCCCTGCCCGCCAGCTGTGATAGATACCACTCCGTGCGAGTTGCCGGATCAAGGACAGTCATATGGATCAATCGACCCCGCCCCGCCCCAAGCTTGCCGAAACCGTCATCGAGCCGACGGTCAGGCTGCGCGAGGTCAAGGTTGGGCGTTGCTGCGAAGTTCTCGGCGACACCGCGATCGAATATACCGAACTCGGGGACTATTCCTACCTCGCCAGCGGCTGCATCGTCGCCGACGCGCAGATCGGCCGCTTCTGCGCGATCGCGGCGCAGGTCCGGATCGGCGCGCCTAATCATCCGCTCGAGCGCCCTTCCCAGCACCGCTTCACCTATTGCCCTGAATATTACACGGCCTCCGCCGAACGGGATCGTGACTTCTTCAGGAACCGACGCGCGGATCGCGTCGTGATCGGCAACGATGTCTGGATCGGCCATGGCGTGATCGTGCTGCCCGGCGTCACCGTCGGAGACGGCGCGGTGCTCGCGGCCGGCGCGGTCGTCTCGCGCGATGTCGCGCCCTACACCATCGTCGGCGGCGTGCCGGCCCGGCCGATCAAGGAGCGGTTCAACCGCAAGATCGCGGCCGAGCTATCGCAGATCGCCTGGTGGAACTGGCCGGCTGAGACCATCTGGGAGCGCCTACCGGAATTCCAGTCAGGCGACGTCGAGGCGTTTTGCGCGCGGTGGAGAACTTGAACTAACTCCGCAGCCCCGGCGCCTCATGCCCGGTGCGCGCGACATATTCGGTGTAGCCGCCGCCAAACTGATGGATGCCCTCCGGCGTCAGCTCCAGCACGCGGTTGGAGAGCGCGGCGAGGAAATGCCGGTCGTGGGAGACGAACAGCATGGTGCCCTCGAATTCGGAGAGCGCTGATATCAGCATCTCCTTGGTGGCGAGATCGAGATGGTTGGTCGGTTCGTCGAGCACCAGGAAGTTCGGTGGATCGAACAGCATTTGTGCCATCACCAGCCGCGCCTTCTCGCCGCCCGACAGCACCCGGCATTTCTTCTCGACGTCGTCGCCGGAAAACCCGAAGCAGCCGGCTAGCGCCCGCAAGGAGCCCTGGCCCGCCTGCGGAAAGCAATCCTCAAGCCACTGAAACACGGTGCGTTCGCCGTCGAGCAGATCCATCGCGTGCTGCGCGAAATAGCCCATCTTGACGCTGCCGCCGATCGCGACCGTGCCGTCATCAGGCTCCGTCGAGCCTGCCACGAGCTTCAGCAGTGTCGACTTGCCGGCACCGTTGATGCCCATCACGCACCAGCGCTCGCGGCGGCGGATCATGAAGTCGAGGCCTTGGTAGATGGTGCGGCTGCCATATCCCTTGTGGACATTCTTCAGGTTGACGACGTCTTCGCCGGAGCGCGGCGCCGGCAGGAAGTCGAACGCCACGGTCTGCCGACGTTTCGGCGGCTCGACCCGCTCGATCTTGTCGAGCTTCTTGACCCGGCTCTGCACCTGGGCGGCGTGGGACGCGCGCGCCTTGAAGCGCTCGATGAACTTGATCTCCTTGGCGAGCATCGCCTGCTGCCGCTCGAACTGCGCCTGCTGCTGCTTGTCGGAGAGCGCGCGCTGCTGCTCGTAGAATTCGTAATTGCCGGAATAGCTGGTGAGCTGGCCGCCGTCGATCTCGACCACCTTGTTGATGATGCGGTTGATGAACTCGCGGTCATGCGAGGTCATCAGCAGCGCGCCCTCATAGCCCTTCAGGAACTGCTCGAGCCAGATCAGGCTTTCGAGATCGAGATGGTTGCTTGGCTCGTCGAGCAACATGACGTCGGGACGCATCAAGAGAATACGTGCCAGCGCCACCCGCATCTTCCAGCCGCCGGAGAGTTTTCCGACATCGCCGTCCATCATCTCCTGGCTGAAGCCCAGGCCCGAAAGCGCCTCGCGCGCGCGGCCGTCAAGCGCGTAGCCGTCGAGCTCCTCGAACTGATGCTGCACCTCGCCATAGCGGGCGATGATGTCATCCATCTCACTGGCCTTGTCGGGGTCGGCCATCGCAGCCTCGAGTTCCCTGAGCTCGGCCGCGACCACGCTGACGGGCCCCGCCCCGTCCATCACCTCGGCGACCGCGCTGCGGCCGGACATCTCGCCGACATCCTGGCTGAAATAGCCGATCGAAATGCCACGATCGAGCGAGACCTGGCCCTCATCGGGGACCTCCTGACCCGAGATCATTCGGAACAGCGAGGTCTTGCCGGAGCCGTTCGGCCCGACAAGGCCGATCTTCTCGCCCTTCTGGAGCGCCGCGGAGGCTTCGATGAAGAGGATCTGGTGGCCGACTTGCTTGGAGACGTTATCGAGGCGGATCATGCTCAACGCTGGGAACTGAGGGTTTGCGGCCTCTTATTCGATCTGGGGCGTGGGTGGAAGCCCATTCCGGGCGTTTCGCGCGTCGCTCCACGCATGCCACGATCATGGCCAATCGATTATGACAGAAAGTCCTTCGGCGACCGGTTTTGGGGCATCACATGCAAGTCTGGTTTCTCTCTCTGCTCGCGCTCGGCGCCGGCATCTGCGTGGCCGTTCAGCAGGTCCTCAACGGCAATCTCCGCTCAGCCCTCAACTCGCCGGCCTGGGCCGGGCTCGTCAGCTATCTCGGCGGCCTCGTGACGATGGCGGTCGTGGTGGTCGCGACGCGCGAGCCGGTGCCGTCATGGAAGCTGGTGTCGGCCGTGCCCTGGTGGGCCTGGAGCGGCGGCATCCTCGGCGGCGTCTTCATCCTCTTGATAATCCTGCTGCTGCCCTCGCTCGGCGCCGCAACCCTGCTGGTGCTGGTGGTCGCGGGTCAGATGGTCGCCGGCATCGCGATGGACCATTTTGGCGTGTTCGGGCTGGCGCAGCACCCTGTGTCAGTCTCGCGACTGGCCGGCATCGCACTGATCATCGGCGGCGTGCTTCTGATCAAGGATTGAGGAGACGGCCGGTCGCTCTATTTGAGCATGATCTCTTCGGAAAACCGCTTCGCACTTTTCCGGATCATGCTTTAGGCGCGTCGCATCAGCCGCAGTTCGGCTGCCAGCCGAAGGCTGCGCTTGCCGGCCAGCGCGATGCCTTCGAGCTCGGCGCCCTCCTCGCGACACGACCCGGCAAAGCCGATGCCGACCTCATAACCGCCGAACACCGGGTATTCGCCCTTCGCCGGCGTGTGCTCCTGATTGACGATCTCGCCCCGCCAGCGGCCGTCCGCCGACGTATACGAGCCGAGATAGTAGAAGAATGCATCGCCACCGAGGATGCGGCCATCCATCAGCAGCATGACCCCGGAGAGGCCGGCGTCAACACCGTCGAGTGCGCGGAGTTGGATGGAGTAGAGCCCGTTGACGATGCCGCCCGGTCCGACAGCCCCGCGCGGCGGCAACGCCTCATCGTCGAGCGGCGCCAAATTCGCCCAGAACACGCCGTCCGGCATGGCGTCCGCCTTGCCCTCGAGCAGGATAGTCGAGCCCTCGGTGCGGCCGCGCACCTTGATGACGGTGACATCGGCGCCCATCAGCGGCTTGAAGTGCGGATCGTCATTGTGACGCTCGGTGATCACCTCGGCTGATATCTCGCTTCCCGTCACCTGATAGCTACCGAGATGGGCGAAGGCTGAATTGCCACCCATCATCTTGCCGTTGTGCAAGCACATGATGCTGCGGCCGAACGCGCCGTTGATGCCGTACTCGACCTTGTAGAGCCCGTTGAGCACGAGAAATCCAATAAATAAAATTGATTCTATTCGCCACATAGCACCGGGCCGAAGGCCGCACCATTGGGTCTTTTGGCGCAGGCAAGCCCGCAATGTCCGGGTGTGGACAGCAGCCGATTCGTCGCTTAGCTGTAGGCATCCGCCCGCGTCGTGCCGCGTCACGCGGGATCTACCTCCAGTTCATTGTGTCCAAGCATTTGCGCATTCCGCCAATGGTCGCGCGGCCGCACCCGGCCCTCGGCATTGGCTGGAGGCATCGAGGAGCATCACATGACCCGTCGCCTTCGCCTGGCTGCCGCCCTGGCACTGCTGCTCGGCAGCGGCGGTACCGCCCTCGCCCAGTCGTTGCCGGACTACATGGGGCCGATCTCGGGCAAGACCTCGTCGACGCCGGCCGATGTCGCCACCAAGGATGTGCTGGCGCTCAACACCGGCATGTTCGAGCTCTATGGCGATGCGGCGCGGATCTTCCAGAAGAACATCCTCGACAAACACCCGGTGATCCTCGGCCTATTCTCCGGTGCCGGCGGGCGCCTGATCCTCTACCGGCCGGGCAAGCCGCCGACCGAGGCGCCGCAGGTGCCGATCGTCTACCAGTTGCTCAAATCGGTCGGCCACAGCACGATGGCGCTGGCCGAGGTGGTCGGCCCCTATGTCGACAATCCCGACGACAAGGCGTGGCGCGGGTCGATGCAGGCCTATCGCAGCCGGATGCAGTCGGCGCTCGACGGGCTCGACGCGACGCCGATGCAGGCCGACTGGCGCGACAACAACCGCACCATCCTGCAGAACAACATCGCCTTCATGGATGATTGCCTCACAGCCGGCGTCATCCCCTTCGCCAAGCTCGAGGCGTTCGGCAAGAAGCAGGCCCCCTTCCTCGCCAAGAACGTCGCCTGGGCCGCGCAGACCCAGGTCGCGCACTGGATGACCGTGATGGCCGACTGGAAGACCCAGCTCGGCGCCGATTGGGACAAGACCTACGGTGCGAGCAACACGATCTATGTGGCGCGGCAGAACAACGTGATCTTCAGCGTGCTGGCGCAGTTCTTCGGGCCTGACGCCATCAACAGCCGCCTGATGCTGATCGAGACGATCTCCTTCACCACGACGCCGTCGGACATGCTGGAGTCGCTGACCCGGATCATCGCCGACCGCTCGGTCGGCGCGTTGTTCTTCGGCAGCTACCATTTGATGGACTACGAATTGATGGGCGGCGACGCGCGCGAGGCGATCATCGCCGAGACCAAGAAGCGCGGCATGACGACGTTCCTGCCGCCATTGGTGCCATTCGGTTCCAAGCAATGGCCGACCCTGATCACGCCGGGTCCGGGACCGGCAACGATCGCCGACCTCAAGTGAGGCCGCGACTACGACCTATTGCGGCGTTGCGAATGCGCACGCTTTGCCGCAATACTTTTGCGTGTGCTACGCCAAACGATAAACCCCGGCGCGACGCGCCCACGAAGCGTTGATGAGAGATCAGACCATGCGGCCTTCGCGACGCGAATTCGTGAAGTGGTTGTCGGCCGGCGGTATCTCGGTCAGCCTGTCGCATCTGGCGCTTGCCAAGGAACCGGCCTTCGCGACCCGCGAGACGCTTCCCGGGCGCGGACATTTCAACCCGGCGGCGAAGGCCGCCGGCCGCGTCGACGGCGTGGCCAAGGTCACCGGCGCCAAGCTCTATGCCTCGGACTTTCGCGCCATCGACATGCCGGGTTGGCCCACGACCACCTCGCACGCCATTCTGGTCCGCGCCGATGACGCGACGCATGTCTATGCCGGCATGGATCTCGCTCGCCTCGATGGTCCGCTGAAGCCGTCGGTTATCGTGACCGCAGCCGATCTCGACCGCATCGGCACGCGGGTGCCGGAGTTCTACACCGGCGACCTGTTCTGCCCCGTCGGCAAGACGCCGCTCTATCTCGGACAGCCGGTCGCGCTGTTGATCTTCGAGCGGTTCGACACCTTCGACCGGGCGCGCCTCGCGCTGCGTGACGGCGGCTTCGTCCGGTTCGGCGACGAGACCGGACCGGTCGTCATCCCGAATTACGGCGCGTATCGCTTCACGCGGGTGGCCGGCGCCACGCCTGACGCGCCCGACGTCTATTCGCCGATCCTGGCCGGCTGGGTCTCGCCGAGCCGGATCCAGAACGCGGCGCTGCCGGTCTGGCTGCCGCTCGCCAAGGAGACCAAAGCCGACTACGCCAAGGCCGCAACCCATGGCGAAGCGATCCGCGCCCAGCTCGCCAAGGACGATCCGGCGCAGCTCGTGCTCGACCGCGAGTTCGAGACCCAGTCGGTCGATCCGATGTTCCTGGAACCGGAGAGCGGGCTCGCCTGGTACAGCGACAAGGGCGGCAATCTCGAACTGGTGCTCGGCGTGCAGTCGCCCTATGAGGCGACCGAGTCGATCGCCTTCATGCTCGGCAAGGCCCGTCCGCCCTTCAGGCCCTCGCACATCAACGCACAGTTCGCCCATGTCGGCGGCGGCTTCGGCGGCCGCGACCACACCCCGTTCGTGCTTTACGTGGCGCTGGCGGCAATGTTCTTCCCGGGACGGCCGGTGCGGCTGGCGCATGACCGCTACCAGCAATTCCAGGGCGGGATCAAACGCCATCCGATCAAGATGCGCTCGCGGATCGGCATCGATCGCGCCAGTGGCAAGATCACGGCGTTCGCCGCCGACCATGTGCTCGACGGCGGCGGGCTCGCCAACTTCTCCGCCAACGTCGCGACCGTCGCCGCCACCGCGGCAATCGGCGTCTACGACGTCCCGAAGGTGGACGTCACCACCGTGGCGCTGCATTCGCGCGGCGTGACCGCAGGCTCGATGCGCGGCTACGGCACGCTGCAGACCATGACCGCGCTCGAAGTCCTGATCGACGAGGCCGCGAGCGAACTCAAGGTCGATCCGATCGCATTCCGCCGCAACAATGCGCTGAAGCAGAACGGCCGGACCATGACCGGCAACCCCTACATCGTGTCGGTGCGCACGCCCGACATCCTCGACAAGCTCGAGAAGCATCCGATCTGGCAGCAGCGCGCGCAATTCAAGCAGACCGCATCCGAGGGACGGCTGATCGGCACCGGCGTCGCCTGCGTCACCAAGGACTACGGCGCGGGCGCGGATTGCTCGCTGGGCCGGGTCGAGATCGATCCCGAGGGACGGATCGCGATCTTCTGCGATCACGTCGAGATGGGCAACGGCATCGGCACCGCGCTTGCCAACCGGGTCGCGGGCCATCTCGGCGCCGTCGCCGACGAGGTCGCCGTCTCCCGGGTCGACAGCTACGACGCGCTCGGGCTCGTCACCTCGGGCGATCCCTACACGATGGATCAGAAGACCCAGGATCTCGCCGAGAAGAACCCGCGCTGGGTGCCGGCGATCAGTTCGGCGACCAGCGCCTCGATCGGCGCCCATGTCGGCACGCATTCGTCGGCCGAGGCGGGCCGCATCATCTTCCGCTTCGGCCTATGGCCGGCGGCGCTCGAGCTCTGGCAGATCGGCAAGGCCGATCCGCGCACCCGGCAATGGGACAAAGCGCGCTGGCGGGACGGGCAACTCGTGCTCGACGAGCTCGCGCCGCTGCCATTGCCAAAGCTTGCGGCGACCGCGCACACGCGCGGCTTCGTCACCGGCGCGGTGGCGCACAGCTTCTCGCGCTGGGCCTGGTCGCGCGCGCGCTTCCCGCTGTTCGGCGAGCAGTACCGCGCCGAGATCGACGCGCTGGCGATCCGCCGTGGCCGTAGCGGCTTCGAGCGGATCGACCGCGTCAGCGTGAAGTTCCCGCCGACCGACAACAACCGGATCGGCACCGCCTACACCTCGATGTGCGGCACGCTGGTGCGCGTCGAGATCGAGCGCGCGACCGGGAGCTTGCGCATCGCCAAGGCCTATAGCGTGTTCGAATGCGGCCAGGCGCTGGTGCCCGAAGTCGTGCTCGGCCAGTCGCATGGCGGCTTCGCGATGGGCGTCGGCTACGCGCTGCTCGAAACCCTGCCGCCGTTCGAAGGCGGCCCCGGCAACGGGCAGTGGAATCTCGGCCAGTATTTGATCGCGCGCGGCTCCGACCTGCCGCTGCACGATCTCGAGATCGAGATGCTGCCGCCGCTGACGCCGGACGAACCGCCCAAGGGCATGGCCGAGGTGGTGATGATCCCGATCGTGCCGGCGCTGCTCAACGCCATCAACGACGCCACCGGCCACCGCTTCCGCTCATTGCCGGTGACATCGAGCCTGCTCAAGGGAGCGCTTGCGTGACGACGCTCAACCTCACCATCAACGGCCACAAGCATGGACCGATCGAGGTCCGCGACGACCTCTCGATGAACGATTTCCTTCGGGAAATGCTCGGCATGACCGGCACCAAATTCGGCTGCGGCGCCGCGCAATGCCTGAGCTGCGCAGTCATCATCGATAATCCTGACGGCACCAGCTACACCAGCCCGACCTGCGTGGTGCCGGCGGCGAATTTCGACGGCAAGGCGATCCGCACGGTCGAGGGCCACGCCAGGGACGGCGAGCTCTCGGCGTTGCAGCGGGCCTTCATCGATCACTTCGCGTTCCAGTGCGGCTACTGCACGGCCGGCTTCCTCAACGAGGGCCAGGTTCTGCTCGAACGGCTGGCGAAGACGCCGGTGGCGCGGGACCAGCTCGAGACTGTGATTGCCGATGCGCTCGACGGCCATCTGTGCCGCTGCACCGGCTACATCAAATATCACCAGGCGGTGCGCGACGTGATCCTCGCCGATTCCAAACGCTATCTGACCGCCAACAAGTGAGCCGCGCGCGATGACATCGGACACGCGGTTTCGGATCATGGCCTTGCTGACCGCGCTCGCGACCAGCCTGTGCGCCGGCTACGCGGCATCGGAGAGCGCAAGCCACGCCCTCGCCTCACCGGAAAGCTTTGCCGCAATCGAGAATGCCGAGCAGCGCTCCGCGGCGATCTTCACCGAGCTCGGCAAGGTTCTGACCCATCCGCGCTGCACCAACTGCCACCCCGCCGGCGACAGTCCGCGGCAAGGCGACATCAGCCGCATGCACCAGCCGCCGGTCACGCGTGGCGCCGATGGCCACGGCGTCGAGACGATGCGCTGCTCGATCTGCCACCAGCACGCCAATTTCGAACCCGGGCGCGTGCCGGGTCACCCGGAATGGCATCTTGCGCCGCGCGAGATGGCATGGGCCGGCAAGACGGTCGGCGAGATCTGCGCTCAGATCAGGGATCCCGCGCGCAATGGCGGCCGCAAGGTCGAGGAGCTGATCGATCATATCGGCAAGGACACGCTGGTGGGCTGGGCCTGGCATCCCGGCTTCGGCCGCTCACCCGCACCGGGCACGCAGGCGCAGGCCGGCGCGCTGGTCGAAGCCTGGGTGAAGAGCGGCGCGGCCTGCCCCGCGCCGTGATCTACGGTCTCTCCACCGGCGGATAATACTGCGGCGCCTCAGCGCGCTCGTACATTCCGTAGTCGCGCATGACCTCGAAAATACGGAAGTATTCGGTCGTTGGATCGGCGAAGAGCTGTGCGCCGAAGTCCAGGCCGGATTGCTCATCCGGCAGATCGACGAGGTGCGCGAACCGGCCGTCGCGATACATGCTCCGGAAGGAATCCCGACGCCACTCGGTCGTTATCGGCAGCTCGGGATTGGTCGACTCCGACGCAATGACGTAGGTCGGGGGACGTCTTGCGGGGTCATTGTATGGCGTGCGTCGCTCGGGCTGCCAAATCGGGCGGTCCGGCCTTGCTTCATGGATCACCTGGGCGATGCGGATGCGGTAGTCGGAGAAGACATCCTCGCGGCCGATCTTCTGGACCGCATGATGGCCTGCATCCACGCGCCATGCGGTCATGGCGCCCTCGTCCTGCCAGATCTGATAGGACAGCAAAAGGTTCTTGCGGGTCAGGCTCTGGAAGCGATCGATGAAGAGACAGCCGCCCATGGCGTCAAGCGCAGGCCGCAGCGACGCCGCGAGGTCCATATAGCGGTTGATGTGTCCGTCCTTGATCTGGACTTCGAAGAACTGAGAAATCATCAATTGGTACCTCGGCGTCTCCGACGCAAACCTGCATTGCGGCCGACGTGAGAAGGGATGGCGTGAGAAGGCATCGCCTTCGAAGCGCATACTGATACCGGCCAAGTGTAGAATCAGAATGCGCCCGCAAGAAAGGGCCAGTTTCTTCTATTCCACGGGGCCACCTAGAAGCAGAGATTGGTCACGGCGTTGCCGCGCTTGTCCTTGATCACATAGGGACAGCGGGCACGCTCCAGCGCCTTCTTGGCATCCTCGTCGCCGAGCGCAGCCGCCCGCTCGTAATAGGCTTTTGCGGCATCACTGTCCTTCGGACCGCCGCGCCCGGCCTGCGCGAACGCCCCCATCCGCTCCAGCGCGCCTGGATGGTTCTGCGCCGCCGCCTTCTCGAACAGCGCGCGTGCGGCAGCGTCGTCCTGCACACCGCCCTTGCCCTCGGCCAGCATCATGCCGAGCTGGTACTGCGCCTCCGCATTGGTTTCGGCGGATCTGGCGAGCAATTCGCGGGCGCGTGCCGGGTCGGACGCGGTGCCGCCGCCGAGTGCAGCGAGATTGCTGACGCCGCGCGCGTTGCCGGCCTGCGCCGCACGCTCGAACAATTTGCGCGCCTGCGCCTCGTCCCTGGCGACGCCGGTGCCGTTGCCGTAGAGCACGCCGAGCTCGACCATTGCCGATGTCGAGCCCTTGTCGGCGGCCTTGCGCCAGGCGGCCATCGCTTCCGCCGTCTGCCGGTTGGCGGCATAGGCCCGGCCGAGCGCATACATCGCGCGGCGCGACGATTTTGCCGCCACCGCGCAATACTTGATCGCGGTCGCGATATCCGCCGACGCGATCTCGGCTACGCCCTTCACGTCGGCCGGCTTGTCGGGATCTGTGGGATCGGCGGCGAGCCGGTCGCACAGCACGAGGTCGGCCGATTGCGCGTGGGCCAGCGCAGGCGCGGCGAGTGCCGCGGCAAGAACGAATGCATGGAACAGTTTGAACATGGGCGGCAGGTTGCGTCGCGGTGCGGGCAAATTCAAGGCTCGAGCCCGGTCTCGCGCAACACCGACGCGACCGCAGGCGATGCGAGATACCGCAGCAGATGATCGGCGGCATCTGCGCGCGGCGACGCGGTCATGCGGCCGGCGGAAAACACCGCCGGTGTCTGCAAGTCCAGCGGAATCGGCCCGACGACCTCGATGCCGTCGATCTGCTTCAACTCGCTGATCTGCTGGATCGCAAGATCGGCTTCACCGCTGACGAGCTTTTCCGCGGTGAAGCCTGCGGGAATGATCACCGCACGCCCGTTGATTGCGGTGGCGATGCCGAGGCGCTCGATCAGCCGCGCGAACAGGATGCCGCTGGCGCCGAGCCGCGAATAGGCGACCGCCCGTGCACCGAGCAGCGTCGCACGCAGCGCGGCTTCGGTTGTGATGTCGGGATGCGCGGCGCTCGCCTTCACCGCAACGCCGACATAGGAGCGCGTGAGATCGACGGCGCTATCCCGCGCAACGCGGCCTTCGTCGATCATCTCGTCGAGGCCTTCCTTGGTCAAAATCACCAGATCAGCCGCCTCGCCGCCACGCAGGCGCTCGAGCAGCGCCAGCGTCGGCGCGAAATCGGCATCGATCGCAACACCGCTTGCCGCCTGATAGGCCGCGGCAAGCCGCGCGACCGCCCCCTTCAGCGCCAATGTCGAAAGCACGCGAACCGAATTGCCCATTCCGTTCATGCCCGCCGCATCAGCTTGAGCGTCGCCGTGAGGCGGAGGCTGCGCTTGCCGGCAAGCGCGGTCGCTTCGAGCACCGCGCCTTCCGCGTCGCAGGTGCCGGCGAAGCCGATCCCGACCTCGCGGCCGCCGAAGGTCGGATTCTCGCCCATCGCCGAGGTGTGTTCCTGATTGAGGATCTGGCCCTTCCAGCGGCCCTTCTCGGAGGTGTAGGTGCCGAGATAGTAGAAGAACGCGTCGCCGCCGAGGATGCGGCCGTTGTTCAGCAGCATCACGCCGGTCAGGCCGCCATCGACCCCATCGAGCAACTGGATGTGGATCGAATACAGCCCGTTGATGATGCCGCCCTCGCCGACCCCGCCGGCAATCGGGACTTCGTCGTCGGTGATCGGCGTCATCACCGACCGGAACGGCACGCCGGGCAATTCCCTCAGCTCGCCCTTGAAACGGTAGAGCTCACCGTCCGGCCAGCCTTTGGCGATCAGCGTCGCGTCGTCGGTGCCAGCCATCGCGCGGTAGTTCAGGTCGGGGTTGTGGCGGACAGTCTGGATCTCGACCGCGACCTCGTCGCCATCTTTCTCATAGGTGCCGATATGGGCAAACGCCGAATTGCCGCCGAGCATCCTGCCGTCGCCGACATACATCACGCTGCGGCCGACGGCGCCGCCCAGCTCGAACCGGACCTTGTAAAACCCTTCAAACAAGCGCCGTGTCCCCGGCCGCCAAAATACAATCGCTATCTAGCGCGGTTCATAACGCGGCGAAACCGCTTTCGGCGGCAAGCCGCCTGCAAATACTGTCGTTAAAAAAGCAAAGGTCCGCCAAGGCGCTGCCCTGGCGGACCCGATTGCGGTACCGGATGGCTCCATCCGGGTCCGATCGCTGCTTAGGCCGCGGCCACTTAAGCCGCAGCCTTGGCGCCGGTCGGAACCTCGGAGATCGTCTTCAGGATCTGCGAAGCGATCTGGTAGGGGTCGCCTTGCGAGTTCGGGCGGCGGTCTTCCAGATAGCCCTTGTAGCCATTGTTGACGAAGGAGTGCGGCACGCGGATCGAAGCACCACGGTCAGCCACGCCGTAGCTGAACTTGTTCCACGGCGCGGTCTCGTGCTTGCCGGTCAGACGCTTGTCGTTGTCCGGGCCGTAGACGGCGATGTGGTCCATCAGGTTCTTGTCGAAGGCCTTCATCAGGCTCTCGAAATATTCCTTGCCGCCGACTTCGCGCATGTACTTGGTTGAGAAGTTGGCGTGCATGCCCGAGCCGTTCCAGTCGGTGTCGCCGAGCGGCTTGCAGTGGAATTCGATATCGATGCCGTAGCTCTCGGTGAGACGCAGCATCAGATAGCGGGCCATCCACATCTGGTCAGCGGCGGTCTTGGAGCCCTTGCCGAAGATCTGGAATTCCCACTGCCCCTTGGCCACTTCGGCGTTGATGCCTTCGTGGTTGATGCCGGCGGCGAGGCAGAGGTTGAGGTGCTCTTCCACGATCTTGCGGGCGACGCTGCCGACGTTCGAATAGCCGACGCCGGTGTAGTACGGGCCCTGCGGCGCGGGATAGCCATCGGTCGGGAAGCCGAGCGGACGGCCGTCCTTGTAGAAGAAGTATTCCTGCTCGAAGCCGAACCAGGCACCTTCGTCGTCCAGGATGGTGGCGCGCTTGTTCGAGACGTGCGGGGTCTTGCCGTCGGGCATCATGACTTCGCACATCACCAGCACGCCGTTCTCGCGCGCGGCGTCGGGATAGCAGGCGACCGGCTTCAGCACGCAGTCAGAGCTGTGGCCTTCAGCCTGCTGGGTGGACGAACCGTCAAAGCCCCACAGCGGAAGCTGTTCGAGGGTCGGGAACGACGCGAATTCCTTGATCTGCGTCTTGCCGCGCAGGCTCGGCGTCGGCGTATATCCGTCGAGCCAGATATACTCGAGCTTGTACTTGGTCATTGAACCTCTCTGTTGATGATGCAAAACCGTGAGGAAACCGAAAGCCAGTCGGTCGCCGCACGCGTACCCGGCCACCATCGGCCGGCTCTTACTAAGCAATTAAAATGCCAGTCGCTGCACTGCGGGACCCACCCTGTTCGCGGATGTCCACAACGGACATCGCATTTTTAGCTGCGACATAGCAGCGCGGCAGGCATGCGCCACGGTCAGCCAAAATCTTCTTTTCGCGCGCCTCGCCGCCCGTTTCTGCAGCAAATTCGGCTACGGCACCGCCTGCCGATTAATGCAGCGGCAGCGCTGTGTGACAGTTCGTGTCCGACCACCGGGCGCCCCGCAACCATCGCCATGGCCCAAGCGTTGATCAGCTGCCTCCTGCCTCGCAGGAGGCAAACCGGGATTTGCTCACAAATTAGACAGAGAATGACTATTTCTTAGTCAACTTGCGCCCCGCCAGGCCCGGGCCGATATCGAAAGCACGGTAACGACACGCGAATGAGTCGGGCGCACCATGGAGGCTCGCTGCGGCCAAAGGAGAGTTTGACATGATCACGACGGGCCAAAACCAAGGACAAATCCACGGATCGGCAACGATCTATCAATTCCCGGCGGGGGGCCGCGCGGCTCTCGGCGGACGCCGCCATGGCGAAGCGCTGACGGCGCGCGGACTTGCCAGCGAGGTAGAGACCTCGGCTTGCAGCGAGAGCTGGTACCATCAGGCGGCGATCGACGACGCCAAACCGAGCCGCGACCACTGATGTCGATCAGGCAGCGAGGCGTGACGCAGAAACGTCAGACAGCGTCAGAACAATAAGGAAGGGTCGGAACCAGGCGTTTCGGCCCTTTTTTCATGCCAGCTCACAGGCTGTCGCTGGCCGCTTGGCATGCCGGAGCCTGGCAAGCCCAGATCGGCTGATCTCGAGCGTGACGCCGCCGCCCTTGTAGCGTGTGCCCGTCAACGACAGGCGCTTGGTCAGCGTCACCGCCTTGCCGTCGAGCTGCAGATGCGCGCGCGTGTCCCCGGTGAAGAACCCCGCAACGAACTGTGTGCCGTCGGCACAGCGATAATTCCGGAAGGCGGACTGTGCCGATGCCGCCGAGGAACCGCAAACCTGCAAAAGAATTGCGCCGATGACAAAGGCGCCCACGCGATAAGTCATATTCTCCCCCTGACGGGCCGGTTATAGACCTGTCTGCGCCATTACTCCTGCGCCAAGACTCTTGCGCCAGGATTTTTTGCGCCAAGACCTCATCAGCTGCAACAGGCCCGCCAATGTCCGAAGCCCCCGCCCGTCATCTCAATCTCGCCGGCGCCAGCAATTTTCGCGACCTCGGCGGCTACCAGACGCGTGACGGGCGGACGGTGCGCTGGCGGCAGCTCTTCCGCTCCAACCATCTGGCGCATCTCACCGCGCAAGACGTCGCCGTGGTGCGCGCGCTTGGGGTCAAGAGCGCATTCGATTTTCGCGGCGTCGCCGAGCGAGCCGAGGCGCTGTGCGGCATGAGCGACGTCACCGTGCATTCGCTGCCGGTCGAGCCGACGGTGGTGGCCGCGCTGCGCGCGATCGCGAGCCACCGCCAGCTCTCGGAAGCCGATGCGATCGACGTGATGCGGGATTCCTACCGCGGCTATGTGCAGGACAACACGCCGCGCTATCGCACGCTGTTTGCCCATCTGCTGGAAGACCGCGCGCCGCTGGTGATCCACTGCACCGCTGGCAAGGATCGCACCGGCTTCGCCTGCGCGCTGGTCCTGCACGCGCTCGGCGTGTCCGATCATGTGATCGCCGACGACTATCTCCTGACCAATCGGTTCTACAAGCGCGATCCGGCGCACAGCACCGAGCTGCCCGATGACGTCAAGCAGGTGCTCGGTACCGTGCGCGCTGCATTTCTGGAAGCTGCGTTCGAGGCGGTCGATGCCGATTACGGCAGCCTCGACGGCTATTTCCGCGAAGGCCTCGGGCTCGGCCAGGCCGAGCGCAAGGCGCTTGAAGGCCGCTATCTGCAGGCCTGATCAATTCGCCAGAGCGTTTTCGAGCGAAGTGGACACCGGTTCGCGTGAAGAAGAACGCGTCAAACAAGAATCTGGAGCTTCGGTTCTGATCCAATCAGAACCGAAAAAGGCTTTAGGCCGCCGCGGCCTCGAGCTCGAGCTCTGCATCGAGATCGGCGATCACATCCTCGAACGCCGAGATCGCCTGCTGGATCGCCGCGATCTGCATCAATTCCCAGCTGCTCACCGGCCCGTTACGGTTTTGCAGCGCCACCACGAGATCGCGCCGCTGCTCCTTAAGCTGAACAAGCGGTAAACCGTGATCCGGAAGATATCCCATAGAAAAACCCCTACCTTGGCTGGAGTTTCGCTTCTACGGGATAGGATTCTGCGAACGACTTACGGAACTGCCGCAAATTTTATCCAACCGGCCCTACTCCGTAGTCTTACGTAGTCAGCGTTACGCGATCGCTTCCGGCTTCAAGGCGTCGTCGATGGCGCCAAACAGCGACTGGGTTACGCAATTCGTCGCCCATTCGCTGGTGTGAAGCAGAAGCTGGCCGCCATCGTCGAGCTCGGTCAGGGGAATATCGGCGTCGACCCAACGCTTCATCAGCGCGAAACGGCTGAACAGGTTGACGCCCTTGTTCGACGTGACCTCGGTGATCATCGGCATGATGATGTTGGCGAGATTGAGCGCGGCTGGTGTTCCGACAACCGCCTGCGTGTACTGGGAATCCATCACGATGACGTCAAGCGGCAGCGCGGCGAGCACGTCGAGCCCGGCCTCCAGCGTAGCACGCACCTCGGCCGGATTGTAGCTCTTGTAGACGGCGTTGGTGCCGACCTGCCAGATCACCAGCACCGGCGCCTCGGTCGTGACGTCGGACTCGATGCGCGAATATTCCTCAGGCGCCTCCTGGCCGCCTACGCCACGGTTGATCACATCGATCATCCGGCCGAAGAAGCGTTGCCGCAGCAGCATTTCGAGCCGCGGCGGGAATGGCAGGATGTTGTCCGCGCCCGCCGTCGACGACGATCCGAGCGCCACCACCTTGATCTTGCGTTGATGCCGCAGCGCTTCCGCGAAATGCGGCAACGGATGTCCGAACTTGACGAGTTCGAGGTGGGTTTCGCATGGCCTGGGTGTCGGCATCGCAAACATCCTTGAGGTGAATGAACTGATGAATGCGCGCAGTAGGAGGCGGAATTGGCGGCATTGCAAATGAATTCCGCCTGATCATAGTGGGCAGCAGCCTGCTCGCGCATACGGAGACCGCCATGAACGGAAAAGCCATCGTCATCACCGGCGCACTTGGCGCACTTGGCAAAGTGGTCACCGAGGAGGCCCTGGCGCGCGGCGCGCGCGTCGCCGGGATCGATCATGCAGCCTCAACGCTTGCGGCGACCGCCGACCGCATCGAGCTTGGCGGTGTCGACCTCACCGATCCCGCGCAGGCGAAGGCTGCCATCGACAAGGCGGCCGCGCATTTCGGCCGGCTCGACGGGCTGATCAACATCGCCGGCGGCTTCACCTTCGAGGCGGTGAGCGACGGTGATCCCGCGACCTGGCAGCGCATGTACGCCATGAATGTGATGACCGCGCTCAACACATCGCGCGCCGCCATCCCACATCTCAGCAAGTCGGGCGCCGGACGCATCATCAATATCGGCGCGCTGGGCGCGTTGCAGGCGGCTGCCGGCATGGGCCCCTATGCCGCATCGAAGGCCGGCGTGCATCGCCTGACGGAGTCGCTCGCCGCCGAACTCAAGGGCAAGGTCACGGTCAACGCCGTGCTGCCCTCGATCATCGATACCGCGGCCAATCGCGCCGCGATGCCGAAGGCCGATATCTCCAAATGGGTGACACCGAAGGAACTCGCTGACGTCATCCTGTTCCTCGCCAGCGACGCCGCAAGCGCCGTCACCGGCGCGCTGCTGCCGGTGAACGGGCGGGTTTAGGCCAGTCGTTACCGTATCGGATCGGCTACCAGAGATCGCGATAGTTCGCGAATCTTCGCAGCGTCTTGTCATAGCGGGCCGGGACGATCCAGGGCAGCAGCAGCCTGAAAATAGCGTTCAGGAGCGGGGAGCGGAGCCGCACATAGAGGTCGAGCGGATCGAGGTCATGCCGCATCCGGAATTTCGGTTCGTAGCTGAGACCGGTGCTTCGAAGCCACTTATAACCCTTGGCCATCGCCCAATTCATCATGTCGCGAATGGTGTAGTAGTAAAGATGGAGGTCGAGGGCGACGGCATAGTCCAGGCCGACATACTCCCAGAACAGGCTGTCGCCTTCGACCATGCAGAGGCTGAAGGCGACCACGTTCGCGCCCCGGCGCCAGATGAAGAACCGGGTCTTGTCCTTCATATCGCTGCCGAGCCGGCGGAGATAATCGGCCGTCAGTTTCTCGAAACGGAATTTCGAACGGTCGAAGACCTGCAGATAAAGCGGATGGATCTCATCGATAGCATCCCTTGCGTCATCGGTGACAGTGAGGACAATGGTGTCGCCGTCGGTTGCCTTGAATTTCTTGCGGAGCTGCCACCGCGCCGATCGCGGCAGCGCGTTTTGCATGTAGGCATCGAAATCGTCGTGCTCGATATTGAGCGCCGTCATCGGCATGCTCGGCGCACGGGCGAAACCGCACCGCACGAAACAATTGAGCACCGGCCGATAGCGCGCTGGGAATTCCTTCAAGACGATGAGCTGCGCTTGGCACGATTTTGCTAGATTGACGATCTCGCCGCAAAGGATCTCCGCCATCTCGCCTGACGGCACCGTGTCGGATGCAGCGAGGTGTCCCTCTCCGGCGAAGCATCCCACCATCAAAGTGCGCATCTTGAGAAACCGCGGCGCGAAGCGTCGGATGCGCGCCAGCCACGTCTGCCATTCCGCGCCAAGTCCTTCGAGAAAGTCCTGGTCGAGAAGAAAAAACGGCTGGACGGCTTGGATGTACCCTGCCCGGTCGATGATCGCGAAGTAGCGGTACTCGACGCGGTCGCGAAGCGTATCCTCCAGGATTTCGTAATACCGGTGATCCTTGCGCAGGTCTGCGAAGGTGGCAGCCCAGGCGGGGCAATCGGCGATTTCGCCGCGCGTCATGATCTTCACGCTAAACCGCGCTGTCGCAGCCGCCGCGTCGCCTTCACTTGGTGTAGCAGTCAGGCTGACTGAGTCTGACATCACGCCTTGCCCCTGTGATGCTTAACTTCCAAGTCCGGTTTGGAACTTAATTCATTTGGCTTGGGGGCCCTGTGCCATTGGAGCAACAAACAGCAACATTTCAACGGCGGCGAGCAGCGGACAAGCCGCATTCGAGCGTGGCGAGAGAGCGGCCCGTCGATCGCGCGCGACCTCGACTTTATAGAGCCAGGTCGGCATTACGCGTCAGTCGGCAACCAATAGCCGCAGCTTCGACCTGAAACGGATGCTCTGCTTGCCGGCGAGCGCCATGCCGTTACCCTCGGCGGTCTTGTCGGTGTAGGTGCCGGTGAATCCAATGGTGACCACCTTTGCGTTCCCACACCGGGCGCTCGCCATAGGTCGGCGAATGCTCCTCGTTGGTGACCTCGCCCTTCCACTTGCCATCGGCCGCGGTGTAGTTGCCATAGGCATAGAAGAACGAGTCGCCGCCGCGCATCTGGCCGTCGCGCAGCACCATGACGCCCTGGTTGCCGCCAGAGACGCCGTCGAGAAATTCGACGGTGATGTGATAGAGCCCGTTCCGGATCATGAAAATTGCCGCGCCTTGTCCCGGCCTCACAATAGCCGCTGGGGCGGGCTTTGAGCAAATTACGTCCGCGGCGGCAGCGGTCTTTCCGGGCTATGCTGCTGCGAATTGAGTCGCGGCCGAACCGCCGCCGGAGCCGTGCCCGTTGGAAACTGCGCTTTATCAGCCCGTCAAACGCTTCCTCGAAAAGCTCGGCTTCACGGTGAAGGGCGAGATCGGCGGCTGCGATCTCGTGGCGCTGAGCGGCGACGATCCGCCTGTCGTCGTGATCGGTGAACTCAAGCTCGCCTTCAATCTCGAACTGATCCTGCAGGCGGTCGACCGTGCCGCCGCCGCCGACGAGGTCTGGATCGCGGCAAAGGTCTCGGCCCGCGGCAAGGGCCGCGAGAGCGATGCGCGTTATCGCAATCTGTGCCGGCGGCTCGGCTTCGGCATGCTCGGCATCACCGACCGCGGCGACGTCGAGGTGCTGGTGCCGCCGCCGACCGCGGCCATCAGGCGCAATCCGAAGAAGCGCTCGCGCCTGATCACCGAGCACCGGAAGCGCAAAGGCGATCCCGCCATGGGCGGTTCGACGCGCGCGCCGATCATGACCGCCTACCGGCAGCAGGCGCTGGCCTGCGCCTGTGCGCTGTCGGATGGGCCACGGCGGGTGCGCGATTTGCGCGCCGATATTCCCGACGCCGGCAAGATCCTGCAGCATAATGTCTATGGCTGGTTCGATCGCGCCGAGCGCGGCATCTATCTGCTGACCGATGCCGGCCGTGCCGCGCTGAAGCGCTGGCCGCAACAACCGATCACTGCGTCAGGGGCGGAAGCCGCCCCGTAAAGCATTGGGGGACATCATGATTGTCGTCACCGGCAGCGTCACCGCCCGCCCCGACACGTTCGATGAGGTGCGGCGCCTCAGCCTCGAGCATGTCCATCGCTCGCGCACCGAGCCCGGCTGCATCTCGCACGCGGTGCATGTCGACTGCGAAGATCCGCTCAAGCTGGTGTTTTTCGAGCAATGGGCCGATCGCGCCGCGCTGGCGACGCATTTTGCGGTCCCGGCCTCCCGTGACTTCGTCCGGTCGCTGCAATCTCTTGCGGCGGCTGCGACCACGATCGAACTTTATGACGCTCACAAAATTGAGAGACTCTAGCTGCATGGCTGGATTGCCATCTCACATTCATATTGCAATGCAACATTAGGGCCCTTACGTATCTCCCGCGATTCAAGGGACGAGGCGGCGATGAGCGGAGACTGGAACACCAAATACGGCACAAGGCGCGTGCGGCATGATCCGCCGACCCTGGAGGAGGCAATCTTCGCGGCCATCGGCATCACCGATGACGTGGAGGCCCAGGCCGAGATCGCGTCGTCCCTGATGGGACTGCCCTATGACGAGGTGCTGGCCGAGGTGAAGAAGACCGCGCGCGTCAGCGCCCGTACCGGTACGGCAACCCGCGTGATCGCCGGCGAACAGGGCGCGCAGCGCTCCATCGTGGTCGAGCGCCGCGTGGTCCGCCGCTTTGCGACCGACAAGCGCACCGGCACCTGAAAAACAACATTCGTTTGCTCAAAGAAAAAGGGCAATCCGCTGAGCGGATTGCCCTTTTCGCGTTTGATCCGGGATATCGGCTCAGGCCGCCCGGCCCCAGCCGGAGATCTGCATCACCATCCGCCAATAGGCCCGGTTCATGTCGACGATCGCCTGCGCAGCCTCGACCGGCGTCATCACCGCAGCAGCCGGTGCCTGCTCGCCCTGGTGTTGCTCGGTCAGGTCGATGCTGCCGGTCGACTCGCCGTGGCGGAAGGTGAGCTGCGCACCGAACTTGGTGGCGAGCGCACGCATCGCGTCGTTCTGCGCACCGGTGGTGATGCGCAGGTTGGTGTAGCCCTTGGCATGCGCCTCGGCGATCAGCTTGCGGAATAGCGTGCTGCCGACACCCTTGCGCCGCACCGACCGCTCCACGCTGAAGGCGATCTCGGGCTGCGCGTCCGGTGACTGCTCCGGCGGATGCAACTCGGCCGCGCCGCGGACCACGCCATCCTCGAAATAGGCGATGATGATCGTGCCGTCGTTGGCGCAGCGCTCGGCATAGCGACGGATGAAGCTGTCGTCGATGAAGCCATGAAAGCGATCATGACGGCTGGTGCGATCCAGTCGCAGCAGGTGATCGCGCAGCAGAGGAAGCTCCTCCTGCTGGCTCAGCGTCCGCACGGTGCCCTTGGCAGACGTCGGACGGATGGAATCGTAGTTCATTTCATAACTCCTCTCGGTAGCCCTCGAGGAGGCGTCGACTCCCTAGCACCCCCATATTGTGCATCGCACCATATAATTCAAGTACTGAGATTCATTTAAGTAAACAATGATGTGATTGATAAATCACATTATCGCCCCATCATAATACCAGCTGCGTTTGGGTCACGACCGCGACCAGCTTGCCGTCCTCGGTCTCCAGCCTGGTCTGCCAGACCTGGGTCCGCCGGCCCCGGTGAACCGGTGTTGCCGTGGCGACCACGGTCATCCCCGCCTTGGCGCCGCCGATGAAGTTGGTCTTGCTCTCCAGCGTCGTGGTGCCCTTGGCGTCTTCAGGCAGGTTGATCACGGTGGCGGCGGCGCCGACCGAGTCCGCCAAGGCCATCACCGCCCCGCCGTGGATGGTGTGATGGAGGGTGCAGAGGTCCGGCCGCACCAGCATCTTCGCGACGACCCGATCCTGGCTGGCCTCGGTGAAGGTGACGCCCTTCAGTTCCGCGAACGGCATCTTCATCGACTGGATCTTTTCGAGCGGCGTCATGGGCACTCCCTGGCTTGTTCTTGCGGCGTCGGTCCGCGGGCAGAACCGCGCCTTCGGCCTTCTTCGAGGTTGGTGCCGGCATGATGGATTGCCTGACCGGGCCCGGCAATGACCTCCGAGGTAATGATGCGGATGACGTCATGGCATCAGTGACAATCGCGCGTCAGTCTGCATACCGTCCGCGATGCGCGACTTCCCTCCCCGCCGGATCGTCTGCCTGACCGAGGAGACGGTCGAAACGCTCTATTTGCTCGGCGAGCAGGACCTCATCGTCGGCGTCTCCGGCTATGCGGTGCGGCCGCCGCAGGTCCGCCGCGAGAAGCCGCGCGTGTCGGCCTTCATCTCCGCTGACATTCCAAAGATCCTGGCGCTCGACCCCGACCTCGTGCTCGCCTTCTCCGATTTGCAGGCCGACATCGTCGCCGATCTCGTGCGTGCCGGCGTCGCCGTGCATGTCTTCAACCAGCGCGACGTCGCCGGCATCCTCGCAATGATCCGCACCCTGGGCGCGATGGTCGGCGCCGCCGAGCGCGCCGGGCAGCTCGCGCAAAGCCTCGCAGGACGGCTGGACGCGATCGCGGCGACGCCGCGTCCGGCGCCGCGGCCAAAAGTCTATTTCGAGGAATGGGACGATCCCCTGATCAGCGGCATCGGCTGGGTGTCCGAGCTGATCGACATCGCCGGCGGCGCGGACGCGCTGCCGCATCTGCGCGCGCACAAGGCCGCCAAGGATCGCATCATCTCGCCTGATACCGTGCGCGAGGCGATGCCCGACGTGATCCTGGCGTCCTGGTGCGGCAAGAAGGTGGTGCCCGACCGCATCCGCAAACGCGACGGCTGGAGCGAGATTCCGGCCGTGCGCAACAACCGCATCGTCGAGATCAAGTCGCCGATCATCCTGCAGCCCGGCCCCGCCGCGCTGACCGACGGGCTCGATGCGATCGTGAAGGCGTTATGGCCGGAGCGTTGAATCTTCCAACGTCGTCCCGGCCGAGTGCGCGATTGCGCACGGAGCCGGGACCCATAACCACCAATCTTGATTGATGTACGGCGCTGCAATGACGAGTCCCGATCACAACATTCGCCGCGGAGTATGGGTCCCGGCTTTCGCCGGGACGACACTGAATTTGTTGAGGGGCGGAAACCGCGGCTAGGCCTTCTCCACGCCGCACCATTCCGCGATGAACAGCGCGGTGGCCTTGGTCGACTTCCGCAGCGAGTCCAGTTCGACATATTCGTTGAAGCCATGCATCGCCGCGCCATTGGCGCCGAAGCAGAGGCTCGGGATGTCATAGTTCAGGCCGTAGAAGCGCGTGTCGGTCAACGCGGTGAAGGCGCGATCTTCAACCGCGCCGCCATAGACCGTCTGATGCGCCCTCGCGAAGGCCGCTTCCGGCGCTTCGGAGTTCACGAGTTCATAGCCTTCCGACAGGAAGCCCGACCACTCCACCTGCGGCGGATTGTTGGAGAGGAACCGGTGGTCGCGCGCCGCGGCCGACACGCAGGCCAGAATCTCCTTCTGGCATTCGGCGATCGACCAGCCCGGCAGCACCGCGATGCGGCAGTCGACGTCGCACCAGGCCGGCACGCTGGAGGCCCAGTCGCCCCCCTTGATGATGCCGGGATTGAAGTTGATCGGATGATTGACGTCCTTGAAGTGGCGGTCGGCCTTGGCGCGCTCGTTCCAGGCGATCTCGAGCTTCTCCAGCGCATGCACCAGATGATACGCCGCCATGATCGCGTTCGAGCCGGCACCGGCCTCGAACACATGCACCGGGAAGCCGCGCACCTTCAACCGGAACCAGATCACGCCGACCTGCGAGCGGATCATCTTGCCGTTGGTCGGCTCGGGGATGAAGCAGGCATCGGCGCGATAGCCGCGCTGCAAGGTCGAGAGCGCGCCGACGCCGGTACTCTCCTCCTCGATCACCGACTGGAAGTGAATTCGCGCCGTCGGCTTCAGGCCGGCCTTCCTGATCGCATCCAGCGCATACAGCGCGCCGATGGTACCGGACTTCATGTCGCAGGCGCCGCGGCCGTACATCTTGCCGTCCTTGATCACGGGCGAGAACGGCGGCGTCTCCCACATCTCGAGCGGGCCGGTCGGCACCACGTCGCAGTGGCCCTGCACGATCAGCGATTTGCCGGCATTGGTCGCCGGGCGGTAGGTGCCGACCACCGTACGCGCCTTCGAGAAATCATGCTCGATCGGGCCGAAGCCGCGCAAATCCCGGAGCTCGTCGAGATTGATGTGCCAGTCGTCGACCTCGTAGCCGCGCTCGCGCAAGAGATCGCCGATCATGTCCTGGCACGGCCCCTCGGCGCCGCGGGTCGAGGGGATCGCGACAAAGGCCTGCGTCGTCGCAAGCTGCGCATCGAATCCCTCGTCAACGGCAGCAAGGATTCGTTGTTGCGTCTCGGCAGTCATGCGGCAACTCCATCGGGGAAATCAGACAGGTGAGCGCCGCACCGTAACCCGATTTCACTCCGCCTTGTATTGCGCAAAATAAGCATCCCGCAATGCATCTTCGAGCAGACGGCCTTCCGAATAGCCATCGAGTGTCGCAGGCCGCGACACGCCGTCGAGCAGCCGCGAACACGGCTCCGGCGCGCCGAGCACGGTGCGCACCGGAATGCGCTCGGCATAGATCGGCAACTCGTAATCCTCGTCGTCATCGGCAACGCCCTTGGCGCGAACCTTTGCCGAGGCCTCCTCGATCTCCATCGCGATGAACGAGGTCGCCTTGATCTCCTGCTTGCTGCTGGCGCGCAGGCTTGCGGTGCGTTCGGGAAAGAAGCGGTCGACCATCGCAACGATGGCGCGCTCCTTCTCTTGCGGGTCGGTGACGAGATAGGCTGAGCCGAACGCCATCACCGCGCGATAGTCGGCCGAATGATTGAAGCCGCAGCGCGCCAGCACCAGGCTGTCGAGATGGGCGACCGTCAGGCACACCCTCTGCCCTTCCGTCTGGTTCTCCAGCATCCGGCTCGCGCTCGAGCCGTGCCAGTAGAGTTTTGTGCCCTCGCGCCAGAAAAACGTCGGCGTGCAATAGGGCTGGCCGTCGATCACGTAGGAGACGTGGCACAGCATCGAGGCGTCCAGGATCTTGTGCACGGTTGCGTGGTCGTAGAAGCCGCGATCATGGCGGCGCTTCACCCGGTTGCGGGACGACATGGGGTAGGACGGAGTGGATGCGCCTTCGGTCACGGCGGTGCCTTTCGAAATTGGAATATGTCGAGAGTTGTAGCGACCCATTTGGTCTGCGATAGTGCCAATTCCATGCGAAAAATTCCGACCAATTTGCGCAAGCCCAATTTATCAGAGCCTTGGCCGGCCAAGGCCGAGCTGCCGCTCGACCTCGCCGGCCCCCACGTCACGCAGGGCGCGGCCTCACAGCAGCGGCTCTATCAGGCGCTGTGCCACACGATCGTCGGCGGCCTGGTCAAGCCGGGCGAGCCGCTGCCGCCCTCGCGCACGCTGGCAAAACAGACCGGCTTCCGACGCAACGCCGTCACCACGGCCTACGAGCGGCTGATCGCCGACGGATTTGCGGTGGCAACCACGGGCTCCGGCACCTTCGTCGCCGCGCGCATCCCGGCGCAGGCCACCGCGCCGCGACGCGCGAAGATCGAGATCGAGCCGCCGCAGCACAACGCGCTGTCGCTCGGCTGCACCCATATCGACGAACGCGCGCTGCAGCGTTTCCGCGCCTTTGCCGGCCGCAGACTGCGCGCCTTCGGCTCCGAGCATCTGCACTATGGCGATCCCCGCGGTAGCAGCGAATTGCGCGCCGCCATATCAGATCATTTGCTGTCGGCGCGCGGACTGCGCTGCGATCCCGACCAGATCATGCTGGCGTCGGGCACGCTGCATGCGCTGCGCATCGTGCTCGGCGCGATCCTCAAGCCCGGCGATCAGGTCTGGTGCGAGGATCCCGGCTATCCGGCGGCGCGGCGCGCGATCGAGCATTGCGGCTATCGTCCGGTGTCGGTGCCCGTGGATGCCTCAGGCATGCGCGTCGACAAGGGCCGCGCATCGGCGCCGCAGGCACGCGCCGCCTATGTCACGCCGTCGCACCAGTTTCCGCTCGGCGTGCAGATGTCGATGCCGCGCCGGCTCGAGCTGCTCGACTGGGCCCGCGACGCCGGCGCCTTCGTGTTCGAGGACGATTACGACAGCGAGTTCCGCTATGACGGCGCGCCACTGTTGTCGCTCGCCGGCATCGATCATCTGCGCCGCGTGATCTACATGGGCACGTTTGCCAAGACGCTCTTTCCGGGCTTGCGGATCGGTTACTGCGCCCTGCCCGAAGCCCTGATCGGCCCGGTGACGGCGGCGCGCGCCGCGCTCGACCGCTTTCCCGCCACGTTGATGGAAGGCGCGGTTGCCGACATGCTGAACTCCGGCGCCTTCGCCGCCAATTTGCGCAAGTCGCGCAAACTCTATCGCGAGGCGCGCGACGTGCTGGCATCGACGCTCGAGAGCGCATCGGAGGGCGCGCTCACGGTTCCCGTGCCCTCGCAGGGCCTGCATCTCGTGGCCAGGCTCGATCCCGCGACCGATCCACTCATTGCCGCGGAGGCAAAAGCCGCCGCCGGCGTCGGCGGCTGGCTGCTCGCCGAGACCTATCATCGCGCGCGTCCATTGCCCGGCTTCGTGCTGGGATTTTCCGGTCATCCGGTTCCGCAACTCATCGCGTCGGCGGAACAGTTGGCGAAGGCAACGCTGATTGCGCTGCGCGCGACGCGCAAAGGACCAGTCAAGGGATCGATCAAGTCATCCGCCAAACCGCGGCGCGCTATGAGAATCGCAGCGACCTGACTAAGGTCGCGCGCGTTCAGTCAGTGCCAGCGTACGGAGATACCGGATGCCTGCCAATCGCAACGTCCTGTATCTCGTGATCGGCGGGTTGGTCCTGATCGTGGGCATGCTCGGCTACAATCTCTATCAGGCGAAGAAGCAGCCCGAAGGCCTGCAGATCAATGTCGGCCCCAATGGGGTCAAGATCCAGAACAAGTGAGGGAGGCCGCGATGCCGCGCATCGGATTCGTCGCGCTGATCGGCGCCGTCGTATGTGTCGCCCTGAGCGCCCCCGCCTCCGCGCAGCAGGCCTTGATGCGCGAGGGCGACATCGTCGACCTCCGGGTCGGTCAGCGCGTCCTGGTCGATGACGGCTCGTGCCCGGCCGGGCAGATCAAGCAGGTGATCGGCGCCAAGCTGAGCCAGAACGGCGTGGTTCGGACCCGCAGCTGCGTGCCGCGCCTCGCCAAAAAATAAAGCGCCCCGCTTCCGCGAGGCGCCTGCTTCTTCATTATTTGGCAACGCGCCGCTCAGTTCGAGATCGGCTCGAACATGCATTGCAGCGTCGGCTTGGCGATCTTGGTGAAGGTCGGGCCGATCTCGGCCTGCTTCGACGGCGGCACCCAATCGGTCTCGATCGTCGGCACGCCGGTCTCGCTGATCCCGCGCAGCAATGCCTGACGGAGGTCGGGATCATCCACCGTTGCTGCGGCGTGGTCGTGCAGGCAGCCGCAGACGGCTTCGGGGTGCGCCCAGCGGCCAAGCATGTGCGGCGCGCATTGGCGAACGAATTCGTCGCGCGGCTCAGTTACCCGGTACAGCGACCGGATCTGCATCGATTCGAGTGGAAGCTGGGATTGGGCCTGCGCGGAACCCGCTAGGACGAGCAATGCGAACATGGCGGCGGAACAGATACGGAGCAACATGAGTGGCCTTTATCGGCTGTTCTGTTTTTCGCGTCGCATTCAGTTGGCCTGCGCCATCATCATCGGGGCCACAGTGACCACCGGCGAGCCGTTATAGGAGAAGGTGCCGATGCCGGGCAAACCGCTGTCCGGGGAACCAGCCATCGACGAACCGGCCATCACGAAGACGAAGGCGAGAATCAGGCTGATGGTCCGCATGTGACAGTCTCCGTTATTCCGGCCGGCGTCCGCGCCGTTGTGTTGACGGTTTGATAACGAACTGCCGTTTCCGGAGTTCTGCGGAACAAGTCGAAAATGGTTTCATCAACGGGAGAATTGTTTCGTCGGCCGGCGATCGACGAAACATTGGCCGGAAAACATCAATATTTTCAGTGATGGAGCGGCGGCGGAGCGCGTGTTCAAGATTTCGCGCGCCGATGCCTGCCGTGGTACCCGCCTTGGCGCCTGTCCTTGGCACCTGTTTTGGCCGCAGCCGGGGCGATGGCCGATTCTGCGTGCAAATTGAGCGGGCTACCGCGCTTTCTTAACTTTCCTCTGCTGAGACAGGAAGCAGCGCAGCAGGTCGGCGGTGAACCGGGCGACGGTCCAGCCGACTCATCTCGGCACCGTGCAACCATCTCCGTGGTGGCACGTTGTGGTGATCCCCTATCCAACGAAGGATGTCAGTCGTGGGCAATGGCAACATGGGCGTTGGCAATGAATCCGCGGCCACCAAATCCGGCCCGCAGAAGCAGATGACGGCCGCAATGTCGCAACAGGGTACCCACGTGATGGGCGACAATGAGTGCGCGCAGCAAAAGCTGGTTCGCCTCGTCGGCTGCCGCGACTCGAAGGTCAAGCCGGGCCTCAGCCTCGGCGCGAAGCAGTTCGGGCAAACCAACCGCTAGTTTACCCACCGCTTCAGCCGCACAGGCCAAGCCCATGCCAGGGCTATTGAATGAAGGCTACCGAACGAAGCCTATTGAATGAACTCGCCGCACTTCTGGATGGCGGCGTCGGTCGGGCCCCACGGCATGATCGGCACCGACGAGGTCGAGTTCTTCGGCGAGCCCTCGATCAGCCTGTCCGAATAGACCATGTAGACCAGCACGTTGCGCTTGGCGTCGCAGCCGCGCACGATCTGCATCTTCTTGAAGAACAGCGACCGGCGCTTGCTGAACATGTCGTCGCCCTGGCCGAGCTTGTTCTTGAAGCGGATCGGCCCGATCTGCCGGCAAGCCAGCGAGATATCGGAGACTTCCTCGGCAAGCCCAAGCCAGCCCTTGAAGCCGCCCTTCTCCGGCACCGTGAAGTGACAAGCGACACCTTCGACCTCGGGGTCGTCGACGCCGTAGGTCGCGAGCTTGTCGTTGGGGCTCATCAATTTGAACACCGTGGAGCGGCGAAAGATCAGGTCCGGCTCATCTGTCGCGGCCGCCGGACGGGCCAGCCCCAAACCCAGCACCATCAGCAGCATTGCGCACCCCCATCGAGACAACAGTCTCACGTCACACAAGCTCACACTTCTCGATGTCATTGAGGTCTCCGCGGGGTGGGTCCCGCCTATGTAGTGCGCAAACGCCGCACAGGAAGGCGCTGACGGCTCGGTGATCAGGCTGGGCGTTTAACCTCTTGTGAGGCTTTTTTGCTACGCTTTTGGCGAAAAATACGCGCCTCACGGAAGGGTTAATCGCATACGCTGGTGAACGCGTTCCACGTCTGCGACAACCAAGGAATAGTTTGGACTGGGATTCGGAATATGCACGGAACGGGACGGCGGATTTCGATTTTTGATTCTGCCAATAGGCGGTTCTGGCAGTTTGCAGTTTTGACTGCAGCCGGCACCGTCGCCGCCTCCTCACAGGCCGATGCTGCGCTGTTCTACTGGAACAGTGATTCCGGCTACTACGGTGATTACCAGCCGATGCCGCGGCCGGCCCGGCCGAAGCCGAAGCGCAATCTGACCAAGAAAAATCCGGCGCTCGAGAAGGAGGCTGGCGCCAAGCCGCAGGGCCCCCTGATCATCTCGGTCTCGGTCGACCAGCAGCGCGTCAGCGTCTACGACGCCAACGGCCTCTATGCCGAGAGCCCGGTGTCGACGGGCATGAAGGGGCACTCGACCCCGATGGGTGTCTTCAGCGTCATCCAGAAGCAGAAGTACCACCAGTCCAACATCTATAGCGGCGCACCGATGCCGTACATGCAGCGCATCACCTGGTCGGGCATCGCCATGCACGCCGGTGTGCTGCCCGGCTATCCGGCCTCGCATGGCTGCATCCGCATGCCGATGTCGTTTGCGGTCAAGATGTACGGCTGGACGCGAATGGGCGCCCGCGTGTTCGTCACGCCGGGCACGATCACGCCGGAGAACTTCTCGCATCCGCTGCTGGTGACGCAGAAGATCACGCCGCAGCAGCCGGTTGCCGACGAGATCCTGAAGATGGATGCGCCGCTCGGCGTCAAGACCGACAAGGGCGCCGACAAGCAGTCCGGTCTCGATTTGCGCACCAGCGTCGGCCACGCCGCCTTGCCCGCTTCGCTGCGCGACAACACCCACACCGCCGACGCCACCGATGCGATGCCGGCGGCGAGCGCGTCGGTGACGATGTCCGACGCGTCCTCCTCGGCGACACGGGACGCGATCGCCGACAAGCTTGCAGCCGACAAGCCCGAGACGGTCCAAGCTGAGACCGCGACCGACCAGCCGGCCGAGACCAATTCCGCTCCCGACGACAAGACGGTCGGCGAAACCACCGGCAGCACCGACAAGCCGAAGACCGAGGTCTCCGCGAACGACCCGGTGAAGGCCGAAGGCAAAGCTGACGAGCCGAAAGCGGACGCCGCCAAGCCCGGCATTGCCGAGGCACCCAAGACCGATACGAAGACCGATGCGCCTAAGGCTGATGCCGCCAGGGACGCGAGCAAGGACGCTGCCAAGGCGGTGGATGCAGTCAAGCCGGCTGACAAGCCCGCCGAGCCGGCAACCGCGGCCGACGCGCCCGATGCCAAGAAGGACGCTGCCAAGGATACGGCACGGCTGCCCGGCGTCGCCAGGATCGACGTGTCGAAGCGCGCCGGCCAGATCGCGGTGTTCATCAGCCGCAAGGATTCCAAGCTCTATGTGCGGCAGAACTTTGCGCCGCTGTTCGACGTGCCGGTGACGATCGCCGCGAGCGACCGGCCGCTTGGCACGCATGTCTTCACCGCGGAAGCCGACAAGACGGATACCAACCTGCTGCGCTGGTCGGTGGTCACGCTGCCGACCCGCAATGCCGCCCGTATCGATGCCGAGGAGCATGTCTCGCATCGCCGCAAGGTGGCCGTGCCGGTCGAGGCCAAGCCGCAGCCGGCGACGAATACCCCCGCCGAGGCACTCGACCGCATCTCGATTCCATCAGACGTGATGGCCCGGATCAGCGAAGCGCTCGGCACCGGCGGCTCGATCATCGTCTCCGACCTCGGCGTCAACCAGGGTGAGACCGGCGAAGGCACCGACTTCATCCTGCCGCTGCGCTAAGCTTTCGGGCTGTACCTCTCCAACCCTCTTCCGGAGAGCGAAAATCACCTTCCGTCATGGCCGGGCTTGTCCCGGCCATGACGGCTAAGATGTTCTCTTCCGTAACACCTTGTTGAATGCCTGAGCCTGCGCTCTGGATTATGATGTCAGGCACATCCGATCCGGGGACATCATCATGATCGACCGCCGAACACTGATCGTGACGGCCTTGGCCGCGGCCGCAGGATCGCGTGCGCTGCATGCGGAGCAGCCCGCAATGAGCCGGATCACGGCCTACGCCTTTTCATTCCCCGCACTCTCGGGCGGCGATATCAGCCTTGCCGACTATGCCGGCCATCCCCTGATGATCGTGAACACGGCCTCGCTCTGTGGCTTCACGCCGCAATATGCCGGCCTGCAGCAATTGTGGAGCGAATTCCGCGAGCGCGGCTTCGTGATCATCGGCGTGCCCTCGAATGATTTCGGCGGCCAGGAGCCCGGCGGCCCGACCGAGATCGCCGAGGCCGCGCAGCATCAATACGGCGTCACCTTCCCGATCGCAGCGAAAGCGGTGGTCCGCGGCGCGAGCGCGCATCCTTTCTACCGCTGGGCGGCCGAGGCGCGGCCGAAGGACGTGCCGCGCTGGAATTTCCACAAATACCTGATTGGCCGCGACGGCTATATCGCCGACGTCTTCCCTGAGTCGGTCACACCCGACGACACCCGCATCAAGACCGCAATCGCACTGAGCGCTGGCGGCAGCCTGAAAGGCCCCGATAATCCCCGGAATTAACTGGGATATTGAGCACGCGCCCGCCCACCTTCATTGCCTTGGCGTCGCGACTGCGACTAGGGTACGATCGGTTGGGAGTGAAGCGGTCCGGGTGCGGCAACGGCGGCACGGGAGCGCGATCAGCAGGGAACACGCCATGCGCATTGCGGCAGGTCTGATTTTCGCAGGGACCGTATCGTTGCTCGCGTCGAGCGCAGCTTGGTCGCAGACGCCGCCCGCCAAGGGCGCTGCGGCAGCGCCGGCCAAGGGCGCCGCCACAGCGCCGGCGGCAGCACCAGCGGCCGCAGCGCCAGCGCCCGCCGCCGCGGCACCTGCGCCCGCCACCGCAAACGCCGCACCAGTGCCGCCGAAGCAACCGCCGCAGCCGGCGCGCGCTGCCTGCAACAATCCGAACGCGCTCGGCGTCGGCCGCACCGTCGAGATCGACACCACCGGCGGGCCCGGCTTCGGCTTCGAGCATTTCAAGCAGCTCGACTTCCTGCGCGACCATGAAGTGGTGCTGACCTTCGACGACGGTCCGTGGCCGGCCAACACGCCCGCGGTGTTGAAGGCGCTCGCGGATGAATGCACCACGGGCATCTTCTTCCCGATCGGCAAGCACGCCACCTATCACCCTGAAATCCTGCGTCAGGTCTATGCCGCCGGCCACACGGTCGGCGCGCACACCTGGTCGCACGCCAATCTGAACAACAAGAAGCTGACCGAGGATCAGAAGAAGGACGAGATCGAGCGCGGCTACGCCGCGGTCAAATGGGCGCTCGAGGTTTCACCCTCGCCGTTCTTCCGCTTCCCGGCGCTGCAGCATCCGCCGGAGATGGTGACCTATCTCGGCAACCGCAACATCGCGATCTTCTCCTGCGACCTCGACTCCTTCGACTTCAAGTCGAGCAAGCCGCAGCAGGTGATCGACACGGTGATGAAGAAGCTGAACAAGCTCGGCAAGGGCATCATCCTGATGCACGACTTCCAGAAGCACACCGCGGAGGCGCTGCCCGCGCTGCTGCAGCAGCTCAAGGCCGGCGGTTACAAGGTGGTGGCGATGCGCGCCAAATTCCCGGTGACGGTGCTGCCGCAATACGAGCAGGAGCTCGCCAAGGACGTCAAGCTGCCGACCGTGAGCTCGCGGCCGGTGAACAGCGTCGTCACCACGGTCGACCAGCAATAGCGCGCGCGACAGTTCTAGAGCGTTTTCGAGCGAAGTGGGTACCGGTTCGCGTGAAGAAAACGCGTCAAAACAACAATCCAGAGCCCCGTTCCGATTCGATCGGAGCGGAAATGGCTCTGGTTTCCGGGTTGCGTATCGAAGGGTTCGTCATCGTCTCCGCCGATGGCCGGCTGGCGAATGCGCACAATGTGATGCCCGACGATCTCAAGATCGAGGGCGACAAGCGGTTCTTCACCGCGGCTCTCGACCGCGCCGACCTCGTCGTGCATGGCCGTCACTCCCAGGAAGAGCAGCCGAACGCGCCGAAGCGGCGCCGCCTGATCCTGACCGGCAAGGTCGCGGCCACCGCGCCCGATCCGGACAATCCGAAGGCCCTGTTGTGGAATCCGGCCGGCTGCCCGTTCGAGGCGGCGAGCCGCGAAGCCGGCGTGACATCGGGCATGGTTGCCATCATCGGCGGCCCCGGCGTGTTCGGCATGTTCATGGACCGCTACGACACGTTCTGGCTGTCGGTCGCGCCAAGGGTGCGCATCCCCGAGGGCGAGCCGTGCTTTCCGGGCGTCCCTGCCCGCACCCCGCAGCAGGTGCTTGCTGCGCACGGGCTTCGCGCCGACGCGCCGCAACTGATCGATGCCGCGCAGGATGTCAGCGTGACGCCGTGGCGGCGTGAGCTGCCCCCGTAGGATGGGTGGAGCGCAGCGATACCCATCGATCTCTCAGCACAAAGGTGATGGGTTTCGCTGCGCTCTACCCATCCTACTGTGATCGCGCCCTACACGTCCCCATACGCCGGCTCATCGCGGCGCGGGCCGCGACCGTAGCCGGCGATGATGAACAATGCGCCGATCAGCGACAGGTTCTTCAGCGCCTCCATCAGGGTCTTGCCGTTGTCGGGCGCCGCCTGATTCCAGAAATCGTGGAAGTAGAAGGTCGCAAAGCAGACGAAGATGATCAAAAGGATCGCGAAGAACCGCGTCAGCACGTTCACCGCGATCATCAACCCGGCGATGATCTCGAAGGCGCCGATCGTGATCGCCAGGAGCTGCATGAACGGCATGCTAGCGAAGGTTTCGATCTGCTGCGTATAGGGCGCGATCACGGCGGGAACGGTCACCTTGGCCGTGAGCACGTCCGCAGTCACCTGGATGCCGAAGAGCTTGGTCGCCCCCGAATACAGGAACAGCACGGCGAACAGAACGCGCCCGAAGGTGATCAACGCTGGCATGGGTCGGCCTCACTGGATGGCAGAATCGGACGAAGCAGGCGGAGCGATTATGGTCGCTCCACCTGCTTCGATCAAATCGAATCGGTCTCAGCCAAAGAGCGTCGGCTGCGCGCGGCCAGCGCGCTCCTGGGCTTCGACGGCGGCAACCGCCGTCATGTTGAGAATGCCGCGCGCCGTCACACCGGGGGTGAGGATGTGCGCCGGGCGCGCCGGACCGATCAGGATCGGCCCCACCGGCAGCGCGTTGGCCAGCGATTTGATCATCTGGTAGGCGATGTTGGCGGCGTCGAGGTTCGGCATGATCAGGATGTTGGCCTCGCCTTCCAGCCGCGATTGCGGCAGCACGAGCTTGCGCGCCACCGCCGACAGCGCTGTGTCGCCCTGCATTTCGCCGTCGGCCTCGATCTCCGGATGCTTGTCCTTCAGGAGCTGGGTGGCCCGCCGCATCTTGCGCGAAGAGTCCGTATCATAGCTGCCGAAGTCGGAATGTGACACGAAGGCGACCCTCGGCTTGAAGGCGAAGCGCTGAACGTGAATCGCCGCGAGCGACGCCACTTCGGCGAGCTCCTCCGCACTCGGGTTCGGCCGCACCTGGGTATCGGCGAGGAAATGCGCGCCGGTGGAGGTGATCATCAGCGCCAGCGCGGCATAGTCGCTGACCCCCGGCAGGAAGCCGATGATCTCGCGAACATGGCGCAGATGGCTCATGTAGCGGCCCTCGACGCCGCACAGCATCGCATCGGCCTCGCCGCGCGACACCGCGAGCGCCGCGATGACCGTGTTGTTGGTGCGAACCACGGTCCGCGCGCCCTCAGGCGTCACCCCGCGCCGGCCGGCGACGTCGATATAGGACTGCACGTAGGAACGGTAGCGCGGATCGTCCTCGGGATTGACCAGGTCGAAATCGCGGCCGGCCTTGATCGACAGGCCGAAGCGCTTGATCCTGGTCTCGACCACCGATGGACGGCCGACCAGGATCGGCCGCGCCAGCTTCTCCTCAAGCACCACCTGAGTCGCGCGCAGCACGCGCTCATCCTCGCCTTCAGCGTAGATCACGCGCACCGGCTGGGTCTTGGCCTTGGCAAACACCGGCTTCATGGTGAGGCCGGAGCGGAACGAGAAGCGCTCGAGATTGGCGGCGTATTCGTCGAAATTGGTGATCGGTCGTGTCGCGACGCCGGACTCGATCGCGGCCTTGGCCACGGCCGGCGCGATGCGCAGGATTAGGCGCGGATCGAACGGGCTCGGGATCAGCGAGCCCGGGCCGAACCCTTGCGTCTCGCCGGTCTCGAAGCCATGGGCCACCGCATCCGACGGCGGATCGCGCGCGAGCTGCGCGATCGCATCCACCGCGGCGTGCTTCATCGCCTCGTTGATCGCGGTGGCGCCGACGTCGAGCGCGCCGCGGAAGATGAAGGGGAAGCAGAGCACGTTGTTGACCTGGTTCGGATAGTCCGACCGTCCGGTGCAGATCATCGCATCCGGTCGCGCCGCCCGCGCCTCTTCCGGCATGATCTCGGGCACCGGATTGGCGAGCGCCATCACCAGCGGCCCATCCCCCATCTGCTTGACCATCTCCGGCTTCAGCACGCCCGGCGCCGAAAGCCCGATGAAGATGTCCGCGCCCGGAATCACGTCCGCCAGCACGCGCGCGTCGGTCTTCTGGACATAGACCGCCTTCCAGCGATCCATCGTGGTGTTGCGGCCTTCATAGACCACGCCGTCGATGTCGCAGACCCAGATGTTCTTGCGCTGCGCCCCCATCGAGACCAGCAGGTTGAGCGTCGCGATCGCCGCCGCGCCGGCACCTGAGCAAACGATCTTGACGTCGGGCAGCTTCTTGCCGTTCAGCAGCAGCGCGTTGACGATCGCGGCTGCGACGATGATGGCGGTGCCATGCTGGTCGTCGTGGAACACCGGGATCTTCATGCGCTCCTTGAGCTGCGTCTCGATCTCGAAACACTCCGGCCCGCGGATGTCCTCCAGATTGATGCCGCCGAAGGTCGGCTCCAGCGCCGCCACGGTCTCGACCACGCGCTCGATCGTGTCGGCCTTGATCTCGATATCGAACACGTCGATGCCGGCGAATTTCTTGAACAGCACCGCCTTGCCTTCCATGACGGGCTTGGAGGCCAGCGGACCGATATTGCCGAGACCGAGCACGGCCGTGCCGTTCGAGACCACAGCCACCAGATTGGCGCGGGCGGTCAGCGTCGCCGCCTCGGCGGGGTTCTTGGCGATCTCGGTGCAGGCGGCGGCCACGCCCGGCGAATAGGCCAGCGCCAGGTCGCGCTGGTTGGCAAGCGGCTTGATCGCCTGGATCTCGAGCTTGCCCGGCCGCGGCAGCCGGTGATAGGCGAGCGCCGCGTTATGGAGTTCTTCAGACGATGACGACATGCGTGCTCCCCGCGTTTCCGGCCCAAATTTCTTGTTTCTGTGCTAATCCAGGCGAAAGTCAGTTGTCCGGCAAACCGAGCCGGATGTGAAGCATGTCCAGCCGCTTGGATGCAACATCCGATCATATCCCCGTCAACAGGCCCGGGCGGGCCCGTTCAGTGATGCTGCACCTTCTGGCCGCGGATTGGCAATTTTTTTCCTTGATGATCCGGAGTTGACCGAATGAAGAAAATTCTGCTCGGCCTGATCGCTGTCATTGTCATTGCGGTCGGCGGCTTCTTCGGCTTCGACCTCTATGCCCAGCGCCGGGTCACGCGCGAGGTCGAGGCCGCCTTCGAGCAGGTCCGCGTCACCGGCGCCAAGGCGAGCCACGGCAAGATCGCCTTCGACGTCAAGAGCCGCACCTTGACGATTGCAGACATCGCCACCGAGACGGGAGCGCAATCTCCGGTCAGCGTCAAGATTGCCAGCCTCACGATGACAGGCCTCGGTCAAACGGACGCGGCACGGGTCTCCGCCGACAAGCTTGAGTTCAGCGATGTCGAGATTGGCGTGGCGGCGCCGAGCCCGACGATCGACTCCCTGACCTACAAGGCGCCGCGGATCACGGTGAAGGACTATTCCGCTCCCGCCGGCCTGCCCCAGCTTCCGGCCTCGTCGTCCATCGTCGAGTTGTACCGGTTCGCGTTCGCCCAGCTCGCGAGCATCAATGCGTCGTCGGTGACCGCGCCCAACTTGACCGGAACGCTGACCTTCAGCGCCGCAGCACATGCCGGCGACGGCGCCGGCGGCACATTCGACTATTCGGGCCTTGCCATCGAAAACATGAAGGACGGAAAGATCGCGTCGAGCAAGACCGACAAGGTTGCGTTCAGGATCAATTCGCTGGCGGCAGGCAAGCCGGTCAAGATGACCGGCGACCTCGCCAATATCGCCGCGACCGATATCGACGTCGGTGCGATGGCGGCGATGTTCGATCCGGCCAAGGCCAATGACGACCGGGACTATCGGGTTCAGGGCCACGTTTCGGTCGGTCCCTATGTGATCACCGTGACGCCTGATGCCGTCGCCGCCACGCCCGGCCTGAACATGCGGATCGAGGGCGTCACCGTCGACGACGTCAGGATCAATCCGTCGCGGATGCAGCTGCCGGCGCTGCTGGCGATGATCCCGCCGCCGGGCAGCGCGCCGCCGTCTCCGGCCCAGGCGCGCGAACTGCTTGAGAAGGTCGCGGGCCTCTATTCGGGTGCCGGCATCGGAAATGCCGAGATGCGTGGGCTGTCGTTTGAGACGCCGCAGGGGCCGCTCAAGCTGTCTTCGGTGCGATTCAATTTCGAACACGGCAAGATCGGCGAGCTTGCCGTCGAGGGGCTTGATGGGCGCGCACCGCAGGGCCCCTTCAAGGTCGGACGCTTCGCGCTGAAGTCGCTCGATGTCGCCAACTTCATGCGGCTGTCGGCGCAGTTCTCCGTCGAGAAGCCGTCGGCGGAACAGGCGCTGGCGCTATTTCCGCTGCTCGAGGGCGTCGAGCTCAAGGGCGTCGCGACGCCGTACAAATCCACCGGCAAGCCGGTCAACATCGATGTGTTCAGCCTCGACTGGGGTCAGTTCGTCGGATCGATCCCGAGCAGACTGCGCCTGGTCGCGAAGTTAGCCGCACCGGTCGATGCCACCGACCCGCGGCAGCAGCCGCTGATCGCGGCCGGGATCGACCGGATGGCCGTCGACGCCGATCTCGGCGCTGTCTGGACCGAGGCGTCGCGCTCGTTCGCGCTCGAGCCGGTCAAGTTCGACATGGCGGGGCTCGTGAAGGCGTCGGCGAAGGTCTCGCTCGGCAACGTGCCGCGCGAGGCATTTTCGGCGAACGCAGCCGAGGCGATGGGCGCGGCAGCGCAGATCGAGGCCAGCGCGATCGAGCTCACCGTCCATGACCTCGGCGTCATCGATCTCGCGGTCGCGCAGTACGCGCGCAGCCAGAATGTCGGCCGCGACGCCGCGCGCAGCGCCATCCTCGAGAGCATCAAGGCGCAAGGCGATGCGATCGGCGGCAGCAATCCCGACGCCACTGCCCTCATCACCGCCATCAGCCGGTTCATCGAGACGCCGGGGCAGACGCTGGTCGTCAAGCTGACGCCGCGCGCCAAAGCGCCGGCGCTTCAGCTGATGCAACTGCTCAAGATCGATCCGCCATCGGCGCTGGCGCAATTCCGGATCGAGGCCTCGACCGGGCTGTGACGCTTCTCTCTCTCCCCGTTCTTACGGGGAGAGGGCTGGGGTGAGGGGCTGCCTCCACAAATTCGGAAGATGAGTTGCGCGGAGGGATGCCCCCTCCCCGGCGCTGCGCGCCGACCTCTCCCCGCAAGCGCGGGGCGAGGTGACTTCAAAGGCTAGCCCTTGGCCGGCAGGTTGGTGCGGATGTGCAGCTCCTTGAGCTGCTTGGGCGTTGCTTCCGACGGCGCGCCCATCAGCAAATCCATGGCCTGCTGATTCATCGGGAACAGCGAGATCTCGCGCAGATTGTTGGTGCCGCAGAGCAGCATCACAATGCGGTCGAGACCGGCCGCCATGCCGCCATGCGGCGGCGCGCCGTACTGGAACGCACGGTACATGCCGCCGAAGCGGTCGATGACCTCCTGCTCGCCATAGCCCGCGATCTCGAACGCCTTCACCATCGCTTCCGGCTTGTGGTTGCGGATGCCGCCGGAGGCGATCTCGTAGCCGTTGCAGGCGATGTCGTACTGGAACGCCTTGATGGTCAGCGGGTCCTGCGACGTCAGCGCGTCGAGGCCGCCCTGCGGCATCGAGAACGGGTTGTGCGAGAAGTCGACCTTCTTGTTCTCCTCGTCATACTCGTACATCGGGAAGTCGACGATCCAGGCGAGCTCGAAGCGGTCCTTGTCGATCTGATTCAGCTCCTCGCCGAGTTTTGTGCGCGCGAGACCGGCGAACTTCCAGAACTTCTCGGGATCGCCGGCGACGAAGAACGCCGCGTCGCCCTCCTTGAGGCCGAGCTGGTCGCGGATCGCAGCGGTGCGTTCCGGGCCGATGTTGTTCGCCAAGGGACCTGCGCCCTCGCCGCCCTCGCGCCACATGATGTAGCCGAGGCCAGGCTGGCCCTCGCCCTGCGCCCACGAGTTCATGCGGTCGCAGAAGGCGCGTGAGCCGCCGCCGGTGCCCGGGATCGCCCAGACCTGGTTCTTCGGGTCTTCCAGCATCCGCGCGAACACCTTGAAGCCGGAGCCGCGGAAGTGCTCGGAGACTTCCTGCATCACGATCTTGTTGCGCAGGTCGGGCTTGTCGGAGCCGTATTTGCGCACGGCTTCCGCAAACGGAATCCGCGGCCAGTTCTTGGTGACCGGCTTGCCCTTGGCAAAATCTTCGAACACGCCGGTGATCACAGGCTCCATCGCCGCGAACACGTCGTCCTGTTCGACAAAACTCATCTCGACGTCGAGCTGGTAGAACTCGCCCGGCAGGCGGTCGGCGCGCGGGTCCTCGTCGCGGAAGCACGGCGCGATCTGGAAGTAACGGTCGAAGCCCGACATCATCAACAGCTGCTTGTACTGCTGCGGCGCCTGCGGCAGCGCGTAGAACTTGCCGGGATGGATCCGCGACGGCACCAGGAAGTCGCGCGCGCCTTCCGGCGAGGACGCCGTCAGGATCGGGGTCTGGAATTCGAAGAAGCCCTGCTCCTTCATCCGCTTGCGCATGGAATCGACCACCGCGCCGCGAGTCATGATGTTCTGGTGCAGCTTCTCGCGACGCAGGTCGAGGAAGCGGTACTTCAGCCTGATGTCCTCAGGATATTCCTGCTCTCCGAACACCGGCAGCGGCAGCTCGGCCGCCGGGCCCAGCACCTCGATCTCCTTGATGTAGACCTCGATCATGCCGGTCGGCAGTTCCGGATTGTCGGTGCCGGCGGGACGGTGGCGCACCTTGCCGTCGATCCGAACCACCCACTCCGAGCGGAACTTCTCGACCTCGGCGAATGCCGGCGAGTCCGGATCGGCCACGCACTGGGTGATGCCGTAATGGTCGCGCAAATCGACGAACAGCACGCCGCCATGGTCTCGGACACGATGGACCCAGCCTGACAGCCTGGCCGTCTGGTCGATATCGCTCTCTCGGAGCGCGCCGCATGTGTGTGACCGGTAGCGATGCATATTCGTTCCAAAACTGATGTCGGAGGGTCGAATCGCGACAGGGCCAAAATGCCCTATCCGAAGTTGCGGAGGGTTTACCCGACGGGGCCGGGTGCGGCAACCAATGGAACGGCCGGTTTTCGGGGCAAACGGAAGATTTTCCTGACCGGAGCCGCCAATCGTTTGCCTATTCGGCCCGCAGGCCTATCTTCCCGACATGACCATCCATTTCCCGTTCCAGAACACCTATTCGGCGCTGCCGGCGAACTTTTTCGCCCGCGTCGCGCCGACCCCGGTGGCCGCCCCCCGGCTGATCAGGCTGAACCGGCCGCTCGCGCTCCAGCTCGGGCTGGATCCGGACCTGCTCTCGACCCCGGAGGGCACCGAAATCCTCGCCGGCAAGCGCCTGCCTGACGGCGCCGACCCGATCGCGATGGCCTATGCGGGCCACCAGTTCGGGCACTTTGTTCCCCAGCTCGGCGACGGTCGCGCCATCCTGCTCGGCGAGGTCATCGACCGGGACGGCGTCCGCCGCGACATCCAGCTCAAGGGAAGTGGCCCGACCCCGTTTTCCCGCCGCGGCGACGGCCGCGCCGCGCTCGGCCCCGTGCTGCGCGAATACATCGTCAGCGAGGCGATGTTCGCATTGGGCATTCCGACCACCCGTTCGCTTGCCGCCGTCGTCACCGGCGAACCCGTGATGCGCGAGACCGCGCTGCCGGGCGCCGTGCTGACCCGCGTCGCCTCGAGCCACATCCGCGTCGGCACCTTCCAGTTCTTCGCCGCCCGCGGCGACACCGACGGCGTGCGGGCGCTGGCCGACCATGTCATCGCCAGGCACTATCCCGAGCTGAAGGGTACCGATCAGCCCTACCACGCGCTGCTCGCCGGCGTCGTCGCGCGACAGGCCGCGCTGGTCGCGCGATGGCTCTTGGTCGGCTTCATCCACGGCGTGATGAACACCGACAACACGTCGATCTCGGGCGAGACCATCGACTACGGCCCCTGCGCCTTCCTCGACGCCTACAACCCGGCGCAGGTGTTCTCCTCGATCGACGAGATGGGCCGCTACGCCTACGCCAACCAGCCGCGCATCGCTTTGTGGAATCTGACTCGGCTCGCCGAATGCCTGCTGCCGCTGTTCGCCGACGACCAGGAGAAGGCGATCGAACAGGCGCAAGTGATCCTCGGCGACTTCCCGGAAAAATTCACCGCGGCCTATCAGGCCGGGCTGCGTGCCAAGGTCGGCCTCTTCACCGCGCGCGACGGCGACGAGGCGCTGATCCAGGACCTGCTCGACGCGATGGCAAAGAACGGTGCTGACTTCACGCTGACCTTCCGCCATCTCGGCGAGGCGGCAAACGATGACGCCGCCGACGTCCGCGCGCAGTTCCTCGAGCCCACAGCGTTCGACGAATGGGCCCCCCGCTGGCGCGCCCGCCTCGCGCTGGAACAGCAGACGCCGGCGGAGCGCAAGGCCGCGATGCGCGCCGTCAACCCGGCCTTCATCCCGCGCAACCACCGCATCGAAGCGGTGATCCAGGCCGCCGTCACCAACGACGACTACGCGCCGTTCGAGGAGCTGCTGACGGTGCTGGCGAAGCCGTTCGAGGACCAACCACAGTTCGCGGCCTACGCCGATCCGCCGCTCCCCGAGCAGCGCGTGACGCAGACGTTCTGCGGGACGTGAGGCGCCCTCACACCGTCACGACGATCTTGCCGAACTGCACGTTTGACTCCAGGTACCGATGCGCCTCGACGATCTCCTCGAACGGAAACGTCCTGGCGATGATCGGCTTCAACGCACCGTCGGCAAGCCCATCGAGGGTGAACGCCTTCGCCGCCGCCAGCCGCGCCGGATCGCGGACGATCTCGTGCACGCGGTAGCCGCGCAGGATCAGGCTCTTGCTCAGCACGGTGAACAGCGGAAATGGCGTCGGTTCCGGACTGAGCCCGCCATACTCGATGAGGATGCCGCCGTGTGCCATCGCTGATGTCAGCGGCATGAAGGCGGGGCCACCGACCGCATCGAGCACCACACGAACACGGTTCGGCCCCGCGATGTCCTCGAGCCGCAACTGCAAATCCTCCTCCGCCGCGGCAATGACGTGGGCAGCGCCCGCCTCAAGCAGCGCCTGCTTCTTGATGGAGGTCCGCGTCACCGCGATCGGGATCGCGCCAATACGATTGGCGATCTGGATCGCCGCGAGCCCGACGCTGCTCGAGGCCGCGGTGATCACGACGAACTCCGCACGGGCGAGCCTCGCAACATCGATCAAGGCGCCATATGCCGTGAAGTACTGCATCCACACTGCGGCCGCCGTCTCGAACGCCAGCGCCGGCGGATGCTTGACGACCAGTTCGGCCGGGAACGTCGCGAGTTCGCCATAGGCCGGCCACCGCGCCATCGAGATCGGCGGCACAATGCTGACGGCATCCCCGGGCGCGAACCCACCGGCGCCCTCGCCGATCGCCTCGACGATGCCGGCGGCTTCGAGGCCGAGGCCGGATGGCAGCGTCGGCGTCTCGATATAGGTGCCCGTGCGCATTAAGGCCTCGGCGCGGTTCAGTCCGAGCGCCTTGATCCGGATCTGGATCTCGCCGCGCGCAGGTGGCGCGATCGCCACATCCTCGATCCGCAGCACCTCGGGACCACCATGTTGATGGAAACGAACGACGCGAGCCATTGGCAACACTCCAAAACAGTTGAATCGAATGAGCTATGCCAAGGCAAATTCAGTAGATAAATCATCCCGCAGACTAAGCAGTCAAAACTGGGGGTTTCGAATGATGGACCGCTTGACCAGCATGGCCGTCTTTCTCAAGGCGGTCGATCTCGGCTCCTTCGCCGCCGCCGAGGCGCTTGAGATGTCTGGTCCGATGGTCGGCAAGCATGTCCGCTTCCTCGAACAGCGGCTCGGCGTCCGCCTGATCCACCGCACCACGCGACGTCAGAGCCTGACCGAGTTCGGGCACGTCTATTACGAGCGTTGCCGCGCGGTGCTTGCCGAAGCGGACGCGGCCGACGCGCTCGCTTCCGATCAACTGTCCGAACCACGCGGACGGCTGCGGGTGACGATGCCGGCGCTGCTCGGCCGCATTTGCGTCGTCCCCACGTTGCTCAAGCTGGCGCAGAAATATCCTGCGCTGGAGCTCGATCTCGCGTTCGGCGATTCGGTCGCGGATCTGATGGAGGGCGGCTACGACCTTGCGATCAGGACCGGCGAGCTCAACGAGCAATCCGGCGTAATCGCGCGCCAGCGCATGGTGGTGTGCGGCTCGCGCGCGTATTTGAAGGCCCACGGCAAACCCCGCGCGCTCGACGAACTCGACCAGCACCAGGCGATCGTCTATCGCCGCTCCGGGGGCGTTCGCCCGTGGCTGTTCCCGCGCGACGGTCAGCCGCCGCGCGAAGTCTGGCCGGCCGGCCGGCTCAGGCTCGACGATCTCGAAGCGATCGCCGACGCTGCGGCCCGCGGCATGGGGCTGGCGTGGCTGCCCTCCTGGCTCGTGCGCGAACGCCTCGACAGCGGCGCGCTGGTCCGCGTTCTCGGCATCGAAGGAGAATTTCCCTACGACTGCCACGCGCTCTGGCTGCCGACGCCGCGACTGCCGCTCAAAGTCCGGCTTGCCGTGGACGCACTCGCAGCCGCGCTGCCGAAGCTCGTGGCGTAGCGCGATCGCCTTGTTCCCGCGGCACCTCGTGAGCGTTAACTCACCCTCCACCATGCAAGGAGGCCGGCCGCGGTAACCATAAGGCTTAACAGCGCGTCAACGCTCCCCCAACAAGTCTAACTGTTTCTAATGGGGGAGAACGGCCCGTGGACGCATTTGCATTTGAATTTATGGGATTGGCGATGATCGCGCTCTGCCTTGTCGTGCTGGCGATGCCGGCGGCACGCCGACCGTCGAAGAACATGCGTTACGAGTGAGCCGCCCGACGCGGCGCGCGGCGGGCCAAGCGGATCGACGTGTGGTAAACGGGCGCCCCGCCCGGCCGTCGTCGTCAATGGAGGAGATCGTTCATGTTGGACCACGTCTCCATCACCGTATCCAACATCCGCGTTGCCGAGCCCTTTTACGACGCCGTGATGGCGGCGCTCGCCGTCACCAAGATGAGCAGTGGTGAGGCGTGGATCAGCTACGGCGAGCGCTGTGACGCAGATCATCCAGACCTGACCTATTTGCTGATCCGCCCAGGACCTGTGCCCGAAGCAGCATACGGGCGGCATTGGTGCTTCAAGGCGCAACTCAGGGAGCAGGTTGACACCTTTTGGCGTGCCGGGCTTGCGGCAGGCGGATCGGACGACGGCGCGCCGGGTCTTCGGCCCGAATATCATCCACACTATTACGGAGCGTTTCTACGCGACCCGGACGGCAACCGTATCGAAGCCGTCTGCCATCGGCGTTCCGCGTAAAGCCGCATCGGCCTCCACATTGACTCCACGCCGCGCGCCGCTCGTCCCACCGTCCCGACACCTCAGCCTTGCCTGACCGCGGCCGCACAGCCGCCTTCCGCGGTGCTATGGTCGCACCGTCCCGCCGTCGCGCCATTTGATTCCCTGCCATGACCGAGACCGCCTCCTCGCTGATCCATCCCGGCTGGTTTGCCGCGATCGCCATCCTGTTGTGGGCCACCAGCCTGCTGCCGGAATTCCTCACCGCGCTGCTGTTCTTCGCCGCGGTCGCGGTGTTTCGCGCTGCGCCGCCGGACGTGCTGTTCTCCGGCTTCCAGTCGGAAGCGTTCTGGCTGGTGCTCGGCGGCTTCGTGATCGGCAGCGCGATCCGCAAGGTCGGGCTCGCTGACCGGATCGCGCGCGCCCTTGCCGGACATCTCACCGGGTCCTGGCTCCGGATGGTCGCCGGCGTCATTGTGCTGACCTATGCGCTGGCCTTCGTGATGCCCTCGAACATGGGCCGCATCGCGCTGTTGATGCCGATCATCCTGGCGCTGGCCGATCGCGCCGGCCTCGCGGAGGGATCGCCGGGCCGCTACGCGCTCGCGCTCGCGGTGGGTTTTGGTACCTATCAGCTCTCGGCGTCGATCCTGCCGGCGAATGTGCCGAACCTGATCATGACCGGCGCCGCCGAGCGGGCCTATGGCGTGCGTTTCGACTACATGTCGTATCTCGTGCTGCACGCGCCCGTGATCGGCATCCTCAAGGGCATCGTGCTGATCGGCTGTCTGGTGTGGCTGTTTCCGGCATCGCCCAAGCCGATCGAGAGCAGCACCGAGACGACACCCATGAGCGCGGCGGAATGGCGGCTCTCGATCATCCTGCTTGCCACGCTCGCGTTCTGGATGACGGATAGCCTGCACGGCATCCGCCCGGCATGGGTCGGGCTCGTCTCCGCATGCCTCTGCCTGCTGCCGCGCGTGGGTTTCCTCAACGGCGAGGAATTCGCCGCCGGCGTCAACGTCCGCACCTGCATCTATCTCGGCGGCATCCTCGGGCTTGCTGCAGTCGTCGCCTGGTCCGGGCTCGGCACTGCGATCGGCGATCTCATCATTCCGCATCTGCCACTCGATCCGGCGCGGCCGGCGGCGGATTTCGCATCGATGATCGGGCTTGCCAGCCTGCTGAACTTCGTCGTCACCGCCAACGGCGTCCCCGCGGTGTTCACGCCGCTGGCCTCCTCGCTCGCCGCGCACACCGGCTTGAGCCTTCCGACCGTGCTGATGTCGCAGGTCTTCGCCTATGCGACGCCGCTGTTGCCGTATCAGGCGGCCCCGATCGTCGACGCCGCCGGCATGGCGCGCGTGCCGACCAGCGCAGCGGTCAAGATGTGCCTCCTCGTCGGCCTGATCTCGTTCGTCGTGCTCGCGCCGCTCTATCTCGTCTGGTTCAGGTTGCTCGGCTGGATCGGCTGAGCGGCGTCGCAAGAAATATCGCGCTCGGGCGCACCAAAGGGCGATATCCTTCGCTGATGAGTCCACTTTCATGTGACGCAAGTCCGGGAATTGACGACACTTGAACGACACCGATATGCAGCAATCCAGCACACCGCCCTCAACTGCGCGCACCGGCCATTCGCCGCTCGAGGTGCTGCTCATTTTCCTCAAGCTCGGCGTCAGCTGCTTCGGCGGCCCGATCGCCCATATCGGCTATTTCCGCGACGAGTTCGTCACCCGCAGGCGCTGGCTTGACGAGCAGGCCTATGCGGATCTGGTCGCGCTCTGCCAGTTCCTGCCGGGCCCTGCGAGCAGCCAGGTCGGCTTTTCGCTCGGCCTGATGCGATCAGGCTACCTCGGCGCGCTGGCGGCCTGGACCGGCTTCACGCTGCCGTCAGCGATTGCGCTGGTGCTGTTTGCCTTCGGCGCCAGTGGATTGAGCGGCCCGGCCGGCGCAGGCCTGGTGCATGGCCTGAAGCTCGTCGCGGTTGCGATCGTGGCGCAAGCCGTCTGGGGCATGGCGCGGTCGCTCTGTCCCGACCGCGAGCGCGCCTCGATTGCGACAGCGGCGGCACTGATGATCCTCGCGAGCGCTTCATCGATCGCGCAGATCGGCGCCATCATTCTCGGCGCCGTCGCCGGGTTCTGGCTCTGCCGGGCACAACCGGCCGACGGCGTCACGCATATCACGATGCCGGTGTCACGCGGGGTTGGCGTGGGCGCATTGATCCTGTTCCTGGCGCTGCTCGCCGGCTTGCCACTGCTGGCCCGGGCATGGCCGGGCCTCGGCCTGTTCGAGGCCTTCTACCGCTCCGGCGCGCTGGTGTTCGGCGGCGGCCACGTCGTGCTGCCGCTTCTGCGCGAAGCCGTGGTGACGCCGGGCTGGATCGGCGACGATGCGTTCCTGACCGGTTACGGCGCCGCGCAGGCCGTGCCGGGCCCGCTGTTCACCTTCGCGGCCTATCTCGGCACCGTGATCGGCGGCGTGCCGGGCGCGATCGTCGGCCTCGTCGGCATCTTCCTGCCGGGAATTCTCGTCCTGCTCGCGGCGCTGCCGTTCTGGGACGGCTTCCGCAAGCGCCCGGCTGCGCAGGCGATGATGCGCGGCGTCAACGCCGCCGTGGTCGGCATCCTCGGTGCGGCACTCTACGATCCGGTCTGGACCAGCAGCGTGCACCGTCCGCTCGATTTCGGCATCGCACTGGCGGGCTTCGTGCTGCTCACGGCATGGCGCGCCCCGCCGCTGCTCGTGGTCGTCCTCTGTGCGGCAGCCGGCATCGCGGCCGGGCTCCTGCAATCGTGAACAGCCGGGCTGGCCTCAGCCCCGGCCGGATTAAGGACGCCTTCATGCCTCGCCGCCAGAATGCCGGGCCTGTTCCCCGGAGCGGCTGATGCCGGACGTTCAAGAGCAACCGGGCCCGACCAGGGTTCCGATACTCGACCTGCTGCGGCTCGCCGCGGTCGGGGCCGTGATCCTGTATCATTACGGCTTCTGGGGTCCCGCATCGCACGGCGTTCAGCAGGTCGCGATGCCGTATCTCGCGACGGTCGCGCAGTATGGATTCCTCGGCGTCCCCGTGTTCTTCGCGATCAGCGGCTTCGTCATTGCCTATTCGGCCGAAGGCCGCACGCCGGTCGGCTTCGCGATCGCCCGCTTCAGCCGCATCTATCCGACCTTCGTCATCTGCATGACGCTGACCTTCCTCGCGACGCTGCTGGTGGGCCATGCCTGGTTCCACGTAACGTGGGGGCAATGGCTGGCAAACCTGTTCATTGCGGCACCGATGTTCGGCCAGCCTTATATGGACGACGCCTACTGGTCGCTGGTGATCGAGGTCGTGTTCTACGTCTGGGTCGCGCTGTTCCTGGCCTGGGGCATCTTCCCGCGGCGGATCGACACGATCATCGTGGCATGGATCGCCATCACCTTCGTCAACGAACTGACCCTCGACATTCCCCTGTTCGAGAAACTCTTCATGGCCGACGACAGCGGCTTCTTCGCCGTCGGGCTCCTGATCTATGAACATTACCGGGGACGGCGCGACACCAGGCTCTACAGCCTGCTGACGCTGGCGATGGGAACGGCGACGTTCCAGGCCGTGCACAAGCTGGAACGGCTCGGCGTCCACACCCATGGCAGCTTCGATCCCATGGTCGTCACGGCCATCTGCATCGTCTCGCTCGGCATCGTGTTCGCCGCCACCCGCATCAAGTCGGTGCCGCTGCCGGCTGGCCTCGTCAGCGCCGTGGGCGGCATCACCTATCCGCTCTATCTGCTGCATCTGCAGCTCGGTTACGTGACCCTGCTTGCGATCACGCCCACGCCGGATGCGCTTTCGACCGCGCTCGTTCTCACGGCCGTCGTCGTGCTGGCGTGGTTTGTCTGGCGCTTCCTCGAAGCTCCCGCGCATGGTCTCGTCAGGGACAAACTCACGCTGCTGGCCTCGCGGCACGGATGGCCCTCGCGCATTCGCGCGCGGGAGGCCCGGATCGATCGGGACCGCATCACCGCGCCGGTCGAGGCCGGCGGGATCGCCAATCACTGAGTTGCCCGACGGCGCAAGCCCCTTATGCAAAAATATTTCCGTTTATCGGAACACCCAACTCGGTGTATGGTTCGCCCGTCTCACCCGATCGAGGGGCGCTTCGCGGTCGTCACGAACGTGGGTCGAGATGCGGTGGACGCGGAGTGCGCAGTCGACGAATGCGCATGAGGCGGACGGTGAAGTCGTGTGGTCCTGACGCCCTAGCGGCAGGTGTCTTTTCGAATTGCGCGATGCGCGTTGCGAAGACGGTGACAAGCAAGCCCAGTCTCGCCGGGGAGAGCACGAAGTAAGCCGTAGCCCATCGCGCAGGGAAAGCCGGGTTGTTTCCGGTTACACCTGTGGTCCAACCCGTGCTTTCTACCTTTTGCACGGGGCCCATGGGTGCGATCGGCACCCGGCTTTCCCTGCGCCCTCTGATCAAGGAGAGGGCGGAACGAAGAGCAAGGCTCGGACAATTCACGTCGCGAGAATGCGCAACTGCGTCCCCACCACAACCGTCATCGCCCGGCTTGACCGGGCGATCCAGTACGCCGCGGCCTTCCGGCTCAAGCACCGGCGTCTCTGGAATACTGGTTCACCCGCATGCGCGGGTGATGACAGCGCGTGGTGTGACGCCTTGAATCGAGAACCATCCTCATCGTCCTCCTGGCGAAAGCCAGGACCCATTACCCCAAAAGCCGGCTGCCGCACGAGGCCGGGGCCGCGATCCCCGACCAACGAATTTCGGTGGTTATGGGTCCTGGCTTTCGCCAGGACGACAGACGAATTCGCGGCACGACCAGGCCGAAAACCCCCTCGAATCACGCCCAATCAATTCAAAAATGCCCTGTCCCTCACCCTGTGCAGGGCCAAAATCCCAGCAAGACCCTTGACATAGCTGCCCTTTCGGCAGAACGCGTGGGGTCAAGCCGTCATGGACTGTTCATGGATCTGATTAGCACGACCCCCGACCTCGCCGCCGCCTGCGACCGGCTCGCTCAACACAAGGTCATCACCGTCGACACCGAGTTCCTGCGGGAGACGACCTACTATCCGCTGCTCTGCGTCGTGCAGATGGCGAGCGCGGACGAAGCCGTCGTGGTCGACGCGCTGGCGCCCGACATCGACCTCAAGCCGTTCTTCGATCTGATGTCGAACGAGGCCGTGCTGAAGGTGTTTCATGCCGCGCGGCAGGACATCGAGATCGTCTGGCATCTCTCCGGCACCATCCCGCATCCGATCTTCGACACTCAGGTCGCCGCCATGGTGCTCGGCTATGGCGACAGCATCGCCTATGACCAGCTGGTCGATCGCGTCACCGGCCACCGTCCCGACAAGACCCATCGCTTCACCGACTGGTCGCGCCGCCCGCTGAGCGACGAGCAGCTGCACTACGCGGTCTCCGACGTCACCCATCTGCGCGAGGTGTTCGCCGCGCTCGACGCCGATCTCAGGAAGCGCGACCGCAGCGAGTGGGTCAGCGAGGAGATGGAGGTCCTGACCTCGCCGAAGACCTACGATTTCCATCCCGAGCGTGCCTGGGAGCGGCTCAAGACCCGCGTCCGCAAGCCGCGCGAACTCGCGGTGCTGATCGAGGTCGCGGCCTGGCGCGAGCAGGAGGCGCAGAGCCGCGACGTACCGCGCTCGCGCGTGCTCAAGGACGATGCCGTCGGCGATATCGCCACCCATGCGCCGACCTCGCTCGACAAGCTCGGCAATCTGCGTTCGCTGCCGAAGGGTTTTGAGCGCTCGAAATGGGGCGCCGACATCATTGCTGCCGTGCAGCGCGGGCTGGCGCGCGACCAGGCGTCGCTCCCCAAGCTGGAAAAGCCGCGCAACAACTCCAATGGTGCCGCGACCGTCGAGCTGCTGAAGGTGCTGCTGCGCATGACCTCGGAGCGCCACGGCGTCGCCAGCAAGGTGATCGCCACCGTCGACGATCTCGAGCAGATCGCGGCCGACGATCAGGCCGAGGTCGGCGCCCTGCACGGCTGGCGGCGCGAATTGTTCGGCGAGGCTGCGCTCAAGCTCAAGCACGGCGAGCTCGCGCTCGCGATCGACAAGGGCCGCGTGGTGCGGGTGGATCGGAGCTAGCGCACGTCGGGTCGAAGCCCTCTGCTGCGCGCGAAGCGGCAGCGCCCCGCACGGTCGGCCAGTGGCCGAATGCGCAATGGCGGCCTCCGCCGGTCACAGGCTCCGGTTGCGTCACGCGAAACTACCGCGGCGAGCTGGCTTGCTAAGGCGCAATTTTCGTGTTGCAATCGCTTCACAATCGGATTGCGGCCGTTCGACTGTGCGTTTCGCGACGTTGATATCCAAGGCTTCGAGAGGCGAAACTTCGGACTTGAAGACTTTGGATCTGAAGACCCCCGAATTGAACAGACAGCGGAAAGCCCGCTTGTGGCGTGGCACGTGGAAAACGTGGCCGCGTCTTTTTTATGTCTAAACTGGGAGAGAGACGATGCCGAAGGGTACCGTCAAATGGTTCAACCCGACCAAAGGATACGGGTTCATCAAGCCGGCCGTCGGCGACAAGGATGTGTTCGTCCACATCTCGGCGGTCGAGCGCGCCGGACTGAGCACACTCAACGAGAACCAGACCGTCGAGTACGAGCTGGTGGAGAACCGCGGCAAGGCGTCGGCAGAGAACCTCAAGGTTCACTGAACGTCGCTGTCGGCGGATTTCATCCTGATGCCTCCCCGGGCCGCATCACCCCGGGGGATTACCCTCGGCGCGAGCGTGCCCTAGCTCTGCGGCGCGATCAGCGTGCTGTCGGTCGCAGCGCTGCCCTGCGTCTTGCAGAGCTCGCCTTCGAGCTTCAGCCGGCCGGACGCCAGGAGCCGCAGCGCCTCCGGATAGATGCGATGCTCGATTCCGATCACGCGTGCGGCGAGCGTCTCCGGCGTGTCGTCGTCAGCCACCGTGACTGCGCCCTGCATCACGATCGGACCGGCATCGGTCTCCGGGATCACGAAATGCACCGTCGCTCCCGACAGCTTGACGCCTGCGCGCAACGCCTGGCCGTGCGGATCGAGGCCGGGGAAACAGGGCAGCAGCGACGGATGGATGTTGAGCATCCGGCCGTGCCAGTGCCGGGCGAAATCGGCGGTAAACAGCCGCATGAAGCCGCCGAGGCAGATCAGCTCAACCTGCCTGTCGTCGAGCGCTTTCTGCAGCACCGCCTCGAAGCCGGCGCGATCCTTGCCGAACGGCTTGCTCTCGATGACGATGGTCGGAATGCCGCTCGCGGCCGCCTTCTCGAGCCCGCCTGCGTCGGCGCGGTTGGAGATCACGGCCACGATCTCGGCCGGAAAATCTGCGGCCTTGGCAGCCTCGATCAGCGCGGCCATGTTGGAGCCGCGGCCGGAAATGAGAATGGCAACGCGGCGCTTCATCGCGAGAGATCGAGATGACCGTTATAGACCACGCGATGCTCACCCTTGGCTTCGATCACCTCACCGAGCAGCGTCACGGTCTCGCCGCCGGCGGTGAAGGCCTCGGTCACCGCATCGACCGAGTCCGGCTTGACGATCGCGATCATGCCGATGCCGCAGTTGAAGGTGCGCAGCAGCTCGAGCTCCGCGATGCCGCCCTGCTCGGCCAGCCATTTGAACACCGGGAGGACCGGCAGCCGCGCGAGATCGATGCCGACGCCGAGATGCTTCGGCAGCACGCGCGGAATGTTGTCGGTGAAGCCGCCGCCGGTGATGTGGGCGAGCCCCTTCACCGCGCCGGTCTCGCGGATCGCGCGCAGGCAGGACTTCACATAGAGCTTGGTCGGCGTCAGCAGCGCTGCGCCGAGCGTCATGACCGGCGCGAACGGCGCCGGCGCGTCATAGGCAGCGCCGGATTGCTCGACGATCTTGCGCACCAGCGAATAGCCGTTGGAGTGCACGCCCGAGGAGGCAAGGCCGATCACGGCGTCGCCCGCGGCCATATCGGCCGTCGGCAACAGGGTGCCGCGCTCGGCCGCGCCGACCGCAAAGCCGCCGAGGTCGTAATCGCCGTCCTTGTAGAGGCCGGGCATCTCGGCGGTCTCGCCGCCGATCAGCGCGCAGCCGGATTCGCGGCAGCCCTCGGCGATCCCCGCGACGATCTGTGCGGTGGCCTCCGGATGGAGCTTGCCACAGGCGAAATAGTCGAGGAAGAACAGCGGTTCCGCGCCCTGCACGACGAGGTCGTTGACCGACATCGCGACCAGGTCGATGCCGATGCCGCCATGGATGCCGGTCTCGATCGCGATCTTCAGCTTGGTGCCAACGCCGTCGGTCGCAGCCACCAGGACCGGGTCCTTGAAGCCGGCGGCCTTGAGGTCAAACAGCCCGCCGAATCCGCCGATCTCGGCGTCGGCGCCCGGCCGCGCGGTGGCCCGCACCATCGGCTTGATCAGATCGACCAGACGATTGCCGGCGTCGATATCGACACCCGAATCCGCGTAAGTGAGCCCGTTTTTGCGCTCGGTCATGCCCAATTCCAGATGATCAGGGGCTGGTTACGAGGAATTCCGCCCCCGCGCAATGGCTCGCGGCAATGCTGCTGCGATACTATGTAGATAACATCCGGCCACTGCGCAAAAGAGCCGGATATCGAGTAAAATCAGGCTTCTAGCCGGGAAGCGATTCAAGTTGAGCATTCCGAATATCATCACCCTCGGCCGCATCATCCTGGTGCCGGTGATCGTCTGGGCCATCGTGTCCAGCCAGATGGAGATCGCGTTCGCGATCTTCGTGATCGCCGGCGTCTCGGACGCGGTCGACGGTTTCCTCGCCAAGCGCTTCAACATGACGAGCGAGCTCGGCGCCCTGCTCGACCCGCTCGCCGACAAGGCGCTGCTGGTGTCGATCTATGTCGCGCTCGGAATCTGGGGCGCGGTGCCGCGCTGGATCGTGATTCTGGTGGTGTCGCGCGACATCATGATCGTCTCCGCCGTGATTGTGTCATGGTTGTTCGACAAGCCGGTCGAGATGAAGCCGCTGATGGTGTCGAAGCTCAACACGGTGGCGCAGGTCGCGTTCGCGGCTTTGGTGCTGGCCTCGCTCGGCTTCGGCTTCCAGCCGCACCCTTACGACCTGATCCTGATGGGCCTCGTCACGATCTTTACTTTGGGTTCGGTGTCCCTCTATCTCGTGGAGTGGGTGCGGCACATGAGCACGATCGAAGCTCGGTAGGCATGATCCGGAAAAGTGGAAGCCGGTTTTCCCGCGACAAACGCGAAGCGCTTACGCAGAGATCATGCTAAAATGAAGTGGTTTGGAGACTTGCGTGGCCGGTAGCGTTCAACCTCGTCAATTGGCCTTGGCCCTGCCGCACGAGGAGAAACTGACCCGCGACGATTTCCTTGAGGGGCCCGTCAATGAGGCGGCGCTGGCGCTGATCGACGGCTGGCCCGACTGGCCGAACCGAATCATGCTGCTGGTGGGACCGGACGGCTCCGGCAAGAGCCACCTCGCCGCGATCTGGGCCGAGAACGCCGGCGCGCGCTCGACCGCCGCGCATGCGCTGACCGCTGAGGCGGTGCCGACCGCGCTTGCGACCGGCGCGCTGGTGGTCGAGGACCTTAGGCCGTCGGATTTCGACGAGCGCGCGATGTTCCATCTGATGAATCTCGCGCGCCAGGACGACGCCTTTGTACTGATCACGGCGCGCATTCCGCCGTCGGCGTTCGAGATCGAATTGCGCGATCTGCGCTCCCGGCTCCGCGCGGTGCCGACGGTGACACTGCTGCCGCCCGACGACCAGCTGTTCCGCGGCCTGATCGTAAAATTCTGCGCCGACCGCCAGATGAACGTGGACGAGCCGCTGGTCAGCTACCTCTGCAACCGGATCGAGCGCTCCTACGTTGCCGTCCGGCAGGCGGTCGAGCTCCTGGATACCGAGGCGCTGCGGCTCGGCCGTCCGGTAACGCGGGCGCTGGCGGCGGAGCTGTTGCGCGATGCCTGACGGGTCCCGCGGCTTGACGGCGCAGGCCGGCGGAACATCAATGTCATCGAAACGTCATCGCAATATCACATGGTCTGTGCGGCCCTCGGCTACACCGCTCCGGCTCCCTGCCCCGAATTGGACCAGCACTTGATGGACTCGGCACAAGCTACTGAAATCAAAGAAAAAGAGGCGGAGCTGCCCGCCGTCCCCGCGATCGCATCCAGCCCCGAGCGATTCATCAACCGGGAGCTCTCCTGGCTGCACTTCAACCGGCGGGTGCTCGAGGAATCGGTCAATACCGGCCATCCCGTGCTGGAGCGGGTCCGCTTCCTGTCGATTTCGGCGAATAACCTTGACGAGTTCTTCATGGTCCGCGTTGCCGGCATCAAGGCGCAGGTCCGCGAGGGCATTGCCGAGCGCAGCCCGGACGGCCTGCTGCCGGCCGAGCAGCTCGTGATGATCAACAAGACCGTGTCGCAGCTCGCCTCCGACCAGCAGGCGATCTGGAGTGATCTGCGGGATATCCTGTCCAAGGTCGGCATCCAGCTGGTCGATGGCCGCGACGTCACCAAGTCCGAACGCACCTGGATCGAGGATCACTTCCTCCACAATATCTTCCCGCTGCTGACGCCGCTGGCGATCGACCCGGCGCATCCCTTCCCCTTCATCCCGAACCTCGGCTTCACCGTGGCGCTGCAATTGTCGCGGATCTCCGACGGCAAGGCGATGAACGCGCTGATCCGCATGCCCGGCAAGATCGACCGCTTCATCCGCCTTCCCTCCACGAAGGAAAGCGGTCCGGCGCGGCTGATCACACTCGAGCAGGCCACTGGTCTGTTCATCGGCCGCCTGTTCCCCGGCTACACCGTCAAGGGCCAGGGTGCGTTCCGCATCATCAGGGACTCCGAACTCGAAATCGAGGAAGAAGCCGAAGACCTCGTTCGCCTGTTTGAGACGGCGCTGAAGCGCCGCCGGCGCGGATCGGTGATCCGGCTCGAGATCGAAGCCAAGATGCCCGAAGAGCTGCGCAGCTTCGTGCAGCACGCCTTGTCGGCAGCGAACGATGAAGTGATCCTGGTCGATGGCGTGCTCGCGATGAACGAGCTGTCGCAGCTCACCCGCCTCGATCGCCCCGACCTCGAATTCCCGCCCTATGTGCCGCGCCATCCCGAACGGGTGCGCGATCATGGCGGCGATATCTTCGCCGCTATCCGGCAGAAGGACCTCGTGGTCCATCACCCCTACGAATCCTTCGACGTCGTCGTGCAGTTCCTGCAGCAAGCGGCGCGTGATCCTGACGTGGTCGCGATCAAGCAGACGCTCTACCGTACCTCGAACAATTCGCCGATCGTGCGCGCGCTGGCGGATGCCGCCGAGGCCGGCAAGTCGGTGACCGCGCTGATCGAATTGAAGGCGCGCTTCGACGAGGAGGCCAATATCCGCTGGGCCCGCGATCTCGAGCGCGCCGGCGTGCAGGTGGTCTACGGCTTCATCGAACTGAAGACGCACGCCAAGCTGTCGATGGTGGTGCGCCGCGAGGGCGGCAATCTCACGACCTATGTACACACCGGCACCGGCAACTATCATCCGGTCACCGCGCGCATCTACACCGACGTCTCCTACTTCACGTCGGACCCGATCATCGGCCGCGACGCCGCGCGGGTGTTCAACTACATCACCGGCTATGCCGAGCCGAGCGACATCGAGAAGATGGCGGTGTCGCCGCTGACATTGCGCAAGCGGATCATCGAGCACATCCACGGCGAGATCGCCCACGTCAAACATGGCCGGCCCGGCGCGATCTGGATGAAGATGAACGCGCTGGTCGATCCCGACATCATCGACGCCCTGTACGAGGCCTCGCAGGCCGGCGTCTCGATCGAGCTCGTGGTGCGCGGCATCTGCTGCCTGCGGCCGGGGCTGCCGGGATTGTCGGAGAATATTCGCGTCAAATCGGTGATCGGCCGGTTCCTGGAACACGGCCGGATCTATTGCTTCGGCATGGGTCAGGGCCTGCCGAGCACAAAAGCTGCTGTGTATATCTCGTCCGCCGACATGATGCCGCGGAACCTCGACCGCCGCGTCGAGGTTCTCTGTCCGCTGCAAAATCCCACGGTGCATCAGCAGGTTCTCGAACAGATCATGGTCGCGAACCTGAAGGACACCGAGCAGAGCTGGCAATTGTTGCCGGACGGGTCGTCAACGCGTATGAAGGCCGCGAAAGGCGAAGAGCCGTTCAACCTGCATGACTACTTCATGACAAATCCGAGTCTGTCCGGCCGTGGTAAGTCTCTCAAGGAATCTTCACCGCGCCGGCTCACGCGTCGCAACGAGCGTCAGCAGCCATCGTCTTAAGGGGGCTTTCCTGTGAAGCGGCCGCGGAAGCGCGCTTCCAGCGTCGCTGTGATCGATATCGGCTCGAACTCGGTTCGTCTCGTGGTCTACGAGGCGATGGCGCGCAGCCTCGTCATGATCTTCAACGAGAAGGCGCTGTGCGGGCTCGGCCGCGAGGTGCAGAGCACCGGCCTGCTCGCGACCGATGCGGTCAACAAGGCGCTCACCGCGCTGCGCCGCTTTCGCGCACTGTGCAGGATCCAGCAGGTCGGCCGCGTCTACGCGATCGCGACCGCGGCCTGCCGCGACGCCAAGAACGGTCCGGACTTCATCGCCAAGGCCGAGCGCATCTGCGGCGCCAAGATCGAGATTCTGTCCGGACCGCGTGAAGCGAAACTGTCCGCGCTCGGCGTCGTGTCGGGCGTGCACAATCCGAACGGCATCGTCGGCGATCTCGGCGGCGGCTCGCTCGAACTGATCGACGTCAAGGGCAACCGCGTGCGCAGCGGCGTGACGCTGCCGCTCGGCAGCCTCGCGCTGCAGGACCTCTCGGACAAATCGATCAAGCGCGCGGAGCGCATCGTCAAGAACGAGTTGCTCGGCGTCGCCCAGCTCAAGACCGGCCGCGGCCGCACCTTCTACGCGGTCGGCGGCACCTGGCGTGCGCTGGCGCGCATTCACATCATCCAGAGCGGTTATCCGCTCAAAGTGATGCACGGCTACTCGATCCCGGCGGCCGACGCACTCGACTTCGCGCAGCGGCTGCGGCGGCTGGCGGCCACCAACATGCTGGCCAACATCGAGTCGGTCGCCGATGCGCGGCGGCCGCTACTTGCCTATGCCGCGCTTGTGCTCGAATACATCATCCGCGTCGCGCAGCCGAAGACCATCGTGTTCTCGACCTTCGGCGTGCGCGAAGGCCTGCTCTACGAGATGCTGCCGCAGGCCGAGCGCGCCAAGGACGGGCTGGTCTGCGCCGCGCAGAACCTCAACGAACTGCTGTCGCGCTCGGCCCGCCACGCCCAGGAGCTGACGGCGTGGACCGACCGGCTGGTGCGCGTCGTCAGGCTGCGCGAGACCGAGGAAGACCGCAGGCTGCGTCACGTCGCCTGCCTGCTCTCCGACATCGGCTGGCGCGTGCATCCCGATCATCGCGGCGAGGAAACCCTCAGCCTGATCATGAACGGCAATTTCGGCTCGATCACCCATCAGGGGCGCGCCTTCGTCGCGCTCTCGGTGTTCTATCGCTACGCCGGCCTCAGCGAGGAAAACGAACCGCCGTCGCAGATCCGCGCGCTGGTGACGCCGGCGATGGACGAGCGCGCGCGCGTGCTCGGCGCCGCGTTCCGCGTCGCGCATCTGATCACGGCGGCGCGCACCGGCGTGCTGCCGGCAACCCATTTCCGCACGCAAGGCCGCAAGTTGATGCTGGTGTTCGAGCACCGGATGGTGGATCTGGTCGCCGACCGTGTCGGCAGCCGCTTCAAGCAATTGGCGCGGCTGGTCGGGCGTTCCGGCTCGATTGTGCGGCGCTAACCTTGGGCCTTGCATCAAGCGACTTGGGTGCCCGTCAGTCCCGCGATTTTCTTGAAATGAGCGACCGCAGCGCGTGCGCCCGCCGTCTTGGTGAGAAGGTCGAGCGTCTCATCGCCGTCGTCGCTGACCGGCGTGAGCGCGCGGTCAAGATAGTTGCCGGCCCCCGGGGTGTAGGCGATGACCGTTTTCCAGATCAACAACCGTCCGATCGCCACGGTGAGGACGCTGTGCTTCACGAGCGTCTCGCAACCAAAGCGCAGCCAGAACAGCCAGGGGTTCTCGCGCGGCAAGCCTGGTCGCCGCTCGGACGGATGCTTGAGGCGGAAAATCCCACCCTGAAGGGGATGTACCTTTTCGAGGCGATCCGTCGTCGAAAAAGTGAGTAGGTACTTTGCGAGATTGCCGATCGGAACGCCGGTGGCCGCGGCGCGTCGCAGCAGAACCTTCATGTGCTTGGGCGTATAATAGAGCTGCCAGGCCTCGTGATAGATGTCCTGCCACTCTTGCTTGCTCATCTTGGGATGGGCCGTACAGACGTGTTCGACATCGTAGCTGTTGAGGTCCGCTTCCATGGCTGTGCCGTTTTTCCAGAGCGTCTGGTGATCTTCAGAGCCGGGCAGCGGCGTCAGACAAAAGAACTCGAGAAGGTCGATCGGCAGTTCTTCCTGGATGATGGCGATGTCGCGTTTGATTGTCTCCGGCGTGTCGGCTGGAAAGCCCAGGATATAGCCCGCGATGGTCAAGATGCCCTGCTCCTTCCAGGCCAGCAGCATCTTTCGATACTCGGTGATCTTGTTCTGCCGCTTCTTCGCTAGCGCAAGATTGTCGGGGTTGATGTTTTCAAGTCCAATGAAGACCTTTGTTACTCCGGCGCGTTTTGCCTTTTCCATGAAGTTGGGGATCTTGTGGCATAGCGTGTCGACCTGGATCATCAGGCCGAGCGGGATGCCGTCCATTTCGCGGAGCTGGATGAGGCGATCGAAGGTCGATTCCCACTCTTTGTTGCGCGCAAAGTTATCGTCGGTGATGAAGAATTTTCGAATGCCTTGGGCCCAGTTGAGGCGCACGATGTGCTCTACATCGTCGGCCGATCGGTAGCGCGATTTGCGGCCTTGCACGTTGATAATGGTACAAAACGAGCACTGGTAGGGGCAGCCGCGGCCGGCATCGAAACTGGCGCTGGAGCCAAGCGTCCGTTCGATATATCGCTTCGGGAGGAACGGCACCGGCACGCCGTCCATGCCCGGCAACTCTTTCATGTGGTTGTAGAGCGGCGCGAGGCGTCCCGCGGCTACGTCGGCAATGACGGATTCAAGACGCCCTTCGGCTTCACCCGCGAATATGGCGACGCCCATCTCCCGGCAAGCGTCGAGTTCCACGGCGCGGCCATCCAGCATCGACAGGCAGCCTGAGACATGAAAACCACCGATGGCAACCGCAATCCCGGCTGCCCGGAACGAACGGGCGATGTCGAGGGCGCGCGGATATTGGTTCGATTGAACACCGATCAGGGCCACACATCCGAACCCGCCGTGACTCCTGAAGCGGCGTAGCAGCGCCGGGATGTCGATGCGCGTATTGGTCTCGTCGATGGCTTCAATATCAAAATCGACATCGGGCCCGAGCACCCGGCGTTCGGCGCAATCCGCCGCAATGCCATACACGGCCGCCAGCGAATTCGACGGCGTCATGGCGCGCCACCATCGGATCACGTATCCGTCGTCATCGTAGTGAGACGGCTTGACCAGGATGAGCTGAAAGCGTCGCCTCGCCGCTATATCGGAATGCAGCACTCACTGTCTCCTGATTGGCGCGGTGCGAAACTTGAACACCGCGGCGGCTCATCTGCTGAAATCCACATCAGCAGCGGCGCCCGGCATCGGTGCCTACTGATCAGTGCTTTCAGCTTTCATTTCGCCCTGCAGCCCGACCGATGAGTGTGAATTCGGATGGATCGAGATGTCCGTCGCGGTTGCGATCGGTCAGGGCAAACAGCCGTGCAAGGTAACTCTTCCACTCATCGCAGGTGTGGATGACGTTATGATTGGCGGCCCAGATGTCGGGTCATCTTTTGATGCCGCGGGCGTCGCCGCGAGCCGCAGGAACGGACTGTCCAGAAGCATCGCATGCAGTTCGGGCGGAATTAAGGGCAGATCCGATATCAGAGATGCGCCGTTACAAATCAGGGATCACCCAGCGGCCCTGTACCGGGCGACGTCGAGGACCGGACCAAGCGATCGCTCGAGGGCCTCTGCCCCGTCACACCGCCTTGGCGGCGTGCTTGGCCTTCCGGACCGCATGGCGGCGCCAGAGCGATCCCGCAACCAACACAACGACGATGCCAAGCACCGCGAGCGTGATCTCGCCGCCGTTGCCGCCATGGCCGAATTGCGGCGACATCCCGACTGCGGCCAGCCAGGAATCGAGCTTGGCGCCGAGCGATCCGGCGAACAGCGCATCCAGCTTCGGATGCACCGCCGGATCGGTCGCGATGACGTCGCCCGCGATCCAGCCGAGCAGCGCGGCACCGGCCCAGACCAGGACCGGCAGCTTGTTGAGCAGCGCCATGATCAACGCCGCACCGGCCACGATCAGGGGAACGCTGATCGCAAGTCCGAGCACCAGCAGCGGCACGCTGCCGTTGGCGGCGGCGGCTACCGCGATCACATTGTCGAGGCTCATCACGATGTCGGCGACGACAACGATCTGAACCGCGGCCCACAGATGCGAGGCCGCATGCACGCTGTCCTCGTCCTCCTGCTCCGGCACCAAGAGCTTGGCGGCGATCACGATCAGCGCCAGTCCGCCGACCAGCTTCAGGTAGGGAAGCTCCATCAGGCTGGCGACGATGCCGGTGAAGATGACGCGCAGCAGCACCGCCGCGGCGGCGCCGAGAATCATACCCCACAGCCGTTGGCGCGGCGCGAGCCCGCGGCAGGCGAGCGCGATCACGAGCGCGTTGTCGCCCGACAGCAGAACGTTGATCCAGATGATCTTGCCGACGGCGACCCAGAAGGTCGGCGTCGCCATCTCGTTCTTGAACTGGGTGAAGAACGCGCCGATGTTCGCGGGATCAAAGATCTGCCACAGCCAGTCCACAGCGAGTCCTATTCGGCCTTGCGGCCGCCCCTGGCGGAGGTCGTCCGCCGCTCCCCGGTTTAGTTCGACACGGTCCCGTCAGAGGACCGTGCCACCTTCAGTTAAACGGCGTTAGCCGACGATCTCGTTGCCGGCGAAGAATTGCGCGATCTCGATCACCGCGGTTTCCGGCGCATCCGAACCGTGCACCGAATTCTCGCCGATCGACTTCGCATAGAGCTTGCGGATGGTGCCTTCGGCGGCCTTCGACGGATCGGTCGCGCCCATCACGTCGCGATATTTGGGGATCGCGCCCTCGCCTTCCAGCACCTGAACCACCACCGGGCCCGAGGTCATGAAGTCGACCAGCTCGCCGAAGAACGGGCGCGCCTTGTGAACGGCGTAGAAGGTCTCGGCCTGGCCGCGGGTCATGCGGATGCGCTTCTGCGCCACGACCCGCAGGCCCGCCTTCTCGATCACCGCATTGACCGCGCCGGTCAGGTTGCGCTCGGTGGCGTCGGGCTTGATGATCGAAAAGGTGCGTTCAATCGCCATGATTTCGTCCTTGTAAACGGTGGCTGGGAGTTGCCGGGGCTTATATCGGCGCGATGGGGTAACGGCAAGCGCCCCTGTGACGCGTTAGCCTTTAGTTTTGATGCATTTTCACGACAAAAACCGTCGTCCGGGCGGTCCCCGGACAAATGCTGGGTCAGCCGACTTACCGCGATTTCACCTAAGTGAACCCATCCTGTCAGCGCCGTGCCGCTGTCGTTCAGCTCACCCCGCCTAGGCTCTCCATCGATCGGACGCCTTGCCGGCCCACCCGCAAGCCTCACAGGACGTCTCGGGAAACGATGTCACCGCGGGCGCAACGCGCCCATACCTCGAGGAGACGATCATGTTACGCAAAATTTCGCTTGCCGCAGTCGCCGCGATTTCGCTCGGTGCCGCGGCGCTCGCCCCGACCTCCGCCTCGGCCTGGGGTGGTTGGCATGGCGGCTGGCACGGTGGATGGCATCACGGCTGGTGGGGCGGCCCGCGCGTCATCGTCGGAGGTCCCGCCTACTACGGCGGATATGGCTACGGTGGCGGCTGCTATGTCCGCCGCGTGGTGCCGACCCCGTGGGGTCCGCGCAGGCGCCTGGTCAACCGCTGCTACTGATCTGACTTCCCCCTATGCTCCCCTGACTTGTCTCAGCCCCGGCCCTGCGCCGGGGCTTTTTCACGTCTACGGGAACCCGCACCACTGTGACGCTCCGCACTACTTCCAGGCGAGAGCAAGGCTGGACGGAAACCAAATTCGGGGTCGCGACTTGTTATGGCGAGAATTGACTCCAACACGCGAGGTGGAACTCGCCGAAAGACGTGCCAATGACCCAGATCGACAACGATCCAGATCAAATCGATCACAAGACCTGCCGTTACATCTGCGATGCCGTGGGTGAACGGCTTCGACAGAATATCCGGCCGGAGCCGGCGCTTTCGTCCCGCCTGCAGCGATTGCTCGACGAGATGCGTCGACGGGAAAACGATCAGCATTAGATGTTGTGGGCTGTCCAGCAGCCCAGTTGCGCTTTTCCAACAGCTCCAAAGAGACTTTACGAAGAGATTTTACGAACAGATGGGTTGCGTTTGGCAGCGGGTCCGGTGACAACGCTGCATGCTCTCCATCACTGACATCTCGGTCCGGATCGCCGGACGGCTGTTGATCGATCACAGTTCTGTGCAGATTGTGCCCGGCGCACGGGTCGGATTTGTCGGCCGCAACGGCGTCGGCAAGTCGACGCTGTTTCATGCCATCCGCGGTGACCTTCCGGTCGAGAGCGGCAGCATTGCGCTGCCGCCGCGCTGGCGGATCGGCAGCCTCGCGCAGGAAGCGCCCGACGGCCCCGAAAGCCTGATCAATGTCGTGCTGAAGGCCGATCTCGAACGCGACGCGCTGCTGCGCGAGGCGGAGACTGCGCACGATCCGCATCGGATTGCCGATATCCAGACCCGGCTGGTCGACATCGACGCCCATTCGGCTCCTGCCCGTGCCGCGGCGATCCTCTCCGGCCTAGGCTTCTCGACAGCCGACCAGGCACGGCCATGCGCGGAATTTTCCGGCGGCTGGCGCATGCGCGTGGCGCTGGCGGCGACGCTGTTCTCCGCGCCCGATCTGCTGCTGCTGGACGAACCGACCAACTATCTCGATCTCGAAGGCACGTTGTGGCTGGAGAACCACCTCGCCACCTATCCGCGCACCGTAATCGTAATCAGCCACGACCGCGATCTGCTGGACACCTCGGTCGATCAGATCCTGCACCTCGATCGCGGCAAGCTGACGCTCTACAAGGGCACCTATTCCTCGTTCGAGGAGCAGCGCGCCTCGCGCGAATTGCTCGACGCCAAGCACGCCAAGCGCCAGGCCGACGAGCGCAAGCGCCTGCAGGATTTCGTCGACCGCTTCAAGGCCAAGGCCTCGAAGGCGCGGCAGGCGCAGTCGCGCGTCAAGATGCTGGAGCGGATGAAGCCGATCACCGCGCTGGTGACCCAGGATGTTCGCGAGATCTCGTTTCCGGCGCCGGAGAAGCTGCTGTCGCCGCCGATCATCGCCGTCGATGACGTCTCGGTCGGCTACGAGCCCGGCAAGCCGGTGCTCAATCGCGTGACGCTGCGCGTCGACACCGATGACCGCATCGCGCTGCTCGGCTCCAACGGCAACGGCAAGTCGACGCTGGTCAAGCTGCTGGCGGGCAAGCTCGCGCCGTTCTCGGGGAGAATCACCAAGGCGGACAAGCTGTCGGTCGGCTATTTCGCCCAGCATCAGGTCGACGAACTCAATCTCGACGGCTCGCCCTATGATCACATCCGCAAGCTGATGCCCGAAGCGCCGGAGAGCAAGGTGCGCGGCCGCGTCGGCGCGATCGGCTTCTCCGGCAAGGCCGGCGACACGCTGGTGAGGAGCCTGTCGGGCGGCGAGAAGGCGCGGCTGCTGCTTGGGCTCGCGACGTTCTACGGCCCGAACATGATCATCCTGGACGAGCCGACCAACCATCTCGATATCGACAGCCGCGCCGCGCTGGCGGAAGCGATCAACGACTTCCCCGGCGCCGTGATGATGGTCTCGCACGATCGCTATCTGATCGAGGCCTGCGCGGACCGGTTGTGGGTCGTGGCCAACCAGACCGTGACCACCTACGACGGCGATCTCGACGACTATCGACGCATGATCCTGTCGGCCAATGACGGCCGCCCGGCATCACGCGAGCGCGTCAAGGAGCCGGCACGGCCCGAACGCAACCGCAATGACAAGCGCTCTTCACCGAGGCAACGGATCACGCAGGCCGAGGCCGAAATCGAGCGCATCAACGGCATCATTGGCAAGATCGATACCGCGCTGGCGCTGCCCGATATTTTCACGCGCGATCCCAAACAGGCCGCACAGCTGACCAAGGCGCGTGCCGGCGCGGAAACCGCATTGCAGCGCGCCGAGGAAGAGTGGCTGGAAGCCAGCGCCGAACTTGACGAGGCCGCGAACTAGATTTGATCCGCCGGGCGGAGCCACATATCCGGTGTCGTCCCTGCGAAAGCAGGGACCCATAACCACAGATGGTCATTGTTGCGCGATCGTCGAACGACGAGTCCCCTTAACCACATCCGCCGCGGAGTATGGGTCCCTGCTTTCGCAGGGACGACGTGCGGAGGGAGCCTGGGCTCTCATTCTTACCGGTGTTATGCCCGCGCATGCAGGCGTCGACCTGCCGCTGCGGCAAAAATGCTCTAGCTGTGCGCGGTCTTTTTCTTCTTCGGCTTGACTGCCTTCGGCTCCGGCGCGGGATCCGGGCCACGCTCGACCGACGTCAGACGCCCTGAGCTGAACGTATAGATACCGGCGCGCGCACCGCGCGACCAGGTCACGACTGCGACGCGCCCGCCGCCCGGCCCGCTCGACAAGTTCACACTGTCGGGGGCACCGATGCCGCGCACGACGTCGCATTCGGTGTGACCAAGCGCGACGCTGCCGCCCGTCGGCTGCGGCGGCGGTGCCGCGGCAGCCCCGTCGGCCAACGCGTTCGCACCGGCGGCACCGGCCGGCGGCGCCATGCCCGGACAGCCTCCGTCAGCACTGACGAGATCGTCGTTGGTCACGGGCTTGTCCGGCGTAAGCGGCGGCGATTCGATCGAGATGTTGCGAATGAACACCCGTCCGGGACGCGAGAACCAATCCGCGTCGCGCGAAAAAATGTCGGATCCGCTCGAGCAGCCGGCAAGACCCGGCGCAAGCACCAGCAAGGCCAGCAGCGACTTCCGACTGAATGTTCCGTCTCGCACGATCGACAAGGCTCCTGACCCCTTTACCTAAGGGCTTGTCCGAACATCACTTTGCGGCATGACCGTGGCCCGCCCCGGGAAACTCGAAGGAAACCTCGAATTATCATTAATTCGTCGATATCGCTATTGGCGCTGCCAGCGTCCCCGCTCGTCGGTCTGCCAATAGGTGACCTCGAAGCCGCGGGCTTTGCAAGCGGTCCAGCTTTCCCTGGCCGAAGCCAGCGCGTCGGGGTCGTCGCCGTTGAACACGAGCACCACCCGCTCGTAGCTGTCGCAGTCGGCCGGGAGCGCCGCGTTGTCGACCAGGAAGCGGACATTGGCCCGGTTCGGATTGCCCTCCTCGATCGACAGGATGATCGGCTGGTCCTGCGCGTCGGCCACGCGCGAGGTCGCGTGCGGCAGGAACGAATCGTCGCTGTAGGTCCACAGATGCGCGTCGAGCGTCTCGGCGCGTTCCTGCGACGTCGATTGCACGACCACGCGCCAGCCGCGCTCGAGTGACTTCTCGAGCAGCGGCGGCAGCACGCTTTCCAGCGTCATGTTCTGCAGATGGTAGAACAGAACCTCGGTCATGCGGCGGCCGACACTCTATTTCTTGGCCTCATAATACTCGGAGACCAGCCGCTCGAGCAGCCGGACGCCATAACCAGAACCCCAGCTCTGATTGATCTCCGTCTTCGGCGCGCCCATCGCGGTGCCGGCGATGTCGAGATGGGCCCAGGGCGTGCCGTCGACGAAACGCTGCAGGAATTGCGCGGCCGTGATCGAGCCGCCATTGCGCCCGCCGGTGTTCTTCATGTCGGCGAATTGCGAGTCGATCTGCTTGTCGTATTCGGGACCGAGCGGCATGCGCCACACTTTCTCGCCGGTCTCCAGCCCGACCTTGGCCAGCCGTTCGGCGAGTTCGTCATTGTTGGAGAACATGCCGGCGTGGTCGGTGCCGAGCGCGACCATGATGGCGCCGGTCAGCGTTGCAAGATCGACCATGAATTTCGGCTTGAACTTTTTGGCGACGTACCAGAGCACGTCGGCGAGCACGAGGCGCCCCTCGGCGTCGGTGTTGATGATTTCGATGGTCTGGCCCGACATCGAGGTGACGATGTCGCCGGGACGCTGGGCATTGCCGTCGGGCATGTTCTCGACGAGGCCGATGGCGCCGACCGCGTTGACGCGGGCCTTGCGCACGGCGAGCGCGTGCATCAGCCCGACCACGCAGGCTGCGCCGCCCATGTCACCCTTCATATCCTCCATGCCGCCGGCCGACTTGATGGAGATGCCGCCGGTGTCGAAGCAGACGCCCTTGCCGACGAACGCGACCGGCGCCTCGCTCTTCTTGCCGCCGTTCCAGCGCATGATCACGGTGCGACCGGGCCGCGCCGATCCCTGCGCGACGCCGAGCAGCGCGCCCATGCCGAGCTTGGTCATCGCCTTGACGTCGAGCACCTCGACACTGACCCCGAGCTTGCGAAGCTGGCTTGCGCGACGCGCGAACTCTTCGGGGTACAGTACGTTCGGCGGCTCGTTGACGAGCTCACGCGCCAGGTTCACGCCGTCGACAATGGAGGCCTCGGGCGCGAAGGCCTTCTTGGCGGCAGCAACATCGTCGACCGCAATCGAGACGTCGGCCCGCACGGCGCCGTCCTCGTCCTTCTTCCTGGTCTTGTAGCGGTCGAACTTGTAAGCGCGCAGGCGGATGCCGGTGGCGATCGCCGCCGCCTGGCCAGCCGCCATCGCGGCATCGGGCAGTTCGGCGAAGACGGTCATCGCAGCGCTGCCGGCGTTCAGCTTGCCGGCCGCCACACCGCCGAATTTGAGAAAATCCTTCTCCTTGAGGTCGGCCGGCGTGCCGGTGCCGATCACGATCAGCCGCTCGACCTTGATTCCCTCCGGCGCCAGGATGTCGAGGGTTGCCCCGCTCTTGCCCTTGAACTGGTTGGCGGCCGCGGCCCGCTTCACCGTCTCGGCGGCAGCTCCCAGCGCCTTCCGGGTGGCGGCTCCCAGCTTCAACTGCTCGTCGCAAAAGACCACCAGAATGCCGCGAGCAGACGCGGAGAATGGGACAAAGCCGACCTTGACGGCGTCGGACATAGGAAAATCCTCCAGAACTCAGGGTGTTGCTCGGACCTGAGGCGGTCCTTCCGGCACGCGGGGTGAGCATTGCGATAGCGGTCCGGAATGCCCCGGACCGAGCTTGTGACACACTATGACCTGTCGGCCGCGCTGCTGCCAAGCGCCGGAGTGGCCGGAAGGTCACAAAAGCGAATAATTAACCATAAATTAAGCGCGCCTTGGCTCGGCCATTTTGTTGATGGATCAAAGGGATGGTAGTGAGAGTGTGAGCCGGACGGGTCCGCGGCTCGACCAAAGGGGAACCCGGGTTGACGGGATTGGTCGAAAGCCGTGCGTTTTGGTGTGCGAAGGGGGTCGTTGGGGGTCGTGCGGTAGCGATGGGGTCGATCGACAAGTACATCTTCAAGACGACGCTGGCGTCGTTTGCGCTTGTCCTGGTCAGCCTCACCGGCGTGATCTGGATTACGCAGGCGTTGCGCGGCATCGACCTGATGACGAGCCAGGGTCAGACCATCCTGACCTTCCTCGGCATCACCGGTCTCGTGATCCCGGCCCTGGTCCTGATCATCGCCCCGATCGCGCTGATGATCGCGATCTCCCACACGCTGAACAAGCTCGCGACCGATTCCGAAATCATCGTGATGAACGCGGCGGGCTTCTCGCCGTTCCGGCTGTTCCGGCCGTTCTTCTTTGCCACCTGCGTGGTCGCGGCGCTGGTCGCCTTCATCGGCGCCTATCTCGCCCCCGACGGCATGCGCCGAATCAAGCAGTGGGATGCCGAGATCACCGCCGACGTGCTGACCAACATCCTGCAGCCCGGCCGCTTTGCCCAGCTCGACCAGAATCTGACGATTCGCATCCGCGAGCGCCTGCCCGGCGGCGTGCTCGGCGGCGTCTTCGTCGACGACCGCCGCGATCCGCAGCAGCGCGTCACCATCGTCGCCGACCACGGCACCGTGCTGAAGAACGAGAGCGGCTCGTATCTCGTGCTGGAGGACGGCAATCTTGAGCGATTCGAAGTCGGCAAGCGCGATCCGACGCTGGTGGTGTTTCAGCGCTACGCCTTCGACATGTCGAAATTCTCGCAGGGCCGCGACGTCACGCTCGGGATTCGCGAACGTTACCTCTGGGAACTGATGTGGCCGGACGAGAACGATCAGACCTATCAACAGCTGTCGGGCCAGTTCTTCGCCGAGCTGCATGATCGCTTCATGGCGCCGATCTATCCGTTCGCATTCGCTGCCCTCACCTTTGCCTTCCTCGGTGCGCCGCGCACCACGCGCCAAAGCCGCAATTTCTCGATCGGCGGCTCGGTGTTCGCGGTGTTCGGGCTGCGCATGGTCGGATTCGCCTGCTCCGTCGTGGCGGTGAAGTCGCCGCTGGCGGCGCTGGTGCAGTATCTGATGCTGTTCGGCGGCATCGCCATCGGCATCTGGATGATCGTCGGCGGTGTGGTCGTCGAGCCGCCGGCGGCGCTGATGGAAGCGATCAACAGGAACAACGAGCGCATTGCGCGCCTCTTCGGGAGGCCGGCAACCGCATGAGCATAGTGACAAACACGCTCGGACGTTACTTCGCCGGCCGCTTCGTCGTCGCGGCGGTGGGCGTGTTCGCGGGCATCTTCGTGCTGCTCGTGCTGGTCGACTACATCGAGATGGTGCGCAAGACGTCGGGCCTCGTCGGGGCCTCCGCGATCACGGTCGCGGAGACCTCGCTGTTTCGCGTGCCGCAACTGCTCGAGAAGCTGATGCCGTTCTGCGTGCTGATCGGCGCGATGACCTGCTATCTCGCTTTGTCGCGGCGGCTGGAGCTCGTCGTGGCGCGCGCCGCCGGCGTGTCGGCCTGGCAATTCATCTCGCCGGCGCTGGTCAGTGCGATCGTGCTCGGCGTCTTCGCGACCACGGCCTACAATCCGGTGTCGGCCAATCTGCGCGAGCTGTCCAAACGCATGGAGGCCGAGCTGTTCGGCTCGGCGCCGGGCGGCGGCATCCAGGATGCGGCCGGCTTCTGGCTGAACCAGATCAACGATGAGGGTCAGGCGATCATCAATGCGGCCCGCAGCGAGCAGCAGGGCGTCCGGCTGACCGGCCTCACCGTGTTTCGATTCGATACGGCGCTGCAGTTCAAGGAGCGAATCGAAGCCCGCGAAGCGGCGCTCGAAGAAGGGCGCTGGGTGTTCAAGGGCGTACGCAGATACACCCTCGACAAGCCTCCGCAGGACCAGGACACCTTCTACCTGACCACCACCCTTACTCCGGCACAGGTGCGCAACAGTTTCTCCACCCCCGAAACTGTGTCCTTTTGGCAACTGCCGACCTACATCCGTTCGTCGGAGAGTTCGGGGTTCGCGACGGCGGGCTATCGCTTGCAGTATCAAAAGCTCATCGCGCAGCCATTTTTGCTGGCTGCGATGGTGATGTTGGCGGCTTCTGTGAGCCTTCGTTTCTTCCGGATGGGCGGCGTGCAGAAGATGGTTTTGAGTGGCGTGGGCGCAGGCTTTCTGCTCTACGTTCTGTCGAAAGTAACTGAAGATTTGAGCAAGGCTGAGTTGATGCATCCCATCGCTGCGGCGTGGTTGCCTGTCGTTGTGGGTAGCCTCACCGGCTTCTTAGCCTTGCTGTACCAGGAGGACGGGTAGTGGCTACAGTCGCCGCCCGCCAGTTGATGTCGCCTGCATTCGGGCGGCGCAGTGCCCTGCGCCGTCAACGGAGCCGCGTGGCCGCTTTTGGCGCCTCGATCTCCGCCCTCCTCACCGCGCTCGTCGTGGTCAGCGCGCTCGACATCGTCGTGGCGACGCCGGCGCACGCGCAGTCCTTCACCTACAATCCGCGTCCGCCGAAGCCGACCCGCCCGCCGGCCAAGAACGACGGGCAGATGCTCGTTCAGGCGACCGAGGTCGATTACGACTACAACAACAGCCGCATCTCGGCCGTCGGCAACGTGCAGATGTTCTACAACGGCACCAGCGT